>NZ_JAKDLO010000023.1 GCF_030452765.1 Intrasporangium sp.
AAACACACACGCGTCCGGTCGCCTACCACTCCCTGCTGCGTTGGTTCACCACGGCCGCGTCCACCGGTCCCACAGGTCGTTCGGCCCGACGACCGGTCGCGTCCGCGCACTCTCGGGATCGGACAGCCCGTGGTGGGACCAGAGGGCCACCGGCGCACCGAGCCCGCCATCGGACACGTCCTGGGCGCGCATGTCAGCCCAGGAAGTAGGCCGGGTCGGCGGGGTAGCGTGCCCCGGCCGCCGGCCGCTTGGCACCGTAGAACGGCATACCGCCCGACGTGCCCGGCGCGCTACCGCTCGCGGCAGCGGTCACCGCGGTGCCGACGCGCCGAGCTTGCCTGCCCACCGGCGCGGGCACCACTGCTGAGGCTGGCGGCCATCTGCGGACCGTTCCGTCGCGACCGGCCCGGGCCGCCCGGGCGGGGACCCGGTGGGAATGCTGCTGCGTTGACATCTGCGTTTGGCCTGCCTACTCGAAACCAGCTCCTGAGTAAGCTGCCGGGGTCTAGGGCAGCACCACGAGAATGTGTGCCAATCCTCGCGGCCGGGGTCCGGGGCCGCGCAACAAAAAGATAGCAACGACGCCACGGAATGCCCAGACCCCTGCACAGACTCCGGTCCGCCGTCCGGGACCTCGGTGCCCACCTGGGCGGCCGCCCCGGGATGCGCCCAGATGTGCACGGACGCGGGGCTCCCACGCCCTGCCGGCCGGTCTACCGCCCCGTTCGGCCCCGAGCGGTCCGTTCGGGGGCGAGCAGGTCGGTCACGACGTCGACGGCGTGGTCGGTGGCCGCGTCATCGACGTCGAGGTGCCAGACGAGTCGCACCAGCGCCGGCCCGACGGCATACAGCCGGACACCGCGCTCCAGGGCCGCAGCGACGAAGTTGGGCGCGGTCCAGCCTGCGGCGGAGACGTCGGCGATGACGATGTTCGTCCCGACACTGTCGGGCACGACGCTGCCGGGGGCCGCGTCGGCCATCGCCACTGCGGCGCGGTGGGCCCGCGCGTGGTCCTCGGCGAGCCGCTCGATGTTGTGGTCGAGGGCGTACAGCCCGGCCGCGGCGAGGATGCCGGCCTGCCGCATCCCCCCGCCGAAGCGCTTGCGCCAGACCCGCGCCTCGGCCATCGCCTCGGCAGACCCGAGCAGGACGCTACCGACCGGCGCGCCCAGGCCCTTGCTCAGGCATACCGACACGGTGTCGAACTCCCGGCCGTAGTCGGCGAGGGCGACCCCTGTCGCCACGTGGGCGTTCCAGAGCCGGGCCCCGTCCAGGTGCATCGCAACCCCGGCCGCCCGGGTCAACCGCCGGGCGGCGCGGATCTCCTCGAGGGACTGGACCGTGCCACCGCCGAAGTTGTGGGTGTTCTCGACGACCACGACGCCGGTGCAGACCTGGTAGGGCCCGACGCCGGTGACCATCATCGCGGCCGCATCCTCCGCGCGGAACCGGCCGGCTTCGGCGACCCACGTGCGCGACGTGATCCCCGAGAGCGCGGCCGCGGCGCCGAGCTCGGCCCGCACGACGTGCGCCAGCGAGTCTGCGACGAGCTCGGCTCCGGGGCCGGCGTGCAGGCGCACCCCGAGCTGGTTGGCCATCGACCCGGACGGCGTGAAGAGCCCCGCCGGCTGGCCGATCAGCCCGGCGACCCGCTCCTCCAGGGCCCGCAGGGTCGGGTCCTCACCGAAGACGTCGTCGCCGACCTCGGCCTGCGCCATCGCCTCCCGCATGGCGGGCGTCGGTCGGGTGAGCGTGTCGCTCAGCAGATCGGCAACGATGGACGCCCCGCTCACGCCTGGCCCAGCATCTCGGCGACGAGGAACGCCAGCTCGAGCGACTGTTGGTGGTTCAGGCGCGGGTCGCACAGCGACTCGTAGCGCTTCTCGAGGTCGGTGTCGTTGATCTGCGCGGTGCCCCCGAGGCACTCGGTTACGTCGGTGCCGGTCAGCTCGACATGGATGCCGCCGGGGACGGTCCCGAGCGACTGGTGCACCTCGAAGAAGCCTCGCACCTCGTCGACGATGTCGTCGAAGTTGCGGGTCTTGCGCCCGGTGGTCGCCTCGAAGGTGTTGCCGTGCATCGGGTCGCAGATCCAGGTCACCTTTGCGCCCGAGCCGCCGACCTTGTCGAGCAGCGCCGGCAGTGCCTCCCGGATCGTGTGCGCGCCCATCCGGGTGATGAAGGTCAGCCGCCCGGGCGTGCGGTCGGGGTCGACCTTGTCGATGATCCGCAGCACCTCGTCGACATCCGCCTTGGGACCGAGCTTGACGCCGATCGGGTTGCTGATCCGCGAGACGAAGTCGATGTGGGCGCCGTCGAGCTGACGGGTACGCTCCCCGATCCAGACGAAGTGGCCGGAGGTGTCGTAGAGCTTGCCGGTGCGCGAGTCGATGCGGGTCAGCGGCCGCTCGTAGTCGAGCACGAGCGCCTCGTGCGCGGCGAAGAACTCGACGGTGCGCATCTTGTCGAAGTCGGCCCCGCAGGCCGCCATGAAGCGCATCGCCTTGTCGATCGCGCGCGCCAGCTGCTCGTACTTGGCGTTGGCCGTCGTGCGGACGAAGCCGCGGTTCCACTCGTGGACGTAGCGCAGGTCGGCGAAGCCGCCGGTGGTGAACGCGCGGACCAGGTTCAACGTCGCCGAGGACGCGTGGTAGGCCCGGACGAGGCGCTGCGGGTCGGGCGTCCGGGCGGCCTCGTGGAAGGTGAAGTCGTTGACCATATCCCCTCGGTAGGCCGGGAGGGACACGCCCTCACGCGTCTCAATCGAGGCCGAGCGTGGCTTGGCGAACTGGCCGGCCATCCGACCGACCTTGACGACGGGCTTGCTCGCACCGTAGGTGAGCACGGCCGCCATCTGCAGGATCGTCTTGATCCTGTCCCGGATGCTGTCGGCCGTGGCACCCGCGAACGTCTCGGCGCAGTCGCCGCCCTGCAGCACGAAGGCGTCGCCGTCGGCGGCTGCGGCCATCCGCTCGGCCAGGATGTCGCATTCACCGGCGAAGACGAGCGGCGGGTACGAGCGGAGCGTCTCGACCACACCGGCCACCGCCGCCGTGTCGGGCCAGCCGGGCTGCTGTACCGTCTCGAGCTCGGACGCCGCCGCGAGCATGGCGGCGAGCCTGTCTTCCCCTGCGGGGATCGACGCGGTGGTGGGGTCGGACGCGCTCGTGGTCACGCTCCACAGGGTAGACGGCGGGCATCCGCACGGACGGCCGGGTCCGGATGCCGAACCCTGGGCGACCGGATGCCGCTCAGCCGGCTCCCCTGCGCCTGGCGGGCTCGGCGAGACGTGGCGTCACGAGGCCACGGAGGCGTCGCCGCCGGACTGCTGCTCGCCCGCATCGGTGGGGGGCGTCAGCTGCCTGGGCACGACGGGCTTGCCCTCGGCGGCGTCGAGGGCCTCCTCCAGCTCGGGCGCCGTGCTGCCCGGCTTGGCGGCCTCCTGCAGCTCCCGGGCCTTCGCGCGGGCGGCAGCGACGATGCGGTCCTTCATCGACGTCGCATACATGTCGACGTACTCCTGCCCGGACAGCAGCATGAGCTCGTAGATGATCTCGTCGGTGATGGAGCGCAGCACGAAGCGGTCGTCCTGCATGCCCTCGTACCGGGAGAAGTCCAGGGGCCGGCCGATCCGGACACCGATCCGCATGATCCGCGGCAGCCTCTTGCCGGTCGGCTGCGCCTTGTCGGTGCCGATCATGGCGACCGGGATGACCGGTACACCGGCCTCGAGGGCCATCCGGGCGACCCCGGTGCGGCCTCGGTAGAGGCGGCCGTCCGGGGAACGGGTGCCCTCGGGGTAGATGCCGAGCAGCTCGTCGCGTCGCAGCACCTTGAGCCCGGAGGTGAGGGCCGCGTTGCTCGCCGTGCCACCGGATCGGTCGACGGGGAGCTGGCCGACGCCTCGGAAGAACGCGGCTGTGAGCCGGCCCTTGAGTCCGCTGCCGGTGAAGTAGTCGCTCTTGGCGAGGAACGTGACGCGGCGCGACACGACGACAGGCAGGAAGATCGAGTCGGAGAACGACAGGTGGTTGCTGGCCAGGATGGCGGCCCCCTCGGTGGGGACGTACTCCTCGCCCTCGACCCATGGCCGGAAGAGCAGCCTGAGGATCGGCCCCAGCACGATCGTCTTGAGGAACCAGTAGAACACTCGCGCGCCTCCCGTCGTCGCCCGCCTGAACTCTACGACACTCGCCTACCCGGGCGGCGGCGTGCGAGGATTCGATCATCATGAACGACCATGAGCTGGACGCGGAGTTCGAGCGGATCGTCGCCGGGTGGGACGAGACCGCTGACGAGCCGGCTCCTGCTGCCGATCCGCCGCCCCGCCCGGGCCCGGAGCGTCCGGACGAGCCCGACGAACCGCCACCTGCCAGCGGTGCCCTGCCGCTGCCGGGCACGATACGAGGGCTGCCGGTCACCCCGACGACGCCTCAGGTCTGGCGTGGCGGCACCGGCGATGATGACGAGGCGGTCGCACCCGAGGACGACGAGGACGACCACTTCATCCCGCCGCCGGTGGAGCTGCCGTCGGCGGAGGACGACCCGATGTACTGGGCCACGGTGTGCCTTCTCGCGGGCGGGCCGCTGCTACTGCTCTACGTCCTCATCTTCGACCGCGGCGGCAGCGGCTGGTGGGTCGTGACCGCGGTGGCCATGACCGTCGTCGGCTTCGTCATGCTCGTCGTGCGAGGTGGCTCCAACCGCGACCCCTTCGACGACGGCACCCGCGTCTGACCCCGTCGCCCAGGCCAACGCCATCATGGCCGGGTGTACAGCTGGTCGACTTGCGATCACGACGTCGACGCCATCCACCGGGCCGCAGCACCTACCGGTCGGGTCCAACAGCTCCCGGGCGCGCTCAGGTGAGCCTGTGGAGCGCCTGCTCGAGCGCGGCGGACACCTTCTTGGACTGCGCCGCGGCGTTCTTCAGCAGCGTCGTGACCTCGTCATCAGGTGCCGGTACCGGAGCCGGCTGGGTGATCGGGGTGAAGACCGTGCAGTCGCCGTCCCGGCCCAGCAGAGTCTGGAAGTCGGCGAAGGAGAACCATGCCCTGCCCGCCTGGCCCCAGGAGGTGCCCCACGTGTTGGTCATCCAGATGCGCTCGGTATCGGTGTCGAGCTGGTCGAGGACGTACTCATGGCCGCCCTCGACCGAGCCATCCGGGTGCAGCCGGCCGTCCGGGTCCGGGGTGAACATGGCCTTGGTCCAGTCCGTGCCCACGATCACCGGTTGGCTCGACAGCGCGGTCAGCAGCGCATCGAGGCTGAACGCGTGGGTGTGACCGCCGCCAAACGTCACGGACGGGCCACCGGGAGGATGAGGTCGGCCCAGCACGGCCGGTGGTCCGATGCGGCAACGAGGTCCTCGTGAAGGGGATGCACGACGGGGTCCACCGGTGTCGTGCTGACCTCCGGGCTGGCGAAGATGACGTCGAGGGCTGACGTCGGGTGGTCGGCCGGGAAGGTCGGATGCTCACCCGAGACCTTCCGGTAGGCGGCGGCGAGGCGTGCCCAGGCGGCACCGGTCGCGCCCTCGTTGAGGTCCCCGGCCACGACGGCGGGGTGCGACACGCCGGCCAGGACCTCGGCCAGGTGTCGCTCCCGCTCGTCGGCACGCAGCCCGAGGTGGACGCTGGCCACCCACAGCGGCTGGGCACCGGGCACCGACAGCAGCTGAGCGGCATACCCCCTCGTCCGGTCGGGGAAGCGAACGGTCAACCGTCGCGTCACGGCGCGGTGCGTGTGCACGCGCAGGGCCGTGAGGATTGCCGTGCCGCCGGAGCCGCGGCGTCCGCCGGCCCAGTAGAGGCCGCATGCGCGCGCGAAGGCAGGCAGACAGAACTCCGTCGTGAGCCGACGTGGCACCTCCTGGAGGCACAGGACGTCAGGCTGGATGGCGCGCACGACCCGGGCTGCAGCCACCCGGTCGTCGAGCAGGTCGCGCAGGTTGTAGCTCGCGAGCCGGACCCGGCGGCCCTCGATCATCCGCCGGCCCGTGCCAGCTCGGCGGCCCCGATGAGCCCGGCGTCGGCACCGAGCCGGGCTCGGACGATCGCGGCCTCGGGACGGTAGCCCCGACCCGGCAGCTGACGGCGGAAGGCCTCGCGGGCCGGGCCGAGCAGCAGCTCCCCGGCGGCACTGACACCGCCGCCGACGACGAAGCATCCGGGGTCGAGCGCTGCAGCGAGGTTGGCGATCCCGAGGCCGAGCCACTCGCCGACATCCCCGAGCAGCTCCCGCGCCGTCGGGTCGCCCGCCTGCGCTGCCTCGGTGATGAGCGGGCCGGTGAGGGCGGACTCGTCGGAGCCGAGCCGTTCGCGCAGGTCGCTGACGACGGGGGAGCCGGCCGTGATGAGGTCGCGCGCCTCGCGCACGAGCGCGTTGCCGCTCGCGTACTGCTCCCAGCAGCCCCGGTTGCCGCACTCGCAGCGCAGCCCGGCGGGCACCACCTGCATGTGGCCGAACTCGCCCGCGATCCCGTGGCGGCCGCGGGTCACGTGCCCGTCGACGAGGACCGCACCACCGATGCCGGTGCCGAGCGTGATCATGACGACATGCGACTCGCCGATGGCGGCGCCGAAGCGCGCCTCGGCCCAGAGGGCGGCATTCGCGTCGTTGTCGATCGTCACCGGTGGGTCGAGCCGAGCCTGGAGCCGGTCTCGAAGCGGCTCGTTGCGCCACGACAGGTGCGGGGCGAACACGACCGTCGCCCGGTCCGCCCCCACGAAGCCGGCCGCACCGACCCCAACGGCGACGATCTGCTCACCGTCGCTGCTCTCGAGCAGCTCCTCGACGCACGCGACGATCGTGTCCTCGACGACCTTGGGCGAGGTCGACCGGTGCGGGGTGCTGCGGCGAGCCCGGTGCAGGATCTGCCCGGACTCGTCGACCACTCCCCCGGCGACCTTGGTACCACCGATGTCGATCCCGACCGCCAGACCACGCATCACACTCCGCCCTCGGCAGGGTGTCCACGCTCGTCCCCATCGCTGCTGTCCGCCTCGGCCGGCTGCTCGCGGTCCCGACGGGAGCGCTGCACGACCGCAAGGTCGCGCAGCCCCGTCGCCGCGAGCTCGACGACCTCTGCGAGCCGGTCGATCGTCTCCGGGCTGACCCGTTGCACGAAGGCGATGAGCTGACAGACTGGGCAGAGTCCACACGCCGCGGGCCGCTGACCGCCGCACGTGCAGGTCGGCGAAGCATCGGCGCTGCCCTCATCAGGCTGCCCGGAGGGCTTGGAGGGCGTCCTCGTGGCCGAACCGCCGACACCGAGCCCCGAGAGCAGGTCGACGAGCCGGGCCGCCTCCTCGGCGACCGTGCCGACGGCGGGGCGGTCGCCGTCGTGGCCGTCCGCGCTCGTGGTCACGCGGGCGGAGCCTCGACCCGCCTCTTGAGCTCCTTGAGCGCGGTGTCGATGATGACCTTCTCCGCCTTGCGTTTGAGCATGCCGAGCATCGGGATCTTGAGGTCGACGGCGAGGCGGTAGGTCACCGTCGTCGCATCTCCGGCACGGGTCAGGGTGTACGAGCCGTCGAGGGCGGACAGGACGGTCGCCGAGACCATCGTCCACGACACCACCCCGCTGCCATCCTCGACGACGTCCCAGTCGTAGCTGAGCACGTACGTGTCCTTGATCGCGCCCGCGTCCAGCGTGAACTCGACTCGGTCCGCCCAGCCATCGCCATCCTCGGCGAGGATCGCGGCGTGCTTCATGTCCCCGGCCCACTCGGGGTACGCCTCGAAGTCCGCGATGACGTCGAGCACCTCGGCGGGTGGCGCATCGATGGTGATGGTGCTCTCGGTCCGATTTGCCATGCGCCGAAGACTAGCGCCTCGACGCCCACCCCCCCGGGTAGGGTGCAGACACGACTCCCCCAGGCCAAGGAGGCACCCGTGATTGAGCTTGTGGTCGAGGCACTCGTCCCCGACACCACCGAGGGCAGCCTTGCCGACCTGCCAGGTCGCAATGCGCATCTCGACCCGCAGGGGATCGCGTTCTCGAAGAAGGCCTCGGCGGGGTCGTGGTCCCATGTGACCTGGTCGGAGTTCGCCGCAGACGTCGACTCCGTCGCCAAGGGCCTCATCGCACAGGGCGTGGCGGTGGGCGACCGGGTCGGGTTGATGTCGCGGACCCGCTACGAGTGGACCCTGCTCGACTTCGCCGTCTGGCGGGCCGGCGGTGTGGTCGTGCCGATCTATGAGACGTCGTCCGCCGACCAGGTCCAGTGGATCCTCGGCGACTCGGACGCGCGGGTGGTCGTCGTGGAGACCGACGCCCACCGAGCGACCGTCGAGGGGGCTCGGGAGTCCCTGCCCGTGCTGGAGCACATCGTCCAGATCGAGGGCGGCGGCGTCGACGGGCTGCGCGAGCAAGGGCAGGACGTGCCCGAGTCCGACCTGCACGACCGGTCCTCGTCCCTCGACCGCTCGAGCATCTCGACGATCATCTACACCTCTGGCACGACGGGTCGCCCCAAGGGGTGCGAGCTGACCCACGACAACTTCCTCGCGCTCGCCGAGAACGCCATCGAGAAGCTGAGCGGCGTCGTTCGCGCCAGCGGCTCCTCCACGCTGCTCTTCCTCCCCCTCGCGCATGTCTTCGCCCGGTTCATCGAGGTGCTCTGCGTCGCCGCACGGGCCCGGATGGGGCACTCGTCGGACATCAGGTCGCTGCTCGACGACTTCGCGACCTTTCGCCCCACCTTCGTCCTGGCGGTCCCCCGCGTCTTCGAGAAGATCTACAACTCGGCCGAGGCGAAGGCCGCCGCGGACGGCAAGGGAAAGATCTTCCTGCGCGCCGTCACCGTCGCCATCGCCCACAGCGAGGCGCTCGACGCGGGTGGCCCCAGCCTGCCGCTCCGGGTCCAGCACGCCGTCTTCGACCGGCTCGTCTACGGCAAGCTGCGGGCCGCGATGGGCGGCCAGGTCAGCTACGCCGTCTCGGGCGGCGGGCCGCTCGGGACGCGGCTCGGCCACTTCTTCCGCGGGATCGGCGTGACGATTCTCGAGGGCTACGGCCTGACCGAGACGACGGCCCCCGTCACCGTCAACACCCCGGACAAGATCAAGATCGGCACGGTCGGTCCGCCGCTGCCCGGGTGTGGTGTCCGGATCGACGCGGACGGCGAGATTCTAACCCGAGGAGTCGGAGTCTTCGCGGGATATCACGACAACGAGCAGGCCACCCATGAGGCGATGGACGACGATGGCTGGTTCCACACTGGTGACATCGGCGAGCTCGACGCGGACGGTTACCTGAAGATCACCGGTCGCAAGAAGGAGATCATCGTCACTGCCGGGGGCAAGAACGTGGCGCCGGCCGTGCTCGAGGACCGGCTCCGGGCCCACCCGCTCGTCTCCCAGTGCATCGTCGTCGGCGAGGGCAAGCCGTTCATCGGAGTTCTCGTCACGCTCGACAGCGAGATGTGGCCGTTGTGGGCGAAGGCTCACGGGCTTGCTGACCTGTCGATCACCGAGGCACCGAACACCCCGGTCGTCCTCGAGGCCCTCCAGACGGCGATCGACCGAGCCAACGAGGCCGTCAGCCGGGCGGAGTCGATCCGCAAGTTCGCGATCCTGCCCGACGACTTCACCGAGGAGAACGGTTACCTGACGCCGTCGCTCAAGCTGAAGCGTCCGCTTGTGCTCAAGGACTTCGCGGACGAGGTCGAGAAGCTCTACGGCTGAGCCGTGACGCGGAGCAGCTCCGCGACCCGCCGGCGCCACGCGATCAGCTCCGTGCCCTCCTCGGTGCCCACCGCACGGAACGCTGACGCCATCGTCCCGCTGTCCGTCGCCGTGCGGTAGAGGGCGAGCAGGCCTGCCTGCCCGTGCCGGCCGGCGATCGTGCGACACGCGAGCAGCGCCAGCCCGTATGACGCCGAGAGCGTGCCGCTGTCCGGCGCGAACTGCGCGTCGGAGGGCCAGTGCGTCGGCATGCCGGCGCGCCTCGCCTGCTCGAGAGCCGGCCGGACGATAGCCGGCTCGGGCATGCGCACGTCGCGGTACGCGACGTACTCGGCGAGCCCCTCGGACAGCCACAGCGGGACCCCCCGGCCTGCGGTGGCGCGCGTCGTCAGGTGGGTCAGCTCGTGCGCCAGGACGACCTCACGGCCTGCCGTGCTCAACGCGGACCAAGCCGTGGGGACCAGCACGACCCGGTCCGCTCCGGCCCGACCATTCTGCTCGAGCGGACCGTCCGTCACGGCCGCCACCCCATCCAGCCGGCCCGGCGCCCGGCCCAGCAGGTACGCTGCCGAGGCGTCTGTGTCGGGCACGACGACGACCGCCGGCCGGGTGCCACCGAGCACTCCCGCGACGCGACGTGACGCGACCGTCGCCTGCCGGGCGATGGCCTCCGCACGTGACGGCGTCCCGGAGACGGCGACGAGAACGGAGGGGCCCGCACGGACCTGCAGGTCGGGCAGGTCCCACGGCTGGGGCCGGTCCAGCGGGCGAGAGCCGATCAGGGCCACTTGGCTCTTCCCGGCAATCTCGTGCGGGCCGGCCGTTGTCCCGTCCACCGTCACCTCGAGGCTGAACCGCCGCGGGGCCGTGTCGAAGCCGGTGAGCCGGTAGGACAGGTCGACCGCCATCCGTCGAGTCCAGCCGCTGGCCCGGTCCTCGGCCGGACCCAGGGAGCGGACCCCCATCAGGCGGACATCGCGCACCCGAAGCATCCGCATCCGGTCGAACAGCGCCTGTTGCCGGGCGATGAGGTCGGGACCCCTGAGTCCCTGCAGCCACCTGCGCAGATCTGCGCGCCGCAGGCCCTCGATGCGGGTCTCGAACAGGTCGTGGACCGCCTGCTCGGTGCTCGTGCCGAGGGGGGCACGAGTCTGGGCCACGCTCTGGTGGCGTGCGGGGAGATCAGCGACCGGGCGACCTGACCAGGCGCACCCTCCCACGAGGACGGCCATGGCCAGCAGCGCCGCCGGCGCCGGCGCGAGGCGGCGCATCGTCAGCCGGCGGCACGCCGGTGCCCGGCTCGGGCCCGAGGTGGCCGGGGATCCTGCACCGCCCGGGCCGCGCGCGCGGTCTCGGACCTGACGAGGCCGGCCGAGACCAGAGCCGAGACGGCTCGCCGCTCGGCACGGTCCAGTGGCAGGCCCTTGGCAGCCGCGGCAGCCTCCGGCCCGCTCCACACCGGCGCGCCGGACTGCACGGGCAGGTGCCCGAGCGCCGTCACCAGACACTCGGCGCAGCGGACCTTGCGGACCGGACAGGTATCGCAGTCGACAAGCATTCTGATCGCCTCCTTCACATCGTCACGCACCATCGTCACGATCATGTGGCCCACACGCTAGGTGCTCCCTCCGACAGACCCCGTCCGTCGCGCCTCCCGGGCCATGTCGGTGGCCCGCCATACGGTCGGCACATGCAAGCGATCCAGAGCACCTTCGACGACCTCGGCACTGCGTTGGCCGAGGTCACGTTCGTCGTGGTCGACCTGGAGTCGACCGGCGGCAGCCCGGTCGAGTGCGCCATCACCGAGATCGGGGCCGTGAAGGTCCGCGGCGGGCTGGTGCTCGGCGAGTTCCAGACGCTGGTCAACCCTGCCGAGCCGATCCCGGCGTTCATCTCCGTCCTCACCGGCATCACCGATGCGATGGTTGCCGACGCGCCCCGCATCGAGTCGGCCCTGCCTGCGTTCCTCGAGTTCGCCCGCGACAGCGTCCTGGTGGCCCACAACGCCGCCTTCGACATCACCTTCCTCAAGGCGGCGGCGGCACGCACGGAGCAGGTCTGGCCCGGCTTCGAGGTCGTCGACACCCTCCACCTCGCCCGTCATCTCGTGGGTCGCGACGAGTCGCCCAACCACAAGCTCTCATCCCTGGCCCGCGTGTTCTGCGCCCGCACGACACCCGACCACCGTGCCCTGCATGACGCCAGGGCCACCGTCGACGTCCTGCACGGCCTCATCGAGAGGGTGGGCAACCTCGGCGTGCGCACCATCGAGGAGCTGGGCAGCTACACCTCACGGGTGACGCCGGCGCAGCGACGCAAGGCCTACCTCGCCGATGGCCTCCCCCATGCCCCGGGTGTCTATCTCTTCAAGGACGGCGACGGCCAGGCCCTCTACGTCGGCACGAGCCGTGACATCCGGTCGCGGGTCCGCACCTACTTCACCGCAGCCGAGCAACGCAGCCGGATGACCGAGATGGTGCGCCTGGCCCACGTGGTGGCGCCCATCGTGTGCCAGACCGTCCTCGAGGCCCAGGTGCGAGAGGTGCGACTGATCGACGAGCACGCACCGCGCTACAACCGCCGGTCCAAGAACGCCCGCCGCGCGGTCTGGGTCCGGTTGACCCGAGAGCGTTTCCCGAGGCTCTCGATCGTCCGCACACCACCGGGAGACGGCTCCGCCTGCATCGGACCGTTCCGCTCCCGTGCCGTCGCGCAGGAGGCGGTCGACGCCGTCCACGAGATCCTGCCGTTGCGCCAGTGCACCAAGCGGCTGACGGGCCCGTCGTCGGCGTGCGCCCTGCTCGAGATGGGGCGGTGCAGCGGGCCGTGCACCGGCACGCAGCAGGTCGACGAGTACGCGGTCGTCGTCGCCGAGTGCGAGGCGATCTTCCGAGGCGACGCCCGGCCGGGTGCCGACAAGCTGCAGGCGCGCCTGTCCGCCCTGGCCCGGCAGGAGCGGTTCGAGGACGCCGCGATCGTGCGGGACCGGTTCCTGCACCTCGTGCGTGGCGCCGCGCGGGCGCAGCGCCTCGCACCCTTGGCTGCGACGCCAGAGCTCGTTGCCGCACGGCGCCACCACGAGGGTGGCTGGGAGCTCGTCTGTGTCCGTCACGGCCGGCTGGCGGGCACTGCGGTCAGCCGCCGCGGCACCGACCCGATGGTCCAGGTCTCGACACTGAGGGCAACCGCCGAGGTCGTCGTGCCGGACGGGGGCCGGCCGGCCGCCCTGACCGAGGAGACCGAGCTGGTGCTGCGCTGGCTCGAGCAGCCGGACGTCCGGATCGTCGACCTGGACGGCGAGTGGAGCTGTCCCGTCGGGGGCGCCGACGCCATCCGCCACGCCCTCGAACCCGTCGTTGCCTCCGCCGGGCAGGTGCCGAGCTTCGATCGCGACGCCTCTCATCCCGTCCGGCGGGGCTCAGCCCTGCTGCGCGCTGGATAGGGTCGTGCTGGATAGGGTAACGAGCGTGATCACCGCCATCGTCATGATCAGCTGCGAGGTCGACCGTATTCCAGAGGTCGCCGAGACCGTCGCGAACATCCCGGCCGTCTCCGAGGTCTACTCCGTCACCGGAGACTCTGACCTCATCGCCATGGTCCGGGTCCGAGAGCACGATGAGTTCGCAGACGTCATCGCCGACCGGCTCAACAAGGTCGAGGGCGTGACAGGCACCTCGACCCACATCGCCTTCCGCACCTACTCGGCCCATGACCTCGAAGCGGCCTTCAGGCTGGGGCTCGACGACGAGTGAGCGCGGGGCGAGGTTCCGGCCGGGCAGCGGTATGCCGCCGAGGTGGCGGGCAACGGGCAGCCCCGGACCTCTGGTGGCCGGGCGGTCAGAGCTCGATGACGACTTTGACGTCGCCGGCCTGAGGCGTGAAGGCCTCGCGGAACCTCTCGAGCGGGACCCGACGGGTGACGAGCCGGTCCAGCCAGCCGAGGTCGGCCTTGGCGAGGGCGTCGGCGCCCTGCTGGTAGTGGCGCAGGTTGGCGTTGACACTGCCGAGCACGACGTCATTCTCCAGGACGAGGTCGCGGTTGACCTGCCCGAGGTCGACGTCGAGCGAACGTCCGCCCGAGGACACCCCGGTCAGGCACGAGATGCCATAGGACGCGGTCTCGGCCATCGCGGCCAGGACCAGCTGGCTGACCCCGGTGGCCTCGATGACCACGTCGGGGTGGACCCGCTTGGCCACGGCGTCGACGGGGTCGTGGTGGTAGCTCGCGCCGAGGTCGGTGACCAGCCCCGGCTTGGGGCCGTCGGTGACGACATCGAGCACGTGCACGTCAAGGCCTCGCTGGGTGCCCAGCAACGCTGCGAGCAGACCGATCGGGCCGGCTCCGGTGACCAGCACGGTCCGTGGCTCGAACCAGGCTCGGGCGCCGATCCGCTCGACCTGCTCCCACGCCTTCGCGACGACTGTGGTCGGCTCGAGGAGCATCCCGACGTGCTCGAGCCGCGGATCGAGACCCACAGCGTAGTCCTGCTCCACGGACCACTGCTCGCTGCAGTAGCCGTGGATCTGTTTGATGCCACGCTCGGTGTACCGGCCGTTACGGCACATGTCGAACTCGCCGTGCGCGCAGGCACCGCACGGGACCGGGTCCGGGCGCCGGACCACCCCGACGACCAGGTCACCCTCGCGAAAGGCGCTGCCCTCCGGCGCCGCTCGCACCCGACCGAGCGACTCGTGGCCCAGGACGAGACGCTCCTGGCCGGGCGGCGCCCAACCGTAGTCCCCGGCCGCGATCTCCTTGTCCGTGCCGCACACCCCGACCGCGATGCCGGCGACGAGCAGGTCGGTGCTCGAGGCCACCGGCTCCGGCACATCGCGCACCTCGAGGGTGTTTGGGGTCAGCGGGATCGTCGTCAGGGCTCGCACCTGCTCAACATACCCATCAGCTGCTGCTCGTCGAGGCAGTCGCTCAGGGTAAAGGGCGGTTGCCGGCGGATCAGTGCTGCGGACGCGTGGCGGCCACCCAGCGGGACACGAGCTCGGAGGCGGCGCCGTGGTCGATCGCCTCGGCCGCCCCGGCCATCCCTGCCCGCAAGTCGCGCTCGAAGTCGTCCTGGGTCGAGCCGGAGTCGCGCTGCGCGAGGGCGAGCGCGATACCGGCGTTGAGCAGGACCGCGTCCCGCACGGCACCGGGTGCACCGGAGAACACGTCGCGCACGACCTGGGCGTTGTGCCCGGCATCCCCACCACGCAGCGACTCGACCGGGTGCAGCGGCAGGCCTACGCGCTGGGGGTCGACGCGGCGCTCGACGACCGTGCGGTCGCGCACCCACCACACGCGGGTCGTCGTCGACACGGTGACCTCGTCCAGCCCGTCGTCGCCACGGAACACCGCGGCGTCCGTGCCGCGCTGGGCGAACACCCCGGCGATGAGCGGCGCCATCCGTGCGTCGGACGAGCCGACGGCGGCATACGTGGGCTGCGCCGGGTTGGTCAGCGGGCCGAGGAAGTTGAAGGCGGTGCCGATGCCCAACTCACGACGAGGCACCGCCGTGTGGCGGAAGGACGGGTGGAAGATCTGCGCGAAGCAGAAGGTGATGCCGACCTCCCCCGCGATCTCGGCGACCCGCTCAGGCGTGAGGCCGAGGTCGATCCCGAGGGCCTCGATGACGTCCGCCGAACCCGACGAGGACGACGAGGCCCGGTTGCCGTGCTTGACGACACGAATGCCGGCGGCTGCGGCCACCATGGCCGACATGGTCGAGATGTTGACGGTGTGCGCCCGGTCCCCGCCGGTTCCGACGATGTCGAGGCTCGGCCCGGCGACCTCGATGCGACGCGCGTGCGCGAGCATCTGGTCGGCGAGGGCACGCATCTCGGTGACGCTCTCCCCCTTGGCCCGCAGGGCCATGAGGAACCCCGCGATCTGCGACGGGGTTGCCTCCCCCGCCATGATCTCGTCCATCACCCATCGGGCCGACTCGGTGTCGAGGTCGGTGCCGGCGAGAAGGGTCGACAGGACGGCGGGCCAGGTGGGTCGGTGCTCCTGGCTCATGCCTCAGGCGACCGACGTGGTGGTCCGCGCGAGATCCGCCACGGCCGACGCGAGGGCGATCGGGTCGAGTGGGTGCGGTACGGCCAGATCGGCGAGCGACCAGGCCGCCAGCCAGCTGTCCTGCGGCCGACCCGTGAGGACGATGACCGGCGGGCAGTCGAAGATCTCGTTCTTCAGCTGTCGGCAGATTCCCATTCCGCCGACCTTGGCGGCCTCGCCGTCGAGGATGAGCATGTCGAATCGGTCGGCCCGCACCGCGCTCTCGACCGCGGCGTGCGTCGCGCACTCGTGCCAGCGGACCACCTCGACGTCCTTGGCGGGGCGCCGACCCACGGCGGCGCGCACTGCGTCGCGCGTCGTGATGTCATCGCTGTAGAGCAGCACGCTGACGCGGTGCAGGCCCGAGCCCGCCCCGCTCGGGGCGTTGCCGGACGTCGTGCCGGGGGTCGAAGCGGTCATGCGGGCGATGCTACCGGGCTGCGGTGCAGCCCACTGTCAGGCCGGGCCGAACATCGGTAACGTCTGGGGCACTGGGCCTGGTTCCAGCAGGTCTTGATCACGAATCGACGGCATCCGCTCGGAAAAGCGGGGGGTCGCTACCGCACAGCGCACGGAATGTGGGAATAATGACCGACGTGGCCACAGCATCGATACCTCCCAGCGCTCTTGCCGACACCGGGCACGGCCCCGCGACCCGCCCGAACATGGTCGCGGTGGGCACGATCGTCTGGCTGTCGAGCGAGCTCATGTTCTTCGCCGGCCTCTTCGCGATCTACTTCCAGTTGCGCGCGGTGCGCCCGGAGCTATGGGCGGAGAAGACGGAGCAGCTGAACGTCACCTTCGCAGCCATCAACGCTCTGGTCCTGGTCATCTCCTCGGTGTGGTGCCAGCTCGGCGTGTGGAAGGCGGAGAAGGGTCAGAAGGCCCGCACCGGTTCACTGCTCGACATCGCGAACTGGGGCATGCGCGAGTGGTACGTCGTCACGTACCTCTTCGGCTCCTTCTTCATCGCCGGCCAGGTCTTCGAGTACTCGGAGATGGTGCACGACGGGATCACCCTGTCGTCCGACGCCTACGGCTCGATCTTCTACATGGCGACCGGCTTCCACGGCCTGCACGTGACCGGCGGGCTCATCGCGTTCCTGCTCATCATCGCCCGCACGTTCACGACCCGGCGCTACACGCATGCCAACGCCACCGGCGCGGTCGTCACCTCGTACTACTGGCATTTCGTCGATGTCATCTGGATCGCGCTCTTCTTCACGATCTACATCCTGCAGTGACCTCCAACCAGCGACCTATCACCATGGACGACAGGACCTCACAGTGAAAGCACTGGCCGCACGCCGCCGACACCCTGCTGCGATCGCTCTGCTGATTCTCGTCGGCCTGCTGGTCACCGGCGGCGCCTACTCGTTCGCCGCGCCGAAAGACGCGAACGCCTCGGCGGCTGCCGCCGACACCGTCGCCCAGGGCAAGACCCTGTTCCTCGCCAACTGCGCCTCGTGCCACGGCACCGGCGCGCAGGGCACCAACGAGGGGCCCTCGCTCTACGGCGTCGGAGCAGCGGCAGTCGACTTCCAGATGAGTACCGGGCGCATGCCCATGACATCACCCAACGTCCAGGCCCCGGCTCAGCAGGACATCAAGTTCACCAGCGACCAGATCGCCGCCATCGCCGCCTTCGTCGCCTCGCTGGCTCCAGGCCCTGCCGTCCCGGACCAGCAGTACACCACCGTCATCGAGCCGGGCACCCAGGAGAACAACGAGGCAATCGCCCGGGGCGGTGAGATCTTCCGGGTCAACTGCGCCATGTGCCACAACTTCGCCGGCGCCGGTGGCGCCCTGACCCGAGGCAAGTACGCACCCCCCCTGCAGGGCATCGATCCGGTGCACATCTACGAGGCGATGGTGACCGGCCCGCAGTCCATGCCCGTCTTCAGCGACACGAACATCAAGCCCGCCTCGAAGCAGCAGCTCATCTCCTACCTCCACGCCATCGAGAACAGGCCGGAGCAGGGCGGCATGACGCTGGGCAACCTCGGCCCGGTCTCCGAGGGCCTGTTCGCCTGGACCTTCGGCATCGGCATCCTCATCGGCTGCGCCATCTGGCTCGGGAAGAAGGCCGCATGAGTCTCCCGCGCCTCGCCCCGACCACGCCCGACGGACAGGACCCATCCGATGACTGAGCACGAGAACGGAGCGCCAGCACAGTCGACCGACCTCGCCCACGCGAGCAGCTCCGGCGCACTCACCACCCGTGGCGCCCTGCCCGAACGGTTCGAGAACCCAGGGCTGCCCCCCCACGTCTACCGAGCGGCCGACGTCGAGCCCCAGGCGGCCAAGCACGCGGAGCGGCAGGTCGCCACGCTCTTCGCGCTGTCCATGGTCGCCACGCTCGTCTTCCTCGTCACCTACTTCGCGATCCCCGAGGAGTCGACGTTCTTCTTCCCCGGCGTCGGCACGATCAACACGCTGCACGTCGCGCTCGGCCTGTCGATGGGCTTCTCGCTCTTCCTGATCGGCATCGGAGCTGTCCACTGGGCCAAGACCCTGATGCCCGACCACGAGATCGTCGAGGAGCGCCACCTCCAGCGCTCGACCGACGAGCAACGAGCCTCGGCCGTCAACGTCGTCGTCGAGGGCGGCCGCAGCGCGCAACTCGATCGCAGGCCCCTGCTGAAGTACACCTTGGGGGGCGCGCTCGGGCTCTTCGCCCTGCCCTTCGCCTTCCAACTCGTCGGCTCCCTCGGGCCGGTCACGGTCGGGGAGCTCAAGGAGACGATCTGGGACCCGGAGGAGAACGACGGCAAACCGATCCGCCTCATGCGCGACCCCGAGATGACGCCGATCAAGCTCTCCGACGTCACCCAAGGCTCCGTCTTCCACGTCATGCCCGAAACCTTGCAGAAGTACCTCGACGAGGGACGTCACGTGCTCGAGGCGAAGGCCAAGGCTGCGGTCATCCTCATCCGTATCGACCCTGACCTGATCAAGGTCAAGAAGGCCAAGGACTGGAGCGTCGACGGGGTCGTCGCCTACTCGAAGATCTGTACCCACGTCGGGTGTGCGGTCGGCCTCTACGAACAGACGACGCACCACCTGCTGTGCCCCTGTCACCAGTCGACCTTCGACCTCACCCATGACTGCGCCGTCATCTTCGGCCCGGCCAAGAGGCCGCTGCCACAGCTGAAGATCACTGTCGACGATGCCGGCTACCTCGTCGCGCCGGAGGGGTTCCACGAGCCCGTCGGCCCGAGCTTCTGGGAGCGTGCACGATGAGCACCATCAACGAGGAACGTCCCGCGGACGCGCTGCGCGCCCACGACGCCGCCGCCCGGCGCGACCACGAGGAGACACGTCCGCTGGGCGGCATCGCCGGCTGGGTCGACGACCGCACCGGCGGCACCAAGGGCGTCTCGACCCTGATGAAGAAGGTCTTCCCCGACCACTGGTCGTTCATGCTCGGCGAGATCGCGATGTACTCGATGATCATCTGCCTGCTGACCGGCGTGTTCCTCACCTTCTGGTTCATTCCGAGCATGACGCAGAGCCCGTATGACGGCTCCTACGTGCCGTTGCAGGGGGTCATGGTCTCCGACGCCTACCGGTCGACCCTCGACATCTCGTTCGACATCCGCGGCGGCCTGCTCATCCGACAGATCCACCACTGGGCGGCCCTGATCTTCGTCGTGGCCGTCTTCTGCCACATGGCCCGGGTGTTCTTCACCGGCGCCTTCCGCAAGCCTCGCGAGATCAACTGGGTGTTCGGCACGATCCTGTCACTGCTCGCGTGCATCGAGGGCTTCGCCGGCTACTCGCTGCCCGACGACCTGCTCTCGGGAACCGGCATCCGCGCGATGAACGGGTTCGTCCAGTCGATCCCGGTGATCGGCTCGTACATGGCCTACTTCATCTTCGGTGGGGCCTTCCCGGGCGAGCTGATCATCCCCCGCCTGTACTCGCTGCACATCCTGCTGGTTCCGGCGGCACTGGTCGGCCTGTTCACCGCCCATATCCTGCTCGTGTTCCTCCAGAAGCACACCCAGTACCCCGGCCCGGGGCGCACCAACAACAATGTCGTGGGCTACCCGTTCATGCCGGTCTACATCGCCAAGGCGGGTGGCTTCTTCTTCATCGTCTTCGGCGTCATCGCCCTCATCTCGGCGGTCGTCTCGATCAACCCGATCTGGGGTTACGGGCCGTACGACCCGTCACCCATCACGGCCGGCTCCCAACCGGACTGGTACATGGGCTTCGCCGACGGAGCACTGCGCCTGCTGCCCGGGTTCCTCGAGTTCGTGGCCTTCGGGTTCACCTTCAGCATGAACATCTTCCCGGGCTCGATCCTGCTGCTGCCGATCATGTGGACCATCATCGGCATCTACCCCTTCGTCGAGAAGTGGGTCACCGGCGATGACCGCGAGCACCACCTGCTCGACCGGCCGCGCAACGCTCCGGCCCGCACCGGCATCGGGGTCGCTGGGATCGTTCTCTACAGCGTGCTCTTCTTCGCCGCCGGCAACGACCTCATGGCGATCAAGCTGCACCTGTCGATCAACGACATCACCAACACGCTGCGTGTGCTGTTCTTCATCGGCCCGCCGATCGCCTACTGGATCACCAAACGCATCTGCCTGAGCATGCAGCAGTACGACCGCGACAAGGTGCTGCACGGACGCGAGACCGGTACGATCTGGCGTCACGCCAACGGCGAGTTCGAGGAGATCCATGCGCCCCTCACGCCGCGCGAGCGGTGGCACCTCGTCCAGCAGGAGGTCCAGGAGCCGTTCGTCGTCACCGAGACCACGGACGCGCATGGCGTCGCCAACCCAGTCGCGCGCAAGGATCAGTGGCGGGCCAAGCTGTCCCACTTCTACTTCAAGGACCGGGTCGACCCGGTGACGCCGGCGGAGCTCGAGGCGGCCCACCACGCCCACGGGCCGGCCCTCGCCACCGAGCCGACCGAGACCGAGGCCGCCGAGACCGAGGCTTCCGAACCGGCCATCGAGCGACACTGACCCGGGCTGCTCCGCGAGAAGGCCTCCCCGCGGAGGCCTTCTCGCGTGGGAGACTTCGCCCATGCATCTCACCGACGACGAGTTCGAGACAGCCGTCGCCGATGCGCTCGACTCCATCCCGCCCCTGCTCACCGACGCGATGGACAACGTGGTGGTTCTCATCGAGCCAGAGCCGCCCGGGGACGACCCCGCCCTGCTCGGCGTCTACGAGGGCACGCCACTGACCGAGCGGGACAGCTGGTGGAACGCGGGGGCCCTGCCCGACCGGATCACGATCTTCCAGGGACCGCTCCAGCGGATGTGCACCAGCGCCGGAGAGCTCCGCGAGGAGATCGCCGTGACCGTCGTGCACGAGGTGGCCCACCACTTCGGCATCGACGACGACCACCTCCATGAGCTCGGTTGGGGCTGAGCCAAGACGAACCAGGCTCCACGAAGGACCACAACCCCTGAAGGGACCAGGACCGTCCGATGCCTGCCCGGCAGTTGCTGAACCCGCCCAAGGCCGCCCCCGGCGACGGGGTCGCCGTCGTCTCGCCGTCATACGCCGCACCAGGATACGCGCCCGCCGTGCACGGGCAGGCGATGGCCCGCCTCGCCGAGATCACCGGGCTCACGCCCGTCGAGTACCCGACGACCCGCCTGCTCGAGGCATCCCCCGAGCAGCGCGCCGCAGACCTCAACGCGGCGTTCGCCGACCCCGGCATCCGGGCGGTCCTCGCCACCATCGGCGGCGAGGACCAGATCACCGTGATCCCGCACCTCGACCCCGCCCTCGTCCGGGCCGACCCCAAGCCCTTCCTCGGGTACAGCGACAACACCAACCTGCTCAACTGGCTGTGGACCGTTGGCATCGCCTGCTTCCATGGCGGCTCGACCCAGGTTCACCTGGGTCCCGGACCGGCGGTCGACGACATCCATGCCCGGTCGCTGCGCGCGGCGCTGCTGACCGGTGAGCGGCTCGAGGTGACCGACCCGGGAGTGTCGGAGGACTTCGGCACCGACTGGCTCGACCCGGCGGCCCTGACCGACTTCGGGGAGCGCGAGCCCACCGAACCGTGGACCTGGGCCGGGCCGGCCCGGGCGGTCACCGGTCCCACCTGGGGTGGCTGTATCGAGGTCGTCCAGTCGATCCTCACCGCCGGTCGCTTTCCGGCTGACCCAAAGGTCCTCGGCGGCGGCGTGCTGCTCGTGGAGACCTCGGAGGAGCTGATCCCGGCCCGGGAGTTCGGCTGGATCCTGCGTTCCCTCGGCGAACGCGGCGTGTTGAACGCGGTGGAGGCTGTTGTCGTGGCGCGGCCGCCGTCGTCGTCCTTGGCGGATCGTCCCTCACGTGAAGAGCGGGCAGCCCGTCGGGCCAGCCAACGCGACGTAGCCGTCGAGACGGTGCAGCACTACAACCCCGAGGCAGTCATCGTGGTGGGCGTGCCGTTCGGCCACACGCGGCCACAGTGGATCCTCCCTTACGGGGGTCGCCTGAGAGTCGACGGCACGGCCCAGCGCATCTGGGCCGACTACTCCTGAGCCGGCTGGGTGCCGCGCGCCTCAAGAAGACCCCGATGATGAACAGCCACCAGTGGAGCGGGCAGCGAGCCTTCCGGCCAGGGCGAAGCCGGCGGCGATGACGGCGTCGGAGAGCGCGGCGCGGCGGTGGCGTCGGTTCAGCAGCCCGAGCCCCAGCATGCTGACCGCGTGGGCCAGGTCGACCTGTGCGCCAAGGGCGAGCACCGGGTAGCCCGGCCGGGCCCCCGAGCCGAGCGCCTGGACGAGCTGGCGGGAGGCGAGCACCCGGGCCACGACCCGCTCGCGCGGGCCGAGCCCTCGCCGCAGCAGCCCACCGGCCACCCGGTCGGGCCAGGCCAGCACCACGATTCCGTAGCCGGCGCGAGCCACCGCCAGCACCGTGCCGGGGGCGGGCGTCGTTGCCCACCCGTCAGTATGAAGCGCGCCCTGAACCACGGCCGGACCCCCGTTCTGTGCTGGTGCTGCGTCCCTCGGCTTGTACCCAGAAATCGGCCCTCGGCTTGTACCCAGAAATCGGCCCGTTCGCCGATCACGCAGAGCGTCCGGAGCCGGCGCAGCCCGGGTGGCCGGGCCCGACCCGGGCCCGGTCCGGGTAGCGCGCCGGCTCATCGGGTATGTGCCGGTTGGTTGCCCGTCGAATCACCCCGGAGGTGTTCATGTCCTGGTTCCACCACAGTCCAGCCCACGAGCGCGAGGTCGAGCACCTCGTCGACCGGATGGTGCGCAACGTCGAGCACGGCCGGTTCGAGCGGTCGCTGTCCGGGCTGACCGCGATCGCCGCGCTGCTCACCACCGCGGAGGTGTTCGCCGAGCATTACAAGGCCAGCTTCGGCAACAAGTGGATGTGGTCGCCGATCCTGGTCACCCCGCCGGTCGTCGTCGCCGGTGTCGCCGGGGTCTACAGCAAGCGGTGGGCCAAGACGGTCCTGCCGGTCGCCGCCGGGATCTACACCGCGAACGGGCTGGCCGGTGAGTTCTTCCACGCCCGCGGAGTGGCCCGCAAGCCGGGCGGATGGGCGCTGGCGTCATACAACGTGCCGATGGGCCCCCCGATCGCGGCGCCGGGCTTGATGTGCGTGGTCGGCGGGATGGGGCTGCTGGCCGCGCTGCTGCGCCGGGAGAAGTGATGGCGGCCAGCGACCGGGCGGACAAGGTCGACATGGACAAGGGTGAGCACCTGCCGCACCGACGGGCCGACGGGCAGCCGCCGCACCCGTCCTGGCTACCCCGGCAGCGGGTCGGCACCACCCCGCAGATGATCGGACGCTACCCCGACTACGACGTGCTGGCGGCGGCCGGCACCTGGGACGAGGCCACCAGGAAGGCGGTGTTCGCCCGGCTGGAGCCGCCCGGGCCGTTGCGGTTCTTCACCGCCGCCGAGGAGCCGACGCTGCGTGCCTTCTGCGATGTGTGCACCGCCCAGGACGTTGAGCCGCGGGTTCCGGTGGCCGAGTCGGTGGACACCAAGTTGGCCGACGGCAAGCTCGACGGGTTCCAGTACGCCGACATGCCCGATGACCGGGACACCTGGCGGCTGGTGCTCGCCGGCCTGGACGAGACGGCCCGGGACCGGGCTGGGACGCGGTTCGCCGACTGCGACCTGCCCGCCCAGGGGGCGATCGTCGGCGATCTCGCCGCGGGCAACCTGTCCGGCGGGTCGTGGCAGCAGTTGAACGTGGCCCGCGCGTGGTCGGTGTGCATGCGCGCGATCCTGTCCGGGTTCTACTCGCACCCGTGGGCCTGGAACGAGATCGGCTTCGGCGGCCCGGCCTATCCGCGCGGTTACATGCGCACCGGACCGGTCAGCACCCTGGAGCCGTTCGAGAAGCCCGGGGCGACGTCCGAGGACGCAGCCGTCGTGGTGTCCGCGCACCCAGAGGAGTTCGACGAATGAACCGCCAGACCGGTCGCTTCCGTGGCCTGCTCAAGGGCTCGGTCGGGCCCGTCGACAACGACTCGCGGTACCTGCTCGACGTGCACTCCCGCCAGCTGCCCGGCGAGGCCACCATGCGGCACTACGACGAGGACGAGCAGGTCGACCTGGTCGTCGTCGGGGCGGGCGCCGGAGGGTCGGTGCTGGCCCAGCGGCTGGCCCGGCGTGGCTGGCGGGTGGTGATCCTCGAGGCCGGCCCGTTCTGGCACCCCGACGAGGACTGGGTCTCCGACGAGGCCGGCTCGCACGGGCTGTACTGGACCCAGAAACGGATCATCGGCGGAGCCGACCCGATCGAGCTGGGCAAGAACAACTCCGGACGCGGGGTCGGCGGCTCGATGATCCACTACGCCGGCTACACACCCCGGTTCCACCCCTCCGACTTCGAGACCTTCACCCGGGACGGGGTCGGCGCGGACTGGCCGATCCGGTACGAGGACCTGCTCGGCCACTACGAGCGGGTCGAGGCCGAGCTGCCGGTGGCGGGACAGGACTGGCCCTGGGGCTACCCGCACCGCTACCCGTTCAGCCCGCACCCGGTCTCGGAACAGGCCACCACGCTGTGGCGCGGCGCCCGCAAGCTCGGGATCCAGATGCGGGTCGGGCCGGTCGGGATCGTCAACGGCACGTTCGGCAACCGGCCGCACTGCATCTACCGCGGGTACTGCCTGCAGGGCTGCAAGGTCAACGCCAAGGCCAGCCCGTACGTCACCCACCTGCCCGACGCGCTGGCCCACGGGGTCGAGATCCGGGCCGGCTGCATGGCAGCCCGGGTCGAGCTCGACGAGGCCGGCCGGGCGCGTGGTGTCGTCTACTTCGACGAGGCGGGCGGGCCCGAGCGGCTGGCGCGGGCCCGGTTCGTCGCGGTTGCCGGGTACTCGATCGAGACCCCCCGGCTGTTGCTGGGCTCGACCTCGGCCCGGTTCCCCGACGGGCTGTGCAATGACCACGACCAGGTCGGTCGGTACGTCATGGTCCAGGGCGCCACCCAGACCGCGGGCCGGTGGCCCGATGAGATCCGGATGTACAAGGCACCCCCGCCGGAGGTCTCCAGCGAGGACTTGTACGAGACCGACGAGTCCCGCGGCTTCGCCCGCGGCTTCTCCATCCAGACCGTCTCCCCGCTGCCGATCGGCTGGGCCGAGCACGTGCTGGCCGACGGGCACTGGGGCCGAGCGATGCGCGAGTACATGCGCGACTACAATCACTGGGCCACTGTGGGCGTGCTCAACGAGCTGCTGGCCCACCCGGACAACCGGGTGACCCTGGCCGAGGAGACCGACCCCTACGGGTTGCCGGTGGCGCGGATGGACTACACCCTGACCGACAACGACAAGGCCAACATGGCCTACTCCACCCACGTGATCACCGACATCCTGCGGGCCGGCGGCGCGCAGGACGTGCTGACCATCCACCGCTACGCGCACCTGATCGGCGGCGCCCGGATGGGCAGCAGCCCGGAGGCCAGCGTCGTCGATGCCAACCAGCGCGCCTGGGCGGTGCCGAACCTGTTCCTGGCCGACGGGTCGGTCTGCCCCACCCAAGGATCGGCCAACCCGGCCCTGACCATCATGGCGCTGGCTTCCCGGCTGGCCGACCGGATGGCCGACGGGACCGCTATGGACGAGGACCCACAGGCCCGCACCGGAACCACCCCGGCACGCCAACCGACCGGCTGAAGGGAGGGCGGATGCCCGGCTTCTTCCCCTACTGGGTGGTGGTCACCCACTTCCTGAACATCTTCCTGCTGCTGCTGCTGGCCCGCTCCGGGCTCGAGGTGATCTCCGCCTTCCCCAAGCTCTACTGGCACGACGACTGCCCACCCGGACGGTAGTGGCTGGCCCTGGACATGAACGGCGCCCCGCTACCGGTCGAGCACGGAGCCCCCATCCGGCTCCGCGTCGAGACCCAGTTCGGCTTCAAGATGGTCAAGTGGATCGCCGCGATCGAGTTCGTCGACGACATCACCGACATCGGCATGGGCATGGGCGGCTTCCGCGAGGACCAGCAGTTCTACGCCAACGCCGCCGGAATCTGAAGAAGGGTCGAGCAGCCGTGCCACCACAAGCCCACCCGCACCGAGGTTTCCCGCCATACGTGCTGCGCGAGTACGCGCTGCTCGCCGACGGAGAGCGCGGCGCCCTGCTGGGCCCACGCGGCGACGTCGCGTGGCTGTGCGCGCCGTGCTGGCACTCCGAAGCCGTGTTCTCCAGCCTGATCGGCGGCGCAGGCTACTATGCGGTCACCCCGGTCGACGAGTTCGTGTGGGGCGGCTACTACGAGCAGGGGTCGCTGGTCTGGCGGTCTCGGTGGGTCACGAGCACCGGGATCGTGGAGTGCCGCGAGGCCCTGGCCTTCCCGGGCGACCCGGAACGGCTGGTCTTGGTGCGACGAGTCGTCGCCGTCGAGCACGACGCTCACGTACGGGTGCTGCTCGACCCGCGGGCCGGGTTCGGACAGCACCCGATGACCGACCTGAGCAAGGACCACGGGATCTGGACCGCGACCTGCGGACCGTTGCGGATGCGCTGGTCGGGCGCTGCGCAGGCCAGGCGGCGATCCGGAGGCGAGCTGGCCCTCACTCTGCGACCGGCCACCGGGGAGCACCATGACCTCGTTCTCGAGCTGACCTCGGGCAGGCTGCCGGACCGACCACCCGATCCGGATGCGGTGTGGGAGGCGACCGAGCACGCGTGGTCGGTCGCCGTGCCCGACCTGGCCGACTCGGTGGCTCCGCGCGACGCCCGGCACGCCTACGCCGTCCTGCGCGGGCTGACCAGCCACGGCGGTGGCATGGTTGCCGCAGCCACCATGAGCCTGCCGGAGCGGGCCGAGCAGGGCCGCAACTACGACTACCGGTACGTGTGGATCCGCGACCAGGCCTTCACCGGTCAGGCGATCGCGGCCGCCGGCGCCCACCCGCTGCTCGACGAGGCGGTCCGGTTCGTCTCAGCCCGGCTGCTCGACGACGGTCCGGACCTGGCCCCGGCCTACACCATCCTGGGTGGACCGGTCCCCGACCAGCGCACCCTCGACCTACCAGGGTATCCCGGCGGCCACGACATCACCGGCAACCACGTCAACGCCCAGTTCCAGCTCGACGCGTACGGCGAGGCGCTGCTGCTGCTTGCCGCCGCCGCCGGTCACGACCACCTCGATGCCGACGGCTGGCGGGCCGCCGAGACCGCGGTCGCGGCGATCGGTGCACGCTGGACCCAGCCGGAGGCCGGGATCTGGGAGCTGCAGCCACGCAACTGGACCGAGAGCCGGCTGATCTGCGTGGCCGGGCTGCGTGCCATCGCCTCGGCCGGTGCGCCACCGGCACAGACCGGCGCCTGGCTCGCCCTGGCCGAGCGGATCCTCGCCGAGACGGCCGCCACCAGCACCCATTCGTCGGGCCGGTGGCAGCGTGGCCCCGATGACGACGGCCTGGACGCCGCGCTCCTGCTGCCACCGCTGCGAGGCGCCGTACCCGCCGACGACCCGCGCACCGTCAGCACCGTATCGGCCCTGCTCGAGGAGCTGGCCGACGACCACTTCCTGTACCGCTTCCGGCAACAGCCCGGACCCCTGGCCAACGCAGAGGGCGCGTTCGTGCTGTGCGGATTCGTGATGGCGATGGCCCAGCACCAGCAGGGCAACCAGATCGAGGCGTTCCGCTGGTTCGAGCGCAACCGCGCCACCTGCGGGCCGCCGGGGCTGTTCGCCGAGGAGTACGACGTGGCCCAACGCCAGCTGCGCGGCAACCTGCCTCAGGCCTTCGTGCACGCACTCATGCTCGAGGCCTCGATCCGGCTCGCCGAACCCACAGCGGGTCCCCGATGAACACCACCCGACCAGTCGATGCCCTCCGCTCGACCGACCCTCGCCATCGCCGCGCCGCACCCACCCACGCAGCCCTCGCGACATCGTTCGCCGCCCGAACCACCGATCCGACCACCTGGAGAGAGCACAGATGACACATGCAAGCACATCCAAGACGCATCAGGCGCGTGGCACCGGCAAGATAGTCGTCGTCACCGGAGGAACCGGAGGCATCGGCCGGGCGACCGTCCGCGCCTTCGCCGCCGCCGGGTATGACGTCGCGGTCCTCGCCCGCGGACAGGCCGGCCTCGACGCGGCGGTCCAGGACGTGGCGTCGGCCGGCTCCCGCTCGCTGGGCATCGAGACCGACGTCGCCGACTACAGCGCCGTGCGAGGCGCGGCCGACCATGTCGAGGACAAGCTCGGCCCCATCGACTGCTGGGTCAACGTCGCGTTCACCTCGGTCTTCTCCCGGTTCGTCGACATCGACCCCGACGAGTACCGCCGAGTCACCGAGGTCAACTACCTCGGCTTCGTCTACGCCACGATGGTGGCGCTGTCCAAGATGCTCCCGCGAGACCGCGGCACGATCGTGCAGGTCGGCTCCGCCCTGGCCTACCGCGGCATCCCGCTGCAGACCGCGTACTGCGGGTCCAAGCACGCCATCCAGGGCTTCCACGAGGCGCTGCGCTGCGAACTGCTGCACGAGAAGAGCAACGTGCACGTGACGATGGTGCAGATGCCCGGCACGAACACGCCCCAGTTCGACTGGGTGCGCTCCAAGCTGCTCAAGAAGGCGCAACCCGTGCCGCCGATCTACCAGCCCGAGATCCCGGCCACCGCGGTCCTGTATGCCGCCGAGCATCCACGCCGCCGCGAGTACTGGGTCGGCGGCTCGACCGTTGGCACCCTGATCGGCGACAAGCTCGCGCCCGGCCTGCTGGACCGATACCTGGCCAGGACCGGGTTCTCCTCCCAACAGACCGACACCGACCGGCCGGCGAACCAGCCGGAGAACCTGTGGCAGCCGGCCGACGGCCCCGACGGACGCGACTACGGCGCCCATGGACGGTTCGACGAGCAGGCCAAGACCCGCAGCTACCAGCTGTGGGCCTCCCAGCACCATGGGCTCGTCGCCACCGGCGCGGCGGCCGTCGGTGCAGGCGCGGGCGCGCTCGCGTGGTGGGGTCGTCAGCGCCATACGTGAGAGAGCCAGAGGCATCCCAGCGGCGGACGCCGCAAGCCACGACCCGAAACGCAAGGAGAATGTGCCATGAGCAGCACGGTCAGCGACGTCATCATCGACCGGTTGATCCAGTGGGACCTGCACCGGTTCTACGGGTTCCCCGGCGACGGGATCGGCGGCTTCGACGCCGCACTGGAGCGCGCCGAATCCGACGGGAAGGACTTCCGCTACATCCGCCCCACCCACGAGGAGATCGCCGCCTTCCTCGCCTGCGCGCACGCCAAGTTCACCGGCGAGGTCGGCGTGTGCATCGCCACCTCCGGTCCGGGTGCGGTGCACCTGCTCAACGGCCTGTACGACGCCAAACTGGACAACCAGCCCGTGGTCGCCATCGTGGGCCAACAGGGCCTTGTGTCGCTGGGCAGCGACACCCAGCAGGAGATGGACCTCGAGGCCATCTTCGCCGACGTCGCCGGCTACGTGCAGACCGTCACCACCCCCATGCAAGCCCCGATGGTCCTCGACCGCGCCGTCCGGATCGCTGCCGCCGAACGCTGCCCGACCGTGGTCATCCTGCCTGCAGATGTGCAGAACCTGGCGGCGGTCGAGCCGGCGGCCGAGCACTGGGTCTCCCGCACCGGCGTCGGGCACGGATCGACCAGCCTGGTCCCACCCGACGACGAGCTCGATCGCGCCGCCGAGGTCCTGAACGCCGGCAGCAAGGTCGTGATGATGGTCGGCCAGGGCGCCCGCGGCGCCACCGACGAGGTCATCGCCGTCGCGGAGCGGCTCGGCGCGGGTGTGGTCACCGCCCTGCTGGGCAAGGACGTCGTGCCCGGCGACCTGCCGTACCACACCCAGCAGCTCGGGCTGCTCGGCTCCAAACCGAGCTACGACATGATGCAGGACTGCGACACCCTGCTCATGGTCGGCAGTTCGCCCACCCGGGCCGCCCGGTGGTGTGCACCATCGGTGACGGCGCGTTCCAGATGCTCGGCATGAACGAGCTGCTCACCGTCAAACGGCACTGGCGCGAGTGGGAGAACCCGTGCTTCATCGTGCTCGTGCTGCACAACGGCGACCTGACCCAGGTGTCGTGGGAGATGCGCGAGGTCGGCGACCCCCGCTACGACACCAGCCAGCTCGTCGAGGACATGGACTACGCCGGGTACGCCGGGCTGCTCGGCCTGCGCGGCATCACCGTCAAGCGACCCGAGGAGGTCGAGGACTTCTGGGAGCAGGCCTTCGCCGCCGACCGGCCCGTCGTCCTGGACGTGCACACCGACCCCAACGTCCCGCCCCTGCCCGCCCACATCTCCTTCGACGAGGCCAAGGGCTTCCTTTCCACCCTGCTCAAGGGCGATCCTGCCGAGTCGGCCGTGATCCGCAACTCCGCCCGAGCGATGGCGGCGCAGCTTTTCGCCAAGGCCAAGGACGCCGTCACCCACGACGACACGACGCAGCCATGAGCGGTCGACGAGCTGCTGGTCGGACCACGATAATCGGCTGGTGCACGCCGCTGCCTACACCATCCGCCCGAAGCCACCGCAGCAGATGGCATCGCCGCCTGACTGATGGGATCGTGTGGATGGGGAGATCGAGGTCAACGTCGTGAGCGGGAAGTCTGACACAGGTTCCAGCGCAGGGCGGGACGAGGCCGCACGCGAGGGTTGGGCCAAGCAGGCGCTCGTGGCGTTGGCCACGCTCGGCGTCGTCTACGGCGACCTGGGCACCAGTGTCATCTACTCGCTGCACACGGTGTTCACCGGCGGCGACCGGGTGCTCGCACCGAATCCGGTGAACGTGCTGGGCGTCCTGTCGCTGGTGTTCTGGACGTTGATCCTCATCGTCTCGGTCAAGTACATGGTCTTCGTGCTGCGTGCGGACAACCGCGGTGAGGGCGGCATGTTCGCGCTGATCGCCCTGCTGCGCCCATGGCGGAACATGCAGCGTCTGTCGCGCCGCGGCCTGGTCCTGCTCGGGTTGGCCGGAGCGTCGATGCTCTATGCCGGCGTCATGATCACCCCCGCGATCTCGATCCTCAGCGCGGTCGAAGGGTTGCAGGTCGCCTCGCCCGGTATGGCGCGCTTCGTGCTCCCGGTGACGCTGGTGATCCTGGTCCTGCTGTTCGCCGTGCAGCACTTCGGGTCGACACGGGTCGGCTGGACATTCGGGCCGATCATGGCGGTGTGGTTCCTGGTCATCGCGGCGCTGGGTGCGTACGGCATCACCGTGCAACCGCAGGTGGTGTCCGCCGTCAACCCAGCGCATGCCGTCGAGTTCTTCAGCCGCAACGGGGTGGAGGCCTTCCTGATCCTCTTCGGCGTCTTCCTGGTCACCACCGGCGCCGAGGCTCTGTACGCCGACATCGGACACTTCGGGCGCAGTCCGATCCGCTGGATCTGGTTCGTGTTCGTGCTGCCGGCGCTGCTGCTCAACTACTTCGGGCAGGGCGCGATGCTGCTGCAGGACACGCGACGTACGGAGCAGCCTTTCTATCACCTCATTCCTTCGGCGTTGCTCTACCCGCTGGTCGGCCTGGCGATGCTGGCCACGATCGTCGCGTCGCAGGCTGCGATCACGGGCGCCTTCTCGATGACGCACCAAGCCGCCAGGCTCGGCCTCGTGCCACGCTCACGGATCGTGCAGACCTCCGAGGAGACCTCCGGCCAGGTGTATGTGCCCTTCGTGAACTGGGTGCTGATGGCTGCGGGGATCGGCCTGGTGGTGTTGTTCCAGAGCTCGAACAAGCTGGCGAGCACCTACGGCATCAGCATCAGCACAACCATGGTCGTCACCACGGTCCTGGCGTTCGTCGTGGCCCGCGAATGGGGTCGCTGGCCGTTGTGGCAGGCCCTGGTGTTCCTGATCGGGTTCTTGGCCATCGACCTGACGTACTTCGGCTCCAACCTGATGCGGATCCCGCACGGAGGCTGGTTCCCCGCCGCGATGGCAGCCCTGCTCTTCACGATGATGGCGACGTGGCGCCGCGGCGGTGAGCTACTGGCGCGGCGGGCCGACACGGACGCGAAGACCATGGAGGAGCTGCTCGGCGAGATGGAGCGGGACAGCGTGGCGCGCGTCCCTGGCACCGCCGTGTTCGTGACTCCGCGGCTCACCGACACGCCGGCGTCGCTGGCCCACCACGTGCGACGCAACCATGCCCTGCAGGAGCAGGTGGTGCTGCTGACCGTCCTCGGCGAGGACGTGCCCCGCACCACCCGTGAGGAGCGGCGGGACTTCGACGACCTGGGCGCCGGGTTCTTCCGCGTTGTGCTGCACTACGGCTACATGCAGCAGGCCAACGTCCCCTCCGAGCTGGCAACCTGCACGGACGATGGCCTCCAGATCGACCTGAAGGAGGCCACCTACTACATCGAACACGAGTCCCCGCTCAGTAGCGGAGGTCGACTGCGCGGCCTGACGGTCTGGCGACGTCGCTTGTTCGGCTTCCTGGTGCGCAACTCGCTCGACGTCACCATCCACTACCAGATCCCGAGCCGGCAGGTCGTGGACGTGAGCCTGCGCGTGCGCATCTGAGTGTGCATCTGCTCAGGGCTCCAACCGGCCGAGTTCGATGGTGACCGTGTGAGGTTCGCCCTGGCGCACCATCTTGAGGTCGTCCAGTGGATCCTCACTCTTTACTCCGGGCCTTGAACGGGGTTACGGTCGTCAATACCCAGTCACCGATCGGGACGGAGGTACCGAAGATGTTGTCTCCCACACGATCGCACCGGCGACCGGAAGGCCCGTGAAGAGGTGACTCACCCAAGGGGAAGGCGTTGACCGCCTTCCCCTTCTTCATGTCTGTCAGTCCTCATGCCGGTTGGGTCCCTGCCTGCCAAGGCCTCAGGTCTGTTGGGCGTGCCTGCCCGTCGACCGCGTCGGGCCCGGCACCGCCTGATCAGATCGAGTAGTCACCAGAGAAGGACTCGAAGACCCACAGGATCAGGGCGAAGATGCCCAAGAAGACCCCAATGATGAACAGCCACCACCCGACTGCCAGCCCGAGGAACATGATCGCACCGGAGCCGCCCAGCCACAGCGGCGTCCACGAGCTCGCGACGAAGTAGCCGTAGTTGCCCTCGGCCTCCGCGATCTCACCGGTCAGGTTGTCCTCGGGCCGCACGGGCAGATGCTTGCCGGTCTGCCACAGGTAGAACGCGACGAGCAGGAGCAGACCTGCGGTCAGCAGCAGGGCGACGACGCCGATCGGCTCGCTCCAGCCGGACCAGAACCCGTACACGAGCGTGACGGGGCCGAAGAAGAGGAACAGGTAGAAGAAGAGCTTTGTCTCGACGCGCATTGGTCACCTCTCCTGGGTCGCGTCTGGCCTGCCGGCATCCTCAGGACCGAGATCACTCACCGGCGTACCCCGGTCGGGCCGCAGACCGGCAGCGACCGTGGTATCGGGTGCGTGCCAGGAGCGCGGCGCGGTCTCGGGGTGGTGCAGGTCGAAGGCG
>NZ_JAKDLO010000139.1 GCF_030452765.1 Intrasporangium sp.
GCTCGAGCATGGTGAGCAAGCGGGTCACGGTCGCCCAGTTGCGGAAGGTGCCCCGCGCCTTCGCCCCACGCTCGTCCTTGACCCGGCCGAGCAGCTCGGCAAGCCTGCTTCGCCCCAGCCCGTCGGGGGTGTGCAGGTAGACGACGGCCCCGTCCATGACGACTTGGTCGTCACTGCCCTGTTCGTGGGCGAGCTGCTCGGCGGCGCGGGCGTGAGCGGTATACGTCGAGTCGAGCGGGTGAGGGAAGAAGCCGGCGTGCAACTGCTTCGCCTCGTTCACCTCGGGGAACGGGTTGCGGTCGCGCACGGCGGCCAGCTCGGCCCTGGTCAGCACGACGGTTGCCGGGCGGAATCCGGCCGCGGACTCCAGGGCATCCTCGAGCGCACGGGCCAGGGCGAGGGGAGCAGCCCGGGACCCGGCGGTGAAGACGACGTTGCCGCTCTGGATGTAGGTGGCGACCTCGCGGTGGCCGAGACCCTCGACCACCGCGCGAAGCTGCGTCATGGGCAGCTTGCCGGCACCGCCGACATTGATACCGCGCAGCAGCGCGACGTGCGTGGGTGGCACGTCACCCCTGCAGCGTGCGCTCGAACAGCGCCTGGATCGCCTCGGGCAGCTGCGGCTCGTTGACGGTGACCTCCACGCCCGCCTGCCGGCAGGTGACGGAGTAGCAGAACATGTCGGGGTGGCCGCCCTCCTCGGCGGCGATCTCATCGAGGGTGGGCACCGCAAGCAGCTGCTGCCAGTTCCTCGTGTCGTGCGCGGGCAGGTCGCCCAGCGAGAAGGGGCGCTCGCGGGTGATCCCGGCGAAGCCGCCCGTGCGGCGCAGCACCACCTCGGTGTCGGGGCGCGCCATCTCGCGATCAGGGCCCCCGGGTGCGGGTGCCGCCCGACGAGCGGAGGACGTGGTACCGCCGTCCTGTTCGAGAACCCCGACCGTGGCCCACCCGCCGCGCACCGCCGTGTGCTCGGCGGACCCGTCACCGTAGGTGCTCGCCGCCGCATCGACGGTCAGCTGCGCGAACGTCGAGAAGTCGCAGTCCGCCTCGATGTCGGCCCCGGTGAGGACGCCGTACCAGACCGGCCCGATCGTCTCCCACGCGTGGCCGCCGACCTCGAGGCAGGCCAGGCAGAACGCCCGGTTGGGGATGCCGGAGTTGATGTGGACCCCGCCGTTGTCCGAGGTCGTGTCGACGTAGTGGTCCATGTCGGCCGGCTGCGGATCCTTGCCGAGGCGCGGGTCGTCGTAGGCGGTGCCGGGGTGGTGCATGTCGCGCAGGGCGCGACCGTGCACGCCGGGGGCGAGCAGCTCGGCACCGATGAGCCAGTCGGCCTGCTCGGCGGTCTGGCCGAGGTGGTGCTGCTTGACGAGGCTGCCGAAGACGTCGGAGACCGACTCGTTGAGGGCACCGGACTGGCCTCGGTAGAGCAGTCCCGCCGTGTGGGCCGTGACGCCGTGGGTCAGCTCGTGCCCGATGACGTCGACGCTCTTGGTGAACCGCTCGAAGACGATGCCGTCACCGTCGCCGAAGACCATCTGGGTGCCGTCCCAGAACGCGTTGTCGTAGCTCTGGCTGTAGTGGACGGTGGCGAGCAGGGGCATGCCCTTGCCGTCGATCGAGTTGCGGTCGTAGACCTCGTCGTAGAGGTGCCACGTGTAGCCGAGCGCGTCGTAGGCCTCGTTGACCGCGGGGTCGGCGACCGCCGGCTGGCCCTCGGTGCGGATCGTGACACCGGGGGTCGTGGTCTGGTGCTGCGCGTCGCTGATGGTGCGGTCGAGGCCGGGACTCGCGGGTGGCTCGGGCGCCCGGGTCGGCGGGCCCGCCGGGCGCGTGCCCGCGGGGCCGGAGCCGAAGGGCGGCAGGAACCGGCCGCCGGTGCGCAGCGCCCGGTCGTGCCTCAGCGACCGGCGGGCCCGATCGGCGAGGAGGTCGTTGTCGCTCTGGGCCAGCTGCGCGAGGAGATAGGGCGGGATGATCGATGGGCACGTCATGGGTCCAGTGTGGTCCGAACCGCCGACATTCGCGTGGGTACTCATCCGTAGGTGTCGCGCGGTCCCCGCGAGTCGGGGGACCGGCGCGGGCCCCGGCGCCACGACGGCCCGCCCGGGCCGAGGACCTTGAGCTCGGTCACGGCGCCGGCACCGATCTCTGCGTCGACGCGGGCGAGCACGTGCGAGGTCAGCAGCCGCATCTGCGTCGCCCACGCGGTCGAGTCGGCCCGCACCGTGAGGACGCCGTCGGTGAACGACACCGGCTCGACGTGCTGAGCGATGTCCGCGCCCACGATGTCGGCCCAGCGGCCCAGGACAGTGCCGACCGCCACGTCGACCTGCCACCCCCGATCGGTGATGAGCCGGTCGAGCTGGTCGCCGAGCAGAGTCGGGTCCCGGCCGTCCCGGCTCGGGCCGGACAACGTGGCGCCCTGCCCGATCGGGCGCAGGCGCGTACCCGGCTTCATCCCGGGGCGCAGGCCCTTCTCGCGGGCGCCGGCCCGGGCGTGGGCGAGGGCCGCGGCCGCGGCATCCTCGACCTGTGTCTTTTCGGGCACCGGGTCCGGGTCCTCGTCTCGCGGCCGCAGGTCGTCCGGGGTGTCACTCATCGGCGCGCACCGGCTCGTCGAACCGGTCGTCGCCGACCGGGCGGGTCGGTGTACCGGGCGTCGGGGAGAGGCAGCCGAGCTCGACCTCGAACGTCGCGCCCCGCTGCCGGAACCCGTCGGGCACGTCGGCGCCGACGGCGGCGGTGACGATCACCTGCTCGCAGTCGACGACGAGCTCGGCGAGCCGGGCCCGCCGACCGGTGTCGAGCTCGGCGAAGACGTCGTCGAGGATGAGCACCGGATCGTCGGCGAGATCGCGCCGCAGCAGCCGGTAGGCCGCGAGCTTGAGCCCCAGCGCGAGGCTCCACGACTCCCCGTGGCTGGCATACCCCTTGGCCGGCAGGTCACCGAGCGTCAGGACGACGTCGTCGCGGTGCGGCCCGACGAGACACACGCCTCGCTCGGCCTCCAGGTCGCGCACCCGTTCCAGGCTCTCGAGCATCGCCGCGCGCAGCTCGTCGACCTCGGGCACCTCGGCCGCGGCGATCCGCTTGGCAGCCTCCTCGTGCAGCGAGCTCTTGTAGGTCGCCCGCACGTTCGCAGCACTTTCGGAGACCGCGTCATAGCACTCGGCGAGGTCGGGCACGAGGTCGCGCAGCAGCCGCAGCCGCGCGTAGAGCAGCTGGGCCCCGACGGTCGCCAGGTGCGCGTCCCACACGTCTAGAGTGTGCAGCGCGGAGTCGCGGGCGGTCTCCGTGGTCTGCTCGCCTGACCGTGGGGTATGCCGCTCGGCTCGCCTCCCGGGACGAGTGCGCAGGAGCGCGGCGGCGTTCTTGAGCAGCGCGGCCCGCTGGCGCACGATCTTGTCGTAGTCAGAGCGGACCCCGTCCCACCGGGGCTGGCGCTGGACGAGCAGCTCGTCGAGGAAGCGGCGCCGCTCGCCCGGGTCGCCCTTGACCAGGGCGAGGTCCTCGGGGGCGAACAGCACGGTGCGCAACATCCCGAGCACGTCCCGGGGGCGCGGCACGGGAGCCCGTCCGAGGCGGGCCCGGTTGGCGCGCCCGGGGGTGATCTCCAGCTCGACCATCGTCTCGCGGCCGTCCCGCACGATCGCGCCGCGCACGACCGCCTGGCTCGCACCGAACCGGACGAGTGGCGCGTCGGTCGCGACCCGGTGTGAGCGGAGGCTCGCGAGGTATCCGATCGCCTCGACGAGGTTGGTCTTGCCCTGCCCGTTGCGTCCGACGAGGATCGTGACGCCTGGCCTGAGGGCGAGCTCGGCGCTCGGATAGCTGCGGAAGTCGCCCAGCGTCAGGTGACGGACGTACACGACCTGGCTAGTCCGGCTGCGGCGTCGCACCCGAGCCGGCCGGCGAGGAACTCACAGCCGCGGGACGGACCGCGCGCGGCCGCTCGGCATCGGCCTTCTCGCCGATGCCCTTGGCCGCGACATACTGGGCCGCGGACGTGGCGCCCTCGCCGCGCCGCAGGGCGTCGCCCTCCGCGATGGTCATGACCTCGTGTCCGCCGAACTCGCCGCGGAGCGCGGCGACGGCCTGCATCGTCGGGGAGATCTCCTGACGCGACGCGTACCGGGCGAACAGCGCCGCGGAGATCACCGGCATCGGCACCTCGAGCGTGACGGCCTCCTCGACGGTCCACTTGCCCTCGCCGGAGTCGACGGTGTAGTCGGACACGCCGTCCAGGGTGGGGTTCTTGGCCAGTGCGTCGGTCATCAGGTCGAGCAGCCAGGACCGGACGACGGTGCCGCGACTCCATGCCTTGAAGGCGCCGGGCACGTCCGTGACGATGTCTTTGCGCACGAGCAGCTCGTAGCCCTCGGCGTAGGCCTGCATGAGTCCGTACTCGATGCCGTTGTGGACCATCTTCGTGTAGTGGCCGGCACCGACGTCACCGGCGTGCACGAAGCCTTCGTCACGCGGGCCCTCCGGACGCAACGCGTCGAAGACCGGCATCGCGTGCTCGACCCAGCGTTCGTCGCCGCCGACCATGAGGCCGTAGCCGTTCGCCAGGCCCCAGATGCCGCCGGAGACCCCACAGTCGAGGTAGCCGATCTGCTTCTCGCCGAGCACCTCGGCGTTGCGGAAGTCGTCGGTGAACCGGGAGTTGCCGCCGTCGATGACCAGGTCACCGGCCGCGAGCAGGCCGCTCAGCTGCTCGACGGTGGAGCGGGTGGGCTCACCGGCCGGCACCATGACCCAGACGGTGCGGGGTGCCTCGAGAGCTTCGACGAGCTCGGACAGACTCGCGACATCGGCCACCTCTGGGTTGCGGTCGTAGCCGAGCACCTCGTGGCCCGCGCGGCGCAACCGCTCGCGCATGTTGCCGCCCATCTTTCCGAGACCGATCAGTCCGAGCTGCATTCGCCTGCCTTCCTGACGGGGAGGCCCGGGCCGAGGTGTGGATCCGGCCGGGCTGGGAGGGTGCCTTCGAGGCTACCCCTGGTGAGCGGCATACACCCGGGCTGGGGGAGCCGGGCTGTCACTCAGCTGGCGAAGCGGACCGGCATGAGCACGTAGCGGTAGCTCTGGTCGCCCCGGCCCTCGGCCTCGGCCTGGCCGGTCAGGACCGCCGGGCGGCTCGGCTGGGTGAAGGAGAGCCGGCTGAACGGGGTGCCCACGGCGTGCAGGCCGTCGAGGAGGAACTGCGGGTTGAACGCGATCTGGATCTCGGGGCCGGTCAGGCTCGCCTCGACCGCCTCGGAGGCCTGCGCGTCGTCGCCGGTGCCGGCCTCGATGGTGACCTGCCCGTCGGTGAACCCGAGCAGGACCGGTGTGTTGCGCTCCGCGACGAGGGCGACCCGCCGGACGGCCTCCTCGAGGGCGGCGGTGTCGATGACGGCCTCGCTGTCGACGCTCCCGGGAAAGATCGAGGCGACCTTGGGGTACTCCCCGTCGAGCAGCCGGCTCGTCGTACGGCGCTGGCCCGCCTCGAACCCGATGAGGCCATCGCCCTCGGCACCGAGCTCGAGCTCGACGGAGCCCGCGGCACCGAGGGCCTTGGCCGTCTCGGCGAGCTGGCGGGCCGGGATGAGGGCGACGTGGCTGGTGTCCGGGCTGGCGGGGGCCCAGCTCAGCTCGCGCATCGCGAGACGGTAGCGATCGGTGGCGAGCAGGGTCATCTGGTCGCCGTCGATCTCCATCCGCACGCCGGTCAGGATCGGCAGGGTGTCGCCCCGGTCGGCCGCGACCGCGACCTGCGCCACGGCCTGGGTGAACACGTCACCGGCCACGCTGCCGCTCACGGCCGGTGCCGACGGGAGAGTCGGGTAGTCGGCGACGGGCATCTCGCGCAGGCTGAAGCGGGACGAGCCGCAGACGACGGTGACCTTGCTGCCGTCGGTCGCCACGTCGACCGGCTTGGCCGGCAGGTTGCGGGAGATGTCGGCGAGCAGACGGCCGAGGACGAGCACCGCACCGGACCCGGAGACGTCGGCCGGGACGGTGACCTTGGCGGACACCTCGTAGTCGAAGGCCGAGAGGGTCAAGGAGCCTGCTTCGTCCGCCTCGACGAGGACGCCCGCGAGCACGGGCACGGGCGGCCGCGCGGGCAGGCCCCGCGCCACCCAGGTGACGGCGTCGGCCAAGACATCACGGTCAACCCGGAACTTCACATCGTCCTCACTTCTCACGTAGGACCGTTGGGGCTCAGACACTAGTCGCCTGCGCGTCGCTAGCACCACCCGATCGAGAATGCGAGGACCGAGCCGTCGTGTCTGGTCGGTTTCCACCCTCGTTGTCGGGGCTTGCCCTCTCATCTAGGGTCTCGTCATCGTCATCGGTGCTGTGGATCGTGTGGACGACTGGTGACTGCGCACGTCACGGCGCGTGTCGGTGGGTGGGTGAGACTGTGGATATCTCCCGGCCGACGACGCCCGGGTGTGGACAGCGGAGTTTCGTCCACAGGCTGGGTGATCTCCGAAGGTGGGTTGTCTCCGTGCATGGCGCAGTTGTCCACAGTTGTCCACAGGGGTTGTGGGCAACGCCTGGTCGACGGGTTGCCCCGTCCGGGGCGACGGTGCGTCGGAGGGGAAGGCCGCATCCACAGACTTTTCCACAGGGTGTGGACAATTGTCGGACGCGCAGGCGGGGAACTGCGCAGTCGTGTCCGTCAGGACCCGGACCCGGCTGTGGACAGCGTGGGGAGCCCGCGCCTCACCGGAGGCTCACTGCGACTGCTGGCGGATCCGGTTGGTCAGCTCGGTGACCTGGTTGTAGATGGCGCGCCGCTCACCCATGAGCTCGCGGATCTTGCGGTCGGCGTGCATGACCGTCGTGTGGTCGCGACCGCCGAAAAGCTGCCCGATCTTCGGCAGCGACAGGTCGGTCATCTCGCGGCACAGGTACATCGCGATCTGCCGGGCCGTGACGAGCTGACGCGAGCGGGACGAGCCACACAGGTCGTCCATCGTGACGGTGTAGTACTGCGACGTCACGGCCATGATGGTCGCGGCGGTCACCTGGTTCGGGGCATCGTTGGGCAGCACGTCCCGCAGCACCAGCTCGGCCATGGCCCGGTCGATCGTGTGCCGGTTGAGGTTGCCGAACGCGGTGACCCGGATCAGGGCTCCCTCGAGCTCTCGGATGTTCGTCGAGAAGTTGCTGGCGATGTACTCGAGCACCTCGTCGGGCACGGTCATCCGCTCCTGGATCGCCTTCTTGCGCAGGATCGCGATACGTGTCTCGAGGTCGGGAGGCTGAACGTCGGTGAGCAGGCCCGACTCGAACCGGGTGCGCATCCGGTCCTCGAAGCCGGACAGCTCTCGCGGCGGCAGGTCGCTGGTGATGACGATCTGCTTGTTGGCGTTGTGCAGGGTGTTGAAGGTGTGGAAGAACTCCTCCTGCGTCTGCAGCTTGCCCTGGAGGAACTGGATGTCGTCGATGAGCAGGACGTCGACGCTGCGGTGCCGGGCCTGGAAGGCACTGGCCTTGTCGTCGCGGATGCTGTTGATGAAGTCGTTGGTGAACTCCTCGGAGTTCACGTAGCGCACCTTGACCGCCGAGAACATCGTGCGGGCGTAGTGACCGATCGCGTGCAGCAGGTGGGTCTTGCCCAGCCCGGACTCGCCGTAGATGAAGAGCGGGTTGTACGCCTTGGCGGGGGCCTCGGCGACGGCGACGGCCGCCGCGTGCGCGAACCGGTTGCTCGAGCCGATGACGAAGGTGTCGAACGTGTACTTCGGGTTGAGTCGGGTATCGGCGGGAGCGCTCGGGTCGGGCCGGGGTCGAAGCCCGTCGCTGTCGCCGTTGGGTGCCGCCGGTTCGTCGAGGTCGGCACCGTTCAGGTCGGGCGCGCTCTCGTCCAGGTCGCGCAGCCGGTCGCTGCTCTCGACGAGGTGCAGGTGCGAGCCGTCCCGCCGACCGAAGGTGTCGGTCGTCGTGTCCGGGCCGGGCATCGGCTCGTCGACCAGCAGGCCGAGGTCCTGTTCGAGGGACTCGTCGACCGTGACGGCGAGCTGCACCGGCTGTCCGAGATGCTCCGCCAAGGCGGTGGCGACGTGGTCGCGGACGCGGTTCTCGAGGAAGTCCTTGGTGAAGCTGTTCGGAGCCCGGACGAGCGCGGTCTGGTCGAGCACCCCTACGAGGCGACAGAGCCGGACGAAAGCACGGTCCTGGTGAGGCAGGCCGACGTCGTCGAGAGTCGTCAGGGTCAGTTGCCAGACCCGCTCGTAGTCGACGTCGTCGGATGTCACCGTCACTGTCACCGTCCCTGACTTGCTCTTTCCCCTGTCGGCAGGGCCCTCGCGGGTGCCCCTGGCCGGCGCGGTCCCACGTTGTCCACACAGTTATCCACATTTGTGCATAGTGCAAACGGGCAGGGGACCGTGAGGACGAAACCTAACGCCTCCAGCGATCCCTGACAACTGCAGCGGGCCAAAGTTCTGCTGCTCGTCGGCGTGTTGCCTTGCCTTCCAAGGCGGTTCGTGGGACTCGGGAGACTCGCCGGTACGCTGCATGGCTGAGCGGCGCAGCAGGCCGCGCTGCGGCTCCGAGAAGGTGCAGGTGCCCGCCACTGTCGTCATACCGGGGGAGGGGGAAGGTTTGACCCTGATTCGGCGACTCCCGTATCGTGGAGCACGCCTCTCGGCGACCTCTTTCGCATGCCCGTGGCGCGCGGTCCTGTTCCCAGTCGCGCAGACTCACCTCAGACGCATCCATGGGCTTGCCGATTGCGGTCGCCGATGGCCCCAAGCCATGTCCAACGGGTCACTTGTGCGTCCTGCACCCGGTGTCCCGCCAGCCACACGGAGCATCACGTGAGCAAGCGCACCTTCCAGCCGAACACCCGTCGCCGGGCCAAGACGCACGGTTTCCGCCTGCGGATGCGGACCAGAGCCGGTCGTGCCATCCTCGCCAACCGTCGTCGCAAGGGCCGCACCGAGCTGTCGGCCTGAGGCACGACGTGCTGCCGGCACGTCACCGCCTGCGTCGCAGTGCGGACTTCACGTCGGCAGTACGCGGCCCCGGTGCCAGCAGAGCGGGCGGACGGCTTCTCGTCGTGCATGTCACAGTCACCGATGCGCGGGCCGGCCTCGCGCCGCGCGTCGGCTTCGTCGTGTCCAGAGCGGTCGGCCACGCCGTCGTACGCAACCGCACCAAACGGCGACTGCGGGCCAGCGCCGCCAGCCGGCTGAGCGGCATACCTGCAGGGTATGACGTCGTCGTGCGCGCGAACCCCGAAGCCTCCGCCGCGACCTACCAGCAGCTCGACACCGCGCTCGGGCGCCAGCTCACACGGGTGCTCGAGAAGGCCGGGACCCGATGAACCGCGTCCTGTCCGCGCCGCTCGTCCTGCTCGTGCGTCTCTACCAGCTGGTCCTCTCGCCGCTGCGCCCGGCGACGTGCCGCTTCTATCCCTCCTGCTCTGCGTATGCCGTCACCGCGCTCACGCGCTTCGGCCCGGTCCGCGGTGGCTGGCTCACGCTGTGCCGCCTCGGCCGCTGCAACCCGTGGAACCCGGGGGGCATCGACCACGTTCCGCGGACGTGGGAGGAGCGCCACTCAGAGGAACTGCACCAGATCCGAACGAGCGGGTGATCCAGGTGAACGACCACGACAGGACACCCGGCAGACCCGACCCGGTCAGACCGACCACACCTGGTGAGCCTCTCACCGCCGTCACAGAGGGATCACGTTGATCGACTTCTTCAACACCCTGCTCTACCCGATCAAGCTCGGGGAAGCCTGGGTGATGTACGCCTGGCACTGGCTCTTCGACGTCATCGGCCTGCCGACCGGCTGGGCCTGGGCCCTGTCGATCGTCGGCCTGACCGTCGTCGTGCGGATCCTGCTCTTCCCGCTCTTCGTCAAGCAGATCCACTCCTCGCGCAGGATGCAGCTCATCCAACCCGAGATGCAGAAGATCCAGAAGAAGTACAAGGGCAAGCGCGACCCGGAGTCGCAGAAGGCGCAGCAGCAGGAGATCATGGCGCTCTACAAGCGCACGGGGACCAACCCGTTCAGCAGCTGCCTGCCGATCCTGATCCAGAGCCCGTTCTTCTTCGCGCTGTTCCAGCTGCTGAACAACCTCAAGGCCCAGTCCGAGGGGAAGATGGACGCGATCGGCCCCATCACCCAGCAGGTCGCCGCCCAGATCGAGTCGTCGCGGATCTTTGGCGCGAGCCTCTCGGACCACTTCCTCGGCACCCAGTCGCTCAACGTCAAGATCCTCACCGGTGTGCTCATCGTGCTGATGTCCGTGACGACGTTCACCACGCAGCACCAGCTGATGCGCAAGAACATGCCTGCTGCGGCGCTCGACAACCCGTTCGCGAAACAGCAGAAGATCCTCATCTACCTCATGCCGCTCTTCTTCGCGATCTCCGGCGTGAACTTCCCGATCGGTGTGCTGATCTACTGGCTCACGACCAACGTCTGGTCGATGGGCCAGCAGTTCTACGTGATCCGCAACATGCCGGCCCCAGGCTCGGCCGCGTACAAGGCCATGGAGGCCCGCGACAAGCGCAAAGGCCGCGCGACCAAGCATGTGACGGTGCCAGGGCTCGAGGGCGAGAGCGACACGGCCGCGTCCGTGGCGGTCGAGGAGCCCAAGCCGAGACAGCGGCAACAACCGGTGAGCAAGAAGCGCAGCAAGAAGAAGGGCCGCTCCTAGCGGCCCGGCCCCCAGGATCCACGAACAGGTCCGCGGCCACACGCCGGGGTGCGGCACCCCGGCGGCCGGCGGCGCGGCGGGACGAGCGGAACAAGGAGTACGAATGAGCGACAACCCGCAGGAACGGGACGACGACACGCCGGTGGTCGAGCACGACCTCGGCACCTTGACCGCGACGGTGGCTCGACCGTCGCCCGAGGCCGACACCGAGCAAACCGACCAGCCCGATGAGTCGAGGGACGTGCCCGACGAACTTCAGGACGGGCCCGCTGCCGCGGAGCCCGGTTCGCCGGAACCACCGGACGCAGACGAGACCGGCCGGCCGGCGGGCTCTCGCCGGGCGGCCAGAATCGAGCATCTCGAACGAGAGGGTGAGGTGGCCGCGGACTTCCTCGAGACACTCCTCGACATCGCCGACCTCGACGGCGACCTCGACGTCGACGTGGAAGGAGATCGCGCCGTCGTCGCCATAGTCGACTCGGACGAGGGGCGGGTGCCGCGGCGGCTCGTCGGCACCGACGCCAAGGTGCTGGAGGCGCTGCAAGAGCTGACTCGGCTCGCCGTCCAGGCCGAGACCGGTGAACGCAGCCGTCTCATGCTCGACATCGCCGGTCACCGCGCCGCTCGAAGGGCCGCCCTCGTCGAGCTGGCCCGGGAGGCGATCTCGGTCGTCCGGCAGACCGGAAGCCAGCGTGAGCTGGAGCCGATGTCGGCATTCGAGCGGAAGGTGGTCCATGACGAGGTGGCGGCCGCCGGCCTCGTCTCCGAGTCCGAGGGCGTCGAGCCGAATCGCTACGTCGTCATTCTCCCGGGCTGAGGAGGCGGCCGTTTCCCGTGACGCGGCGGCCGTGTTCGGCTCCCGGCTCGGCCTCGCCGAACGGTATGTCGCGCTCCTTGCGACGACCGGTATCGACCACGGTCTGATCGGGCCCCGCGAGAGACCTCGGCTGTGGGATCGGCACGTCCTCAACTGCGCCGTCGTGGCGGACCTCATCCCGGAGGCCGGGCCGGGCCAACGTGTCATCGACGTCGGGTCTGGCGCAGGGCTGCCCGGACTGGTCCTCGCCATCGCGCGCCCTGACCTCGACGTCCATCTCGTTGAACCGCTCGCCCGAAGAACGGCATGGCTCACGGTCGCGGTGGCCGACCTCGGACTGCCCAACGTCACGATTCACACGGCTCGGGCGGAGACTCTCTGGGGGAAGCTCACCGCCCCGTGGGTGACCGCACGAGCGGTCACCGGCATCGTCAGGCTTGCCGAGTGGACGCTGCCGCTGCTCGAGGTCCCCGGGCAGGTGCTGGCGCTCAAGGGCAGCAGCGGCCCTGCGGAGCTGGTCGAGGCCGAGGCGGAACTGCGCCGGCTCGGGGTCGCTCGCAGTGAGTTGATCGACTTCGGAGTCCGGCAGGGCGAGCTGGCGAGCACGGTGCTGCGACTCATTCTCCAGGCACCGCCTGACCTGCGCCGCCTGCGGTCCAAGGGGGGCACGAGTGCCGGGTCCGCCCGGCGCCGCCGGGACCGTCCCCGTGGGGCGGGCGGCGGTAAGGTGTCCGGTCGGGGCAGGCCACGACCCGGTGACGGACGTGCCGTCTGCTGACCCGGTGCCGGTGCGACAGGGAGCCCCCACCGAATCGACTTCCAGGAGGTGCAGTCTCAGTGACGGTCTCGAGCAACCTGGGTTGGCCCGGTGCCGACCCGGTGAGCGAGGCGGACCGCCGCCTCGGCTGGCCCGGCCCGGGCGCGACCGTTTCACGTGAAACG
>NZ_JAKDLO010000140.1 GCF_030452765.1 Intrasporangium sp.
GAAGTGCTGCACTGTCGATCGGGAGTAGTGCACTGTCGATCGGGAGTAGTGCACTATCGATCGGGAGTAGTGCACGCTCGATCGGGAGTAGTGCACTGTCGATCGGGTCAGAGGCGGCCACGGATGGGGGTGCGCTCGGCGGGGTCTCCGTCCTCCGGCATCTGCATCTCGGCCCGCACCCCGAGCAGCCGGATCTCGCGGCCCGGGTCCAGCCGCTCGACGAGGGCGAGTGCCGCGGCGACGACGGCCTCCCGCTCGGAGGTGGGCGCGGGCAGCTTCCTCGCCTTGCTCTGGGTGAAGAACGGCGCGTAGCGGACCTTGAGGGTCACCCGAGTCACCGGTCGGCCCTCGGCCACCGTGTCCTGGAAGGCCTGCTCGGCGAGCAGCCGGACCGCCTCGAGCACCTGGTCGCGCCTGGTGAGGTTCTGCTGGTAGGTCGTCTCTCGGCTGTGTCCCCGCGCGACCCAGGGTGTGTCGTCGACGGTGGTCGAGCCGATCCCCTTGCCGAGCTGGCCGTACCAGAGGCCCATCCGCGGGCCGAACTCGCCGACGAGCGTTTCCTGCGACACGGCGGCAAGCTCGTGCACGGTCGTGATGTCGAGAGCGGCCAGCCGCTTGGAGACCTTCGACCCGACCCCCCAAAGGTCGATCGTCGGGCGGTCCCCCATCACCGCGAGCCAGTTCGCCCGGGTCAGCCGGAACACACCTCGCGGCTTTCCGAAGCCCGTCGCGATCTTCGCGCGGATCTTGTTGTCGCCGATGCCGACCGAGCAGTGCAGGTCGGTCGCCTGCAGAACCGCGGCCTGCACGTGCCGGGCGAAGGCCTCCGGGTCGGCCGTCTCGACGCCGAGGAACGCCTCGTCCCACCCCAGCACCTCCACCACGACCTCGAGTCGACGCAGGGTCGCCATGACCCCGTCGGACGCCTCGTTGTAGGCGGCGGCGTCCACGGGCAGCAGGACGGCCCCAGGCACCTTGCGCGCCGCGAGCCGCAGCGGCATCCCCGAGGTGGCGCCATACTCGCGCGCTTCGTAGCTCGCGGTCGCCACGACCGCCCGCTCGGTCGGGTCGCCGCGGCCGCCGACGATGACCGGGCGGCCGGCCAGCTCGGGTCGTCGCAACACCTCCACCGCAGCGATGAACTGGTCGAGGTCGACATGCAGCACCCAAGGGGCGGCAGCGGCATCCATACCCAGCATTGTCGCCGCCCCGCGCGTGACGACCCCGCTCACCGGCGCTCGCTCCCGCTCGACGACGAGCCCCCGGTTCTCGGCAACGTGCATCGATGAGGCCCCGGCAGGAGGGTCTTGCCCTGCCGCTCAGTCCGTATGTCGCTCAGTGGCGGTCGCGCTGCGCGGCCTGGTCCTGCTCGTAGGCCGCGACCATGATGCCTCGGAAGATGAGCAGGGCCGTGACGGCTGTCAAGCCGTAGGCGAGCACCGTCAGAGGGATCGGGGCAGACCCGTCCTTGGTCACCTGAGTGCGGACGATGTGCAGGAACCCACTGACGATGCCGGTGATCGCGGCGGCGACGAACCAGACATGGGTCATGCGCGTGTACGTGTGGGCCACGGGTGCACTGTGGCACACGATGCCCCGCGTCGGCGGGAGGTCGTGCGCCACAACAGCATTCGCCACGAGTCAGGACAGCTGCAGTCTGTCGATCTCGGCGAAGTAGGCGTCGGCGAGTCGCGCGAAGGACTGGGCCGTGAGCCGGATCGAGTCGCCTGCCTGCAGGCCCAGGACGCTGCGCCCAGCGCCCGAGGTGGCCGCGGCGTCGGGGAGCATCTCGCCCTCCCCGTCCACGAGTGAGGCGCGCAGCGCCGACACCTCGACCGCGACGGGGCCCGCGGGTCGCGAGTCGGGCAGTCGACCGGAGAAGTATGCGTCGAGCACGATGACGAGGTTGTTGAAGTAGTCGCCCTCGAGCGACTCGAGCATCGGTTCCAAGCCGCCACCGGCCTCGACGTCGACCCGGCTGACGACGTCGGCGAACTCCCGGAAGAAGGCGACCTGCGACTCGACGCGGGCCCGGCAGGCGTTGAGGTAGTCCTCGAGGTCTGTGGGATCCGGCACCCCTCCATCGTATCCAGCCAGCAGCGGCCTGCCCGACCAAGGCCGGGGCAGGCTACGAGCGACGCGACGCCCTCGCCGGACCGTGATCGCCTCGGAGCACGACATCCTCGACGGCACGCCTCTCGGTCAGGGCCTGACGCACTCATCGAGCAGGGCGGGACGGCGGCAGCGTGAGCGTGGCGCCGGTGCCGGTGCTCACCTGGGTGAGCAGGACGCCGACCTCGCCCCGGATCACCTGGTAGCGCGCAGCCGCTCGGGCCGGGTCGGTCGAGGTCTCGCCGACCGCCGCCGACACGAAGACCCGCAGGCTGAGGATGCGTGCCACGTAGCTAGGCCCGTCGGTGCCGGGTGGGACGCCGGCCGCGAGCAGACCGCCGAGATGTGAGTCGAGCGCGGTGAGGTCCCGGGCCGCAGCCCTCGGGTCCGAGGCCGTCGGCCTTGTGCTGGACGCACCGCCCGATGCGCCCGGGGTGGGGGGTCTCGTCCTCGGGTTGGTGCCCGCTGCAGTCACGAAGGCCCGGTCCAGCCCGCCGATGTCGCGCAGCACCGCCTGGGTCGCCTGCCGCGCAGCGGACTCGTCGAAGACGGCGGGAAGGCTCGGGTTCATCGGCAGCGCGGTACCCGTCGGCATGACCGTCACCGTGACCGTCTGCGGCGCCGTCGGGGTGACGCTCCCGGGTCCGGTCGAGCCGTCCGTCGGGTCGAACCCCGGCGGCAGCGAACCGGTGGCGCCGGGGCTCTGGTCCAGCTCGACCTGCGGACGGCTCGTGCAGCCCCCGAACGCGACGAGAGCGGTCGCCAGGAGCAGCCCTGCATGCCCGAGTCGCCTCACACCGCGAGCCCTCACAGGAGGTCACTGGGATCGTCAGGGACGTCAGCGGCATACGCCTCCAACAGCTGCAGCGGCACGACGTCGAGCGCACGCTCGTGAGTCGCGGCGAGCACGACCGGCGCGGCGACCCCGTCTCGCTGTGCCTGGAGCCAGCGGGCCGCGACGACGCACCACCGATCGCCGGCCCGCAGCCCCGGGAAGCTCCACTCGGGTCGTGGGGTGGACAGGTCGTTGCCGACCGACTCCTGGTGCGCGAGGAACTCGCGGCTGACGACGACGCAGATCGTGTGGCCCCCGACGTCCTCGGGACCAGCCGTGCAGCAGCCGTCCCGGTAGAAGCCCGTCATCGGGTCGGTCGAGCACTCCTCGAGCTCGCCGCCGAGGACGTTGCGCTGCCCGTGCTCCATGCGCTCAAACCTACGCGGTCGCCGCGCACAGGGTCGAGCCGCGTCGTCCCGGCCGGATGGGCTCAGTCGGACCCACCGAGGTCGACGTGCAGCGACTCGTAGACGAGGTCTCCACCCCTCTCACGGTGCCGCACGAGCCGACCGACCAGAGCGCCGACCTCGTTGCGGAAGACGGGCAGGTCCGCCATGGTCCCACCGTGCTCGAGGACGTTCAGGTAGGCGACGATCGCCTCGCGGTACTCCACGTGCTCGTTCGTCAGCCGGTCGACCGCCGAGGTGAGCCGCGGGTCGCAGGACCGGACGCTGTCGTGCAGGCCGCCGGGCGCCTCGGTCAGGTCGATGTGGTCAGCGAAGTCGTGGGACAGCTCGGCGAGCGCGGCCCGGACCCGCTCGCGCCACGCACCCCCGCGGGCCACCGGCGAGGCGAGGGCCGTGTCGACTGCAGCGACGGACTCGCGCAGCTCGGCCCGCTGCGCCCTGACCTTGTCGAGATACGCCGCGAATGACGAGTCCATGGGCACCTCCAGTGCTTCTCTCAATGCTGGAGGACGCGGGGCCGGTCGGCAAGCCGCCAAGGGCACCGATCGGCGGCTCGACTTCCCTGCCGCCGGTCGACAAGGTATTTTCGACGGTAGCAACCGTATTTAATGGAGGGCGTCGATGGACACATCCATCCCCGGGCTGAGCGAGCGCGACGGGCAGCGAGTCGACACGCTGCAGATCATCGTCAAGGAGGAGACGCCGTTCCTGCCCAAGGTGGCCTTCACCCTCATCACCCTCGCGTCCGTCGGTGGCGCGATCTTCACCGGCCTCGGCCTCGGGATCTCCGGCGGGGGTCTGCTCGTACGCTGGCTCTCCCTCTGGGCGGTCGCACTGGCCGGCGGCTTCCTCGCGTGGCGGCTGCTCTACCTGCGGCGGGCCGAGCAGGGCGTGGAACAGCGCCGTGTCGACAGCCTGAACGCCGACCTGCTCCAGCGAGCCGAGCGCGTCGGCCGTTGGGTCGCCCCCATCGTCCTGCTCGCCGCGGCCGGTCCCTTCGTCGTACCGGTCCTCGCGGGCGAACCAGCCCTGAAGTGGGCACTCGTCGGGGCGAGCGTGGCCCTGGGTGCGCTGCTGGCGCTGGGCGTGAGCCGGCTCGCGATGGCCTGGCCTGCGCTGGCCCTCGTCGCCGCGCTCATCGCCGGGTGGGCCTACACGGATGTCGGCCCCGACTGGGCTGCCGCCATCCGGGCGCTGCATCTGACCGCCTTCACCCTCTGGCTCGGCGGAGCCCTCTGGAACATCGCCGTAGCCATGCCCACGGGGCGCCGCCATCCCAATGTCGACGCAGTCCTCGCCGGAGCCCGGCAGTTGGACCGCTTCCGCTGGGTCGTGCGCTTCGTCCTCCCGACGATCATCGTGACCGGGTTGCTCATGGCCGGCGCGTTCCGCTCCCTGCCTCTGGACTGGTGGACGAGCTTCCCCGGCATCCTGATCCCACTCAAGGTGCTGGCGATCATCGCGCTCGTCGTCGTCTTCATCACGTGTCCCCTGTTCCGGCACTGCTCGCCGGTGCAGGGGGTGTGCAACATCGACGATCTCTCCGAACGGGGAGACCGCCGATGAGCAGTCGCGTCCTGCTGGACAACCGGAAGACTCCGTGCGCGGTCGGGATGATCCGCGCGGCCCAGCAGATACGCGACCTGGCCCCGGGGACGGTACTGGAGATCTGGAGTCGCGACCGTTTCGCGCCGATGGAGATCCCCCTGTGGGCCGAGCGGGACGGCCACCTCGCCGAGGACCGGGGCCGGGCCGGGACGTGGCCGTTCCGCTACTTCGTCTTCGAGGTCACCAAGCGGGAGCCTCGGCGCTCGGTCGCGTGACCGGAGGGGTGGAGCGCGCGTGCCGTCCTCGCGTGCTGCGATCACCGTGCCGTCATCACGGTGTCGTCATCACGGTGTCGTCGATGACGTCGGCGGCGGCCCGCCCGACGGAGGGAGCGTAACCGTCGGGCCGGACCGCGCGACAGGTCGCGGGACATGGCTGTACGGGGACCCGTCGTCACCAGGGTGGGTGACCAACCACGCCCCGACGACGATGACGAAGACGACGAACGCCACGCCGGCCCGACCACCGCGCCAACCTCGCATCATGGAAGGCCTTCCTGGGGCCCGTCGCCACCTCGTTGTCATGCCCTGCTTCCGTGCCAAGACGGTAGACGGCGAGTCTGGGAGCACTGGGGGTGCCACCTGCCGATCCGCTGTGAAGACTCACCGCCCGGGTACCCTGCCGCCCTCGGTCCCGGGGCCGATGGGCACAATTGGGGCAGTACAGCACGGACCCGTCGTACCACCCACGAGAGGAAGACACGATGAAGCTGCGCACGATCCCGCTCCGACTCGCGACCGGCGCCTACATCCTGCACACCGGCCTGAGCAAGCGCACGGCCACCGAGGAGACCGCGGTCGGCCTGCACGGCATGGCCGCCGGTGCCTACCCGCTCGTCAAGGACGTGCCGCCGCAACAGTTCGTCAAAGCGCTGTCCGTCGGCGAGATGGCCGTGGGCGCGGCACTGCTGGCCCCGTTCGTCCCTCGCGGTCTCGCGGGGCTCCTGCTGGCCGGGTTCGGCGGTGGCCTCGTGGGGATGTACGCCCGGACCCCGGCGCTGCGCCAGCCGAACAGCATCTGGCCGAGCCAGCAGGGCACCGCCATCTCCAAGGACAGCTGGCTGCTCGCCATCGGTCTGAGCCTGCTCCTCGATGCGGTGACCGACCGCGACTGACGCGTCAGCCCTCCTCGGGAGGCCACGGCACGACGGGGCCGAGCAGCGCGTTCGCCCACGCACCGTGCACCGACTCGTCGTCGCTCGGGTGGAAGATGCCGGCGAGTACGTCGCGGTAGAGACGGGACAGCTCGCTCGAGCTGAAGTACGAGGATCCGCCCGAGACCCGGATGCACTGCTCGACGACGCGCAGTGCCGTCTCGGTGGCCCGTGACTTGACCGCCGAGAGCTGCGGCATCCACAGTGGGCCGCGGTCGGCGAGGGTGTCGACGTCGCGGGCGATCAGCTCGACCTGCGGGTAGATCCCGTCGAGCGCCATCGCGGCATCGGCGAGGCGCCAGCGGATGTCGGGGTCGTTCGAATAGGGAGCACCGTTGTTCTTCAGGGAGGTTCGCCGCGTGACCGTCTCGGTCGCGACGTCGATGGCCCGCTTGGCGATGCCGGTGTAGATCGAGGCGAGGAGCACCTCGAAGTTGGCGAAGATCCCGAAGACGAACGGGTCCATCGTCGGGCCGGGCGGGAGCCGGCGGACGACCCGGTCAGCGGGTGCGTGCGCCTGTTCGAGGACGGTCGTGCACGACTGGCTGGCTCGCATCCCGAGGGTGTCCCAGTCGTCCTTGACGGCAACGCCCGGGTCGTCACGGCGGACGAACCCGTATACGGAATGGGGTCCGTCGTCACCGGACGTGTCGGTGCCGAACGTCCCGAGCCGGGTCCACGCCGGGGAGAGGGAGGTGAAGATCTTCGTCCCGGTGAAGCGGTAGCCGCCCGCGCCGTCGGGGTCGGCCCGGCTGGACGAGCCGAACAGGACCAGGTCGTTGCCCGCCTCGGAGATCCCGAACCCGAGGATCTCCCCCGCGGCCGCCTCTTCGAGGGCGAAGTCCATCGACGAGTCTCCATGCGCACGAAGGGTGTTCGCCACGCCGACCCAGACGTGGTGCATGTTGACGGCGAGTGCCGTGGCCGGGGCGGCCCCGGCCAGACGCATCTGCTCGAGCGTCAGCTGCGCGAGGGTGAGGCCGGCGCCGCCGAGCTCGGCGGGGACCATCGCGGTGAGGTAGCCGACCGCGCGCAGCTCGGCGAGGTCCTCGTCGAAGAAGCCGTTCTCGCGGTCGATCCGGGCGGCACGCCCGCGGATCCGTTCGAGCAGGTCGTCCTCGAGGTATGCCGTTGGGCTGGCTTGCGTCGTCATCACTTCTCCTGGTGGGGCCGGCTCTTGGCTGCCGCGCCTCTACTCAAACACACGGGCGACGAACGACGACAGCGCACGGCTCACACTTTCCCGCCCGGGCCCCCTTGTCCGTGCCGCAACCGGGCGCACGCCCAACGCCCCCGTCACAGGCGCGCGACGACCGCGTCGAACATCTCCCTGGTCAGCTTGCCGGTGAAAGTGTTCTGCTGGCTCACGTGATAGCTGCCGAGCAGCCGCACCGGCCGGCCTGCCGGAGTCAGCAAGGTCGTCTCGGCGCCGTGACCGAACTTCGGCTTCGGCTTCGGCACCTGCCAGCCCAGCCGCCGTGCGGCGCGCAAGGTCGCGTCCCAGCCGATCAACCCGAGTGCCAGCATCGAGCGCAGGTGAGGCTCTGCGAGCTCAAGATCTCGGTCGAGCCAGTGGCTGCAGATGCGCTTCTCCTCGGTGGTCGGTTTGTTCGCCGGCGGCGCACACCGGACCGGCGCGGTGATCCGCAGCCCGGTGAGGACCAGACCGTCGCCGCTCGCCACCGCCGTGGGCAGCGAGGCGAACCCGGCGCGATGCAGGGCGGCGAACAGCCAGTCGCCAGAACGGTCCCCGGTGAACATCCTCCCGGTCCGGTTGGCGCCGTTGGCCGCCGGTGCGAGCCCGATGACGAGAACGGACGCTTCGGGGTCACCGAAGGACGGGACCGGACGGCCCCAGTACGGCTGGTCCGCGAAGGACGCTCGACGCTGCCGGGTCGCCACGGTCTCGCGCCACGCGACGAGCCGTGGGCACGCGCGGCACACGCTGATCCGCGCGTCGAGCTCCGGCATGTCGCCAACCTCCTCAGCGAGGCGGCTTACCTCCTGCTCGGTGTCGGCCACCGGGGTGTCCGGGGTCGCGGGATCACCGGGCCAGCCCGTTCCCGGTGGCACCGGCGAGGCGAACTGCTGGCCGGTCAGCGGATGCGGGTCCATTTCACCACCGTACTGACCGACTCCCCAGCCCCATCGAGCGTGCAGTTCTCGTCATCGAGGGTGCAGTTCTCGTCATCGAGGGTGCAGTTCTCGTCATCGAGGGTGCACTTCCCCCAGGCGACGCTCGGCTGGCACGCAGCCGCCGCCCTGGCGCACAACGTCGCTCAGCCGAGGCGCGCGAGGTCCCGCACACAGAACTGGTGATGAGCCCACTCCTCGTCGAGCAGGACCTGCAGGCAACCGAGGACTGTCTCGTCGCTGGGGTCTGATGGCCAGCCCGGCTCACTCGTGCGAGCGCCTGGCTCTTCGAGCGCCTCGTCCGTGGCCTCGAACAGATAGGCGAGGATCTCGGTCGCCTGAGCCGCGCGGACCACGCGGACCTCTTCCAGCGTGGGGTGGGCCTCTGGATCGAGCCCCATCTCGTGTTGGTTCTTGACGAAGTGGGGCGCGAGTCCGATTGGGTGATATGGCTTCTCGACTCCCAACACGCCACGCCGGAACCAGGCATCGGTGACGAAGACGAGGTGACGCAGCGTCTCGACAGCAGACCACTCGCCGTCGACCCGGCGGTTCTGGTCGCGGACCGGGAGAGCGGCGATCCGGTCGGTCGTCGCCGCCCACAGGTCCGTCAGCGCCTCCCATCCCTTGCGCAGGCTCACGAGATCCGCCGAGCGGATCAGCAGGCGCTCGGGGTGGCGCCGGTCGAGCTCGGCCTCGACGAACTGCATCACCTCGACCCCGTTGACACGCAGGTTGCTGATCAGCCCCTCGACCTCTACGTCGTGGGCCACGACCCCGACGAAACGCGCATCGTTGAGCGTCACCTCACGGAACTCCGCCGTCGTCAGGTCCACGTCGACGAAGCGGGCACCACGAAGATCGTCGGCCTCGAATACTCGTCCCATACCTTCGATCGTAGAACCAGGGCAATCCGGTCGTATCGTCGGAGGGCGCGCACCCGACAGGAGATCAGGTGCCCAGGAAGAGACGCCGCCACCAGGACCGTCTCGTGGGGCGCGATGCAGGTGCCGGCTCGGCGAGCGGGGGCCGCACCTGCGATGCCCGCAGCTCGCGCCACCGACGCACCATGTCGTCGACATCGAGCGTCTTGGCGAGCAGCGGCGGTAGGTTGCCCACCGCCGGGCGCAACCGGTCCGCAAGGACACGGGTGTTGTAGTCCTCGATGATCTCCCGGACGTGCTCCTCACGTGTCACGTCGGCGAGTGAGCCGGGGTAGCCGGCGGCCTCCTTGCGCAGGGCGAGGGCACCCGGAAGGGCACCGCCGAGGTCGAGGTGCTCGCGCGCGGCATACCGCTTGACCCACCAGTCCGGGTCGTTCGCGTCATGCAGGTCGAGCGGCTTGCCGGCACCAGGCAGGTTGTCGAAGTCACCACGTTCCTGTGCCTCACGGATCGCCCGCTCGACGGGGCTCTCCCAGCGCGGTTGCCGGCCCATGCAGCCACGGTATGCCGCTCAACGGGCTCCGCGCGAAAAGGAGCCCGGCCTGCGCTAGGTCCGGGCTCCAACGACGGTTCACGTACCACAACGGGCCAACCGCCTAAGTCTCATCACTACAGTGTTACGGCGGTGGCGTCTGATACGCGGGATGCCACGCCGACCGCTCGACGGGGATGTTGCCCGCTCGACAGGTGTGGACTGGGGACACTGGGGGACGGGTCAGGGCAGCGCCACCCGGACGGTGTCGTAGGTCGCGGCGTCGGCGGCGATCACCAGCCCCCGGGCCGGCCTCAGCCGGGGCTGGTACGCCACCCCGTCCGGGGTACCGGACACCCCGCCCGCCTCGCGGAGAATGAGGGTTCCCGGCACGTGGTCCCACGGGGCGGCCCGGTGGTAGACGATGTAGTCCGCCTCGCCCTCGACGAGCTTCGGGTAGTCGATCCCGCACGACACCCAGGTCAGGCGCAGCGCGGGCAGCCCACCGAACGACGCGCCGATCCACGCGCGCCGCGACGTGCGCCCGTCGAGCGGCGCAACCGCCGCCTCCCTCCGGAGCCGCCGCGAGCCGCACCACGCCCCGGCACCCCGCTCGGCGACATACCCCAGCTCGTGCTGCGGCTGCCAGATCCAGGCTCGAACCGTCTGACCTCGAACGGTCTCCGAGACCATGACGGCGTGGTCACGCGAACCGTGGACGAAGTTCTTGGTCCCGTCGACCGGGTCGACCGTGAACGCGTGCTCCGCCGCAAGGTAGCGGTCCATGAGGCCCGCGTCGGCCGAGTGCGCCTCCTCACCGAGGACGACCGCGTCGGGATAGGCGCCGAGCAGCGCCGCCGTGATGAGCTTCTCGGCCTCGCGGTCCGCGTCGGTGACGAGGTCACCGGGGTTCTTCTCGTGGACCTCGTCCTCGGCGAGCGCCCGGAACCTCGGGTTGATCGCCACCTCGGAGACATCCCTGAGCAGCTGTAGCACGGCATCGGTGTCCACGCCCCCAAACTAGGGGATCACCTCCGCGGCCGGGCGCCTGGCCGGACAACGCGGCCCCCAGGTCGATGTTGCGCGAACGAGCGTCATGCGCAACATTGGGACATTTCCGGCAGCAACCCTCGTATCGTCCAGAGCGGGACAGCGCGCCGGGGAGGGCGGAGACGGGAACCGGATGGACTCCGGGGCCCGTTTCCGCACACCCGTGCTCAGGCGTGTCGGACGCAGTGGCCCCCGCACAAGAGCCGCCGGGACGAACGTGGGTTCGTGTGACCCCGCCCGGGTGGCGGTGCGGGACCCGACCAGCCCGCACGGCGGCATACCATCCGTTCACCAAGGTGCGCTGCACGAGGACCACGAGGGGATCCGTGCCCCTGCCCACGATGTGGGAAAGCCCTTGCGGATCAAGGAAATTCTGATCCGTCACGGACCCTGCGAAAGCGCACACGTGACCCGCTCCGAGCAGGCACAATGAGAACAGGGCGGCGCCGCGTACCCCTCCCCCGCGGTGCCGCTCCGCCCGTCTCGCGCCCAGTGGGTGGACGCACGCCCGCCTGGCTCAGCCTGCGGGCCCCAGCCAGGCGGCGAGTCGGTCGCTGTGACAAGGTGGCGGTATGCGGTCCTACTGCGCGATCTACGTCGATGCCGGGTACCTGCTGGCCTCCGCCGCGACGCGCGTGACGGGGACCTCGCTCCGGGGGGGTGTCGTCATTGCCTACCGCGAGCTCATCGAGGCCATGATCGACCAGGTCGAGCAGGACAGCGGCCTACCGCTTCTGCGCGTCAACTGGTACGACGCCGGCGGCGGGCAGGGCGGGGCCCCCGATGCCTGGCAGGACCAGATCGGCATGCTACCCCGGCTCAAGCTGCGCCTCGGGCGGATGTCGCCCGGCGGAGAGCAGAAGGGCGTCGACCTGCGGATCGGCCTCGACCTGGCGACCCACGGTCGCAACCGCGTCGCCGACGTCATCTACCTCGTCTCGGGGGACGACGACCTGACCGAGGCCGTCGAGGAGGCTCAAGGGCACGGCGTGCAGGTCATGCTCCTGGCCGCACCCGATCGGCACGGCCGACCGCACGCCGTCTCGCGCAACCTCCAGCGCGAGGCCGACGGCACGGCCCTGATCGACCCCGTCATCATCGACCGCTTCGTCAAGCCCCGCCCCAAGCCCGCACCGGCCCCGCTGGAGCAGCCGGAGGAGACCGTCGAGCGAGCCTCGGTCCCCACCCCGGCGGCCCTGGCCGCCAGCCGACCTTGGAACACCCCGATCCCACCGGTCCGCACCGGCGACCAGGCTGCCGCCCTCCACGCCAACCACACGCCGCACTCCCCACCCCGTGTCGTCTACTCGAGCACGACGGGACGCGCCTCGGTCGGCGACGCCAGCCTGCCACCGGAGATCGAGAAGCTGGTCGACGAGGTCGTCCACGGCGTGGTCGCGACGTGGAAGAGCACCGTGACCGATGCTGAGCTGCGAGCGGTGCGATCGGAGCGGCCGTACATCCCACGGGACCTCGACCGGACCATGCTGCTCGACATGTCCGCCCGGCTCGGAATGTATGACGTCGACGAGCGCACCCGACTCGCGTTGCGGGAGCGTTTCTGGCTGGTGCTCGGCCCCAGCTCAGCCGCCCAGACGCCGGCCGCCCAGTAGGTGTGTGCGACCCGGTGGGTGTGTGCGACCCGCTGACCGGCATAGGCTCGGGCAGGCACCTGCGTTGACCCGAGGAGCGACCATGACCTCCCAGCCCCGCC
>NZ_JAKDLO010000024.1 GCF_030452765.1 Intrasporangium sp.
CGGTGCGCGCCTCGCGCGGCAAGCTCGTCTCTCTCGTGCTCGCCCTCTGCCTCGCGTCCGGGGTCATCGGAGGGGTCGTCGGACAGCTGGTCGCGGCGCGAGCGCCCATCGGCTCGACCATGCCGCAACCCGGTCCCGGCGCGACGAGCCGTCCGGCGGGCAGCATCGCCGGCATCGCGGCGCACGCCCTGCCCAGCGTCGTGACGATCCGGGTCGAGGGCGGGCAGGGCGAGGCGACCGGCTCCGGGTTCGTCATCGACGAGAAGGGACACGTCCTGACGAACAACCACGTCGTCTCACAAGCCGGGAGCGCCGGCAAGATCGCGGTGGTCCTCAGCAACGGCGACACGGAGCCTGGCACGATCGTCGGCCGGGATAGCAGCTATGACCTGGCTGTCATCAAGATGGCACGCACCGACCTGACACCGCTCGTCCTCGGCCAGTCCGAGGATGTCGTCGTGGGGGACGAGGTCATCGCGGTCGGTGCCCCGCTCGGGCTCGACCAGACCGTGACGAGCGGCATCGTCAGCGCCCTGAACCGGCCGGTCACACCCGGGGCGGGGGACGAGGCGTCGTACATCAACGCCATCCAGACCGACGCCGCGATCAACCCCGGCAACTCGGGCGGGCCGCTGCTCGACATGCAGGGCCAGGTCATCGGGGTCAACTCAGCCATCGCCCGGGTTCCGGGCAGCACCGCATCGGGCGGCAACATCGGCCTCGGCTTCGCCATTCCGAGCGACCAGGCCCGACGCACCGCCGAGCAGCTCATCGCGACGGGCCACGCGACGCACCCGATCATCGGTGTGCTGCTCGACCGCACCTACAGCGGCGAAGGCGCCGAGGTGGCCACCGGCGAGGACGCCGTCACCCCGGGTGGGCCGGCGGACAAGGCCGGGATCGAGCCGGGAGACGTCATCATCGCCTTCGAGGGCAAACGGATCAGCACCCCGGATCAGCTCGTCGTCTCGATCCGGGCCCGGGCCGTCGGCGACATAGTGAGCCTGCAGGTCAAGCGCGGCAGCGAGGACATCGACCTCAAGATGACGCTCGAGGCAGCACCCAGCGACTGACCTCAGCGATCACTCGTACCATGGTGCGGCGCGGGAGAGCGAGGAGGTGAGCGGCCGTGATCGACATCAACGGGTGGGAGTTCATCCTGCTGATCGTCCTCGCCGTCGTCATCCTCGGCCCCGAGCGCCTGCCCGAGTATGCCGCCAAGCTCGCCCGCTTCGTGCGGCAGGCCAAGCAGCTGGCCGAGCGGGCCAAGACCCAGCTCAAGGACGAGATGGGCCCGGAGTTCTCCGACATCGACTGGCGGGCATACGACCCCCGCCAGTACGACCCGCGCCGTATCGTCCGCGAGGCGCTGACGGCGCCGGACCCGGCGCCCGACGGTCAGACGGCGACGGCACCGGCCGAGCACGACCCCGGCAGGCCGACCCCGTGGGACGACGAGGCGACCTGAGCCGAGCAACGGTCGGTCAGCGGCCGACCGGGCTGACCCCGAGCGACCGGCCGGCCAGGCCGCGGGAGCGGTGCGCCAACCCGCGGGCGATACCGCGCAGGGCCACTCCGGCAGGCGACTCGGGCTCGCCGAGGACGACCGGCGTCCCGTCGTCGCCGCCCTCGCGCAGCCGAGTGTCGAGCGGGATCTGGCCGAGCAGCTCGACCGGGGCCCCGATGCTGCGCGACAGCGACTCCGCGACCCGCTGCCCACCGCCGGACCCGAAGATCTCCTGCCGGGTGCCGTCCGGAAGCTCGAGCCAGGACATGTTCTCGATGACCCCGACGACCCGCTGGTGGGTCTGCAACGCGATGGCCCCGGCCCGCTCGGCGACCTCGGCCGCCGCCTGCTGGGGTGTCGTGACGACGAGGATCTCGGCGTTCGGGATGAACTGCGCCACCGAGATCGCGATGTCGCCCGTGCCCGGCGGCAGGTCGAGCAGCAGGACGTCGAGGTCGCCCCAGAAGACGTCGGACAGGAACTGTTGCAGGGCCCGGTGCAGCATCGGCCCGCGCCAGACGACGGGCTGGTTGCCCGGGACGAACATGCCGATCGAGATGACCTTCACGTCGTACGAGACCGGAGGAAGGATCATGTCGTCGACCTGGGTCGGCCGGTGCTCGACCCCGAGCATCCGTGGCACGGAGAAGCCGTAGACGTCGGCGTCGACGACCCCGACCCGCAGCCCCTGCTCGGCCAGGGCCGCCGCAAGGTTGACGGTGACGGACGACTTGCCGACACCGCCCTTGCCGGAGGCCACGGCGTAGACGCGGGTCAGGGAGCTCGGCTTGGCGAAGGGGATCTCCTTCTCCGCGACGCCGCCTCGCAGCTGCTCCCGCAGGGCCTTGCGCTGCTCGTCGCTCATGACGTCGAGGGAGACGTCGACGGCCGTGACGCCGGGCACCTTCTCCAGGGCCGCCGTCGAGTCCTTGGAGATCGTGTCTCGCATGGGGCACCCGGAGATGGTCAGGTAGATCGTCGCCGCGACCCGACCGGTCGTGTCGATGTCGACCGACTTGACCATGCCGAGCTCGGTGATCGGTTTGCGGATCTCGGGGTCGTTGACGGTGGACAGTGCCGTGAGCAGGTCGTCACGGCTCGGCAGCGCGGCGGCAGACATGTCCAACATCGTATGTCGCTCAGCTGCCCGGCCCGGTGTCTCCTCCGCCATAGGCTGAGCAGTGCCGCTCAACTCACCCCGTTCTCCTGGGCCAACCGGCCGGAACGAACTTGGTGGCCGGCCGTCGACTGTGCTCAGCTCGCGTCCCGAGCCACGCTCGATCCGGCCACTTGACCCGTGCGGGCAGCTGAGCGGCATACCGGGGAGCGGTGGCCTCAGGGGGACGAGCGTTCGGGAGGGCTAGTCGGGTTGACGAGCCTCGTCGTGGGGGGCGAGCAGGTGGCGCTCCTCGAGCTCGTCCAGCAGGTCGCGCAGCTCGGAACGGACGAAGTCACGGGTCGCCTGCTCGCGCAAGGCGAGCCGCAGCGAGGCGACCTCGCGGGTCAGGTACTCGGTGTCGGCGAGGTTGCGTTCGTCCCGGGAGCGGTCCTGCTCGATGCTCACCCGGTCGCGGTCGGCCTGCCGGTTCTGGGCGAGCAGGATGAGGGGCGCGGCATACGACGCCTGGGTCGAGAAGAAGAGGTTGAGCAGGATGAACGGGTACGGGTCCCACCTGAGCCCGTAGAGCGCGACGACGTTGAGGACGATCCAGACGATGATGAACAGCGTCATGTAGACCAGGAACTTCGCCGTGCCCATGAACCGGGCGAACTTCTCGGCGATGACCCCGAAGCTCTCCTCGGTGAACGTCAGCCTCGGCAGCAGGCTCGCGCGCTGCTCCCGCGGCTGGTCGAGCCGGTCGGTGCGCCGCGGGGAGCGGGTGGGCTGATCGCTCATGGGCTCACCTCCAGCTCGTGCCGCTCCTCGCGCCAGTCGTCGGGCAGGATGTGGTCGAGCACGTCGTCGACCGTGACTGCCCCGATCAGCCGACCGTCGTCGTCGACGACGGGCAGCGAGACGAGGTTGTACGTCGCCAGGGTGCGTGCGACATACCCGAGCGGGGCGTCGGCCTCGAGCGGGTCGACGTCCTTGTCGATGATCGTGCCGACACTGGCGTGCGGGGGCTCGCGCAGCAGCCGCTGGATGTGAACGAGCCCGAGGTAACGGCCGGTCGGCATCTCGAGCGGCGGCCGGCACACGTAGATCATCGATGCGAGGGCCGGGGCGAGCTCCTCCTTGCGGACCATCGCGAGGGCCTCGGCGATCGAGGTCTCGGGCGCGAGGACGATCGGCTCGGTCGTCATCATGCCGCCGGCGGTGTTCTCGTCGTAGGTGAGCAGGCGGCGCAGCGGCGCCGCCTCGCCCGGTTCCATCATCTGCAGCAGATGCTCGGCCCGCTCGGGTGGGAGCTCCGCGAGCAGGTCGGCCGCGTCGTCGGGCTCCATCTCCTCGAGCACGTCCGCGGCTCGCCGGGGGTCGAGCCCGACGATGATCTCGACCTGGTCGTCCTCGGGCAGCTCCTCGAGGACGTCGGCCAGCTTCTCGTCATCGAGTGCGGCCGCGACCTCGGAGCGACGCTTCGGGTTGAGGTCGCGGATGACCTCGGCCAGGTCCGCGGTCTTGAGGTCGTCGTAGGTCTCGAGAAGACGCTCGGCGCTCTGGGCCGACGTCTCGTCGTGCAACCCGGAGACGTCTCGGGTGTCGACGAGCATCGTCCTGCCGGAGCGTCGCCGGGTGATCCGGGACATGGCCCGCGACGCGGGGGAGACGCCGGAGGCCTGGCGGACGAAGACCTTGACCGCGAACCAGTCGCGGCGCACTCGTTGCTCGATGGCGAGATCCTCGACCAGCGCCGTCGAGATCCCGGCAGCCTCGGCCTCGGGGCCCCGCACGGTCACGGTCCGGTCGAACAGCTCCGCGGCGACAAGGGTCTCGTTGGTGCGCTGCTCGAAGCGGCGCATGTTTACCAGCCCGGTCGTGATGACGGCGCCGGCGTCGATGGACGTGACCCGTGTCATCGGGACGAAGACCCGACGCCGGCCGGGCACCTCGACGACGATGCCGATGACGCGCGGCTCCGGGCGGGCCTGCGTGAACATCACGACGACATCGCGCACCCGCCCGACCTGGTCGCCGAGGGGGTCGAAGACGGCGAGACCGGTCAGTCGCGCGACGAAGACGCGGGTGCTCGCACTCATGGGCCAAGGCTAGAGGGTGCTCATCGGCCTCGACGGGTCCCGCGCCGGTGGCGGCCACGCCAGTGCCAGGGCCGCCAGGAGGCCGTCGTTGCGGGGGTGTCCACCGGCTCGGCCCGGTGGGCGCTCGCGTCGTAGCTGCCGGGGCCCTCGACCGGCTCGCCGAAGGGACGCAGGGCGGTGATCGTGCACTGCTGCGCCCAGCGGGTCACGCTGTCGTCGGCGGCGTTCAGCCGTGAGCCCTTGAGCAGCTCCGCGGCGGCGGTCCACTCCGGCGTCCCCGGCTCGACGATGGACGTCGTGGCCCGCGTCGTGAGCAGCCGGCCGCCGGTGTCCTTGCTGCGCAGGATGATCCGGGCCTCGGTGGGCAGCCACGGCAGGGGCTGCTCACCGGGCCCGCTCACGACATAGGCGGTGCCGTCGCTCCAGACGTGCCAGACTCCCCACGTGCGCCCGTCGGGTGCCTCGACCCAGAACAGGCCCGATTTCGACATCGCCTCGGCCAGCAGGGCGCTGGCGTTGACCGAGTGCTCTTCACTCACAGCGCCACCCTAGCCGCGAGCCGTGAGGCTGGTCATAGGTGAGGACGGTCATAACGCGGCGCCCGGTCGGGTTGCTAGCGTGCCCCGCATGCGCAGCGCCAAGGACTTCTTCCGGCCCCTCGCCGTCGGGGCCCCGGCCCCCGTCACAGAGGTGCCCGCCCGGCCCAGCCGGATGATCCACTTCTTCGACCCGAGCAACGAGAAGATGGCAGCCAGGGTCCCGGCCATGGTCGGCACCGTCGACGTGCTGCTGGGCAACCTCGAGGACGCCGTCAAGTCCGACAGGAAGGAGGCGGCCCGGGCCGGCCTCGTTGCCATCGCCAAGGCCACGTACTTCGGCGAGCACACGCAGCTGTGGACGCGGGTCAACGCCCTCGACAGCCCGTGGGTGCTCGACGACCTGACCACCCTGGTCACCGAGATCGGCGACAGGCTCGACGTCGTCATGGTGCCCAAGGTGCAGGGCACCGAGGACATCCACTACGTGGACCGGATCCTCGCGCAGCTCGAGGCGCGGGCCGGCCTGACCCGCCCGATCCTCGTCCACGCGATCCTCGAGACGGCCCGCGGCGTGGTCAACGTCGACGAGATCGCTGCCGCGAGCCCGCGCATGCAGGGCATCTCGCTCGGCCCGGCCGACCTCGCCGCCGACCGCCGGATGAAGACGACCCGCGTCGGTGGGGGACACCCGGGCTACCTCGTGCGCGAGGACGCTGAGGTCACAGCCGGTGAGTCCGATGTCTTTGGTGCCCGCCCGACCCACCAGCAGGACCTCTGGCACTACACGATCTCGCGCATGGTCGACGCCTGTGCGGCGGCCGGGATCTTCCCCTACTACGGCCCGTTCGGCGACATCAAGGACGTCGTCGGCTGCGAGGACCAGTTCCGCAATGCCTTCCTGCTCGGCTGCGTCGGCGCATGGTCGCTGCACCCCGTCCAGATCGACATCGCCAAGAAGGTCTTCTCCCCCTCGGCCCAGGACGTCGCGCACGCGCGCCGCGTCAAGGAGGCCATGGGCGACGGCACGGGCGCGGTCATGCTCGACGGCAAGATGGAGGACGACGCCTCGCTCAAGCAGTGCCTGGTCATCCTCGAGCTCGCCGAGCGCCTGTCCGAGACGGACCCCGAGCTCGCCGAGCTGTACGGGTGATGACGCGTATGCCGCTCAGCCCGTCCGCGACGAAAGGTGCACGTCCGTGAGCGCTCAGTCTCAAGCCGGCCCAGCGGCATACCGCGACTACCGACCGCGCCGGTCGGTGCTCTATATGCCCAGCTCGAACGAGCGGGCACTCGAGAAGGCCAAGACCCTCCCCGTGGACGGGCTCATCCTCGACCTCGAGGACGCCGTCGCCCCGGACGCGAAGGAGCAGGCCCGCGAGAACGCCTGTGCCGCAGTGCGATCCGGCGAGTACGGCAACCGCGAGCTGACCATCCGGGTCAACGGGACCGGCACCCAGTGGCACGAGGCCGACCTCGCTGCCGCGAGCGCCGCCGGCCCGGACGGGATCGTCGTGCCCAAGGTCGGCTCGGCCGACGAGGTGCGCCGGCTCGTCGCGGCGATGGTGGCCGCCGGCACTCCCGAGCGCACCAGGCTGTGGGCGATGATCGAGACGCCGGTCGCGATCCTGCACGCCGAGCAGATCGCCCGCGCCTCGGACCGGCTCGCGGCCTTCGTCATGGGCACCAACGACCTCGTCAAGGAGCTGGGGGCTGCGCACCTGCCCGGTCGGGCACCGATCCAGACGAGCCTGCAGCTGGCGATCCTCGCCGCCCGGGCGGCCGGGATCGCGATCCTCGACGGGGTCTACAACGACGTCAAGGACGCCGAGGGTCTCGCCGCCGAGTGCCGCCAGGGACGAGAGCTCGGCTTCGACGGCAAGACCCTGATCCACCCCGGCCAGGTCGCGGCCTGCAATGCGGCCTTCGCGCCGAGCGAGGCCGAGGTGGCGGGCGCCCGCGAGATCATCGCGGCCTTCGAGGCGGCGCAGGCGCAAGGCCGCGGCGTGGTCACCGTGAACGGCCGGATGATCGAGAACCTCCACGTCGACACCGCCCGCAAGGTCCTCGCCACCACCGACGCCATCGCTGCGCTCGGCTGACGGCTACTGCTGGGCTTCACCGGCCGGCCGGTGTTCGGTGCGACGACCAGTATTCCGGTGGGCGGCCGCAGGGTGTGCTCGGCTGACGCCTGAGGTGCGAACAGTGGTCGTTCGGCGAAACGCGTCGGGCAGCGGGCCCCCGGTCGCTTCGTCGCCGGGGAGTCATCCGACCCCGTCCGACGTTGAGGGGACATGAGCGAGGGACCGGACGCGGGCGGCGCGGCCGCTGCGCATGGTCCCGCACGGGTCTCCCGCCGTCGCTTCGTCGCAGGCGCGCTCGGACTCGCCGCCGCCGCCGGTGGGTCGGTCGCGTTCGCGAGCGGCGGGTGGGACGGCCTGCCCGAGATTCCGGGGCTCACCGGGATCGGTGGCCCGCTGCCGCAGGAGCGGCGGGTCGATCCCGTGCCCGTGCCGCGGGCCGACCTGCAGGCGCGCGCCCGAGTCGGCTCGGCGGCATACGTCTACGAGTTGAGCGGCAAGCGCGCGACGTACTACGTCACCGAGGCGTTCGGGCGCCGGCTCGACGCGTGGCTGGCCCTGCACGCCGAGCACGTGGGGCAGGCGCCCGAGCAGGTGTGGTCGTACGGCGCCTGGGCGCCCGCTGCCGCGACGTCGTGGCACGCCTCAGGTGAGGCGTTCGACCTCTCGCGGCTGCGGGCCGGCGGCGCGGACCTCATCTCGCTGCGCTACGACGCATGGCGCGACGCCCCGGCCGCTGAGCTGCGGCGGCGCCTGCGTCTCTACTGGCGGACCGCGGCCGCGCTGCACCTCGAGTTCGCCGACGTGCTGACCTACCTGTACAACTCCGCCCACGCGAACCACATCCACGTCGACATCGGGCGGTTCGGACCCGAGCGGCCCCGGCTGATCCGGCGCTCCCGGGCGCAGGTTCAGGCGGTGCAGGCGATGTGTCGGTATGTGTGGGGGCGCACCGACGTGCCGCTCTCTGGGCGGTTCGACGAGCCGACCCGCGACGCGACGACGGCTGTGCTGGCCTCCGTCGGAGACCCGGGGGAGCTCGCCGACTCACGCGAGGCCTGGCAGGCCTTCCTCGTGGCCACCATGCAGCGTGCCTGATCGGCCACGGCAAGAGGGCCGGACCACACCGGCTCGCCGCTGCTGGCCGGACCGTCCGAGCCAACTACGATCGCGCGTATGGCCAAGCGCGTGCTCACCCCGCAGGGGGAGGACTTCCCCCGCTGGTACCAGGACGTCATCGCCAAGGCAGAGCTGGCCGACAACGGCCCGGTCCGCGGCACCATGGTCATCCGGCCCTACGGCTACGCGATCTGGGAGCGGATGCAGGCCGACATGGACGCGCGGATCAAAGCCGCGGGCGCCCGCAACGCGTACTTCCCGCTCTTCATCCCCGAGTCGTATCTCAAGCGCGAGGCCGAGCACGTCGAGGGGTTCAGCCCGGAGCTCGCCGTCGTGACGCACGCGGGCGGCAAGCAGCTCGAGGAGCCGGTCGTGGTGCGTCCCACCTCCGAGACGGTCATCGGCGAGTACCTGGCCAAGTGGGTGCAGAGCTACCGCGACCTGCCGCTGCTGCTCAACCAGTGGGCCAACGTCGTGCGGTGGGAGCTGCGGCCTCGCCTCTTCCTGCGTACGAGCGAGTTCCTGTGGCAGGAGGGCCACACCGCGCACGCGTCGCAGGAGGATGCCCGGACCTACGCCGAGCGCATCCACGTCGACGTCTATGCCGCGTTCATGCGCGAGCTGCTTGCGATACCGACGGTGCTCGGGCGCAAGACCATAGCCGAGCGGTTTGCCGGCGCGACGAACACCCTGGCCCTCGAGGCGATGATGCGCGACGGCAAGGCGCTGCAGATGGGCACCTCCCACGAGCTCGGCCAGAACTTCGCGCGCGCCTTCGGCATCCGCTACCTGTCCGAGGCGGGGGTCGAGGAGCACGCCTGGACGACGTCGTGGGGCTCCTCGACCCGGATGGTCGGCGGGCTGATCATGACGCACGGCGACGACCACGGGCTGCGCGTGCCGCCGCGGCTCGCGCCGGTGCAGGTGCTCGTCACGGTCGTCAAAGCAGGCGAGGGGGTGCTCGAGGCGGCTCGGCAACTGGTGACCGACCTGCTCGGGGCGGGTGTCCGGGCCGAGCTCGACGACCGCGTCGACACCCCCTTCGGACGCCGCGCTGTCGACGCGGAGCTCAAGGGCATCCCGCTGCGCGTCGAGCTGGGGCCGCGCGACCTCGCCGACGGATCGGTCGTCCTCGTGCGCCGGTTCGACGGGTCCAAGCGCAGTATGCCGCTCACCGCCGTCCGCGACGCCGTGCCGGCCCAGCTCGCCGAGGACCAGGACGCCCTATATGCCGCTGCGCTGGCCTTCCAGCAGGAGCGCACCGTCGCAGTGGCGGGCATCGACGAGGCGGCGGAGGCGGCCCGGACCGGTTGGGCGACGCTCCCGTGGGCGAGCCTCGGTGTCGACGGGGAGCGGAAGCTCGCCGAGTCGGGCATCACCGTGCGCTGCCTGACGATGCCCGACGGGAGTGTGCCGCCCAGCGAGGACGCCGAGGGCGTGCTCGCCGTCGTGGGCCGGGCCTACTGATGCCGGAGACAGCCGAGCACGGGACGCCCGCGGGCGCCCCTCCCGACTCACTGACACCGCTGCTCCGGCAGCGCGAGAGCGTCATGGTCTACGACCGCACCTACGTCATCTCGCCCGCCGACCTGCGAGCGATCCTCGAGGCGGCCAGATGGGCGCCTTCGGCGGGAAACTCGCAGCCGTGGGGCTTCGTCGTCGGGAGGCGCGGCGACGAGACACACCGGCGGATCGTGCGGGTGCTCTCGACCGCGAACCAGGCCTGGGCACCGGCGGCGTCGGCGATCATCATCACGCTGCACCAGGTCGCGACCGACTTCGACCACGAGATCGCCTACTCGGACTACGCGATGTTCGACCTCGGGCAGGCGGTCGCCCACATCACCGTCCAGGCACGGTCGATGGGTCTGCAGGTGCGACAGTTCGGCGGGTTCGACCACCGGGCCGCGAACGAGGCCTTCACGGTGCCGCCGCACTGGACGGCGACGACCGGTATCGCCCTCGGCAGGCCGGCCAGCCACGGCGAGGAGGCAGCCCTGCCCGGCTGGGTCCAGCAGCGGTCCCGGCTGCCGCGCGAGCGCCTGCCGCTCGAGGCGTTCGTCCACGCGAGCCGCTTCGGGCACCCCGCCGACTTCCTCACCGACCCCTGATTCCCGACCGGACCGCGGCGCCAACGACTGTCTTTGCTGCGCCTGACTGCCGGACGTCCAGCAGTCAGGTGCGACAAAGGCAGCCGGCCGGCGTAGGGCCGGTCGGAGCGGGCGCTCCGTTCGGGGAAGGGGGCCGGGTCACCAGCGCGAGGCGCCGGCCGCCGCCGCGGCCAGGTCTCCGAAGAGCTCCGCCGCGTCGACGGGCAGGCCACGGCGGGTGAACCAGTCGGCCATGTTCCGGGCGTCGCGCTCGAGATAGTCGAAGCCATGCGGGTTGCCGATGACGTCGACGACCTGGGGCCAGTCGATGATGACGAGCCGTTCGCCGTCGAGCAGCACGTTGTACGGCGAGAGGTCGCCGTGTGCCCAGCCGAGCTCGGCGAGCCGGATCATCGCCGAGCGCAGCTCCTCGAACAGGTCGCCGAGCAGGTCGGCCGGTGGCCGGGCCTGCACGAGCCTTGGCGCGGCCGTCCCGTCGGGATCACCGATGAACTCCATCAGCATCTCCGACTCGCCCAGCTGGACCGGGTAGGGAACCGGCAGGCCCTCAGCCCAGAGGGTGGCGAGGGTGCCGAACTCGGCGCCGGCCCACATCTGGCTGATCAGCGCCTTGCCGTAGTCGGTGCGGGTGCGCATGGCCCGCATCTCGCGGGACTTGCGCACGCGGCGTCCCTCGAGGTAGCCGGCGTCGCGGTGGAAGAGCCGGTGCTGCGAGGACCGGTACCGCTTGGCCGCCATGAGGACGCCCGCATCGTCACGCCCGGGCACCCAGCGGCGGACGAGATGGACGTCGGCCTCCTTGCCCGTCTTGAGGATGCCGAGGTCGGACTCGACGGCACCGAGCTCGGTGATGACCCACTCGGGGCGCGGTTTCGGCCCGTGAGTGGCGCCGTCCCATGTCGACCAGCGCTCGCCCTCGGGCGGGGCGTCCGGCTCGGTGTCAACCGAATAGTTCAGTTCGGCAGTCAGTGTGGCTATGTCCGAAGTGTGGTCGTGCGATTGAGAAGTCTTGCCTGACAAGGGAACTCCAAGGTAGTCGAGATGTGGGCGAGGACGCCCGGGACCGTGATGGACATGTCGACCTCCTTGGGTTCGGCGCCGGCCCCTCTGGCCGACGACTCAGTCACCAGCGTTGCCGGTCTGCTCGTCCTGACGCAACCGGTTTTCGTCGTGCCTCGGAATCTGCGAATCGGTATCAACGGGGCACGACGGGCCTCTACCGTGATGACAGGGGTGGTCCCGGCCTCGTCGGAGGGAGCCCGAGATGCCAGTGAAATCGTTCGCCGGAGGTGCCGTGCGCCTCGACCACCCGAGCTCGTACGCCGCGAGGCCCGCAGAACGGTCGCGGTCGCTGCCGGGGGAGCCGGGGTACGAGACCCAGGTGAGCAAGGACGCCCTGCTGGCAGCCCTGGGGGACACGGGCTTCGAGCACCTGCAGAGCGTCGACGTCGCCCCACGTCGCACCCGCACCACAGATCGCGGCGCCCCTGGTGACACGCGCACGCTGGCACTCGATGTCGACGTCGCCGCCGACCAGGACGCGGTCGTCCTGTTCGAGCAGGACGGCGTCTACTCGTGGCACCTGCCTGTCGCACCCGCGGACGCGGACCGCTCCATCGACCCCGGCCCGCGCACCCGGCACTTCGAGATCGACGTGCGTCCCGGCGCGCCCACCCCGTCAGCCGGTCCGGAAGGCATCGCCGGCACCCGGCGCACCCGCGGCATCCTCGGCAGCATCATCCAGGGGGCCGCGCAGGCGATCGTCTTCCGGTTCGCCGCTCCGTTCCTGGTCGACAAGGCCATCGACCTGATGGAGAAGGCGGTCCGGCCCGGGCTGCTGCACCTCACCTCACCCGACATCACCGACTGGCGGCGCGTCGACACCCTCGACGAGCTGCACCTGCCGACCGACCGGCCGCTTCGCGTCCTCCTCTTCGTGCATGGCACCTTCTCCTCGACGGCAGGTGGCTTCGGGGCGCTGACCGTCACCGACTCGGGCCGCGCCTTCCTGACCCGCGCCATCGACACGTATGACGCTGTGCTCGGTTTCGAGCACGTCACCCTCAGCGTCGACCCCCGCCAGAACGCGAAGGACCTGCTCCGCCGGCTCAGCGCGCATCACCCCGATGCCGACTTCACGATCGACATCATCACGCACAGTCGGGGCGGCCTGACGACGCGCTGCCTCGCCGAGCACGAGCTGCCCGCGTCGAGCTGGCCCGGCCGGGTCGACCGGGTCGTCTTCGTCGCCGCGACCAACGCCGGGACCCACCTGGCCGACCCCGACCGCTGGTCCGACCTCGTCGACCTCTACACCAACCTCGCGGCGGCCACCGCTCGGGCGCTCGCACTGCTACCCGGTGCGGCGCCCGTCGCGGCCATCGTCGCCGGCGTCGTCAAGGGGATCGGTGCCTTCGTCAAGTACCTGGTCGCCTACGCGGGTGACAAGAACGGTGTGCCGGGTCTCGCGGCGATGGTGCCCGCCGGGGCTTTCGTCACCGACCTCAACAAGGAGCAGCCCGGGCAGCCGGCCCCGGGGGCCAGCTGGTTCGTCGTGTCCTCGAACTTCCACGTCTCGCTCCTCGACGACAGCCACCACCCACCTGAGTTCCCACGGGAGCTGGTCGTGAAGCTCAAGGAGGGCTTCGTCGACCAGCTGTTCAAGGCAGACAACGACCTCGTTGTCGACACTGCGTCGATGTCGGCGATCGGGCTGCCCACCGGTGGCTTCGTCGCGGACCAGCTGGCCCTCGGTACCAACGACGTCGTCTTCCACAGCAACTACTTCAGCCAGGACCGGGTGCTCGCGCAGTTCGGCCGGTGGCTGCTGCCACACACCGCCATGGCCGAGCCGCCTGCGACCGCGGCCGAGCCGCCGGCAACCGCAGCCGAGCCGCCGGCAACCGCAGCCGAGCCGCCGGCGACCGGGGACCGTGGCCTGCCTCCGGTGCCCGACGTCATCGAGTCCGGATCCCGCGAGCTTGCACCAGCGGTTCCGGCACCGGCGCCCGAGGCTCTTGCGGACGGGGCCAAGGTCGAGGCACACCTGGCCGCCGAGATGCCGGCCACGATGACTCCCGCCGAGAGCGTCGACCTGCGAGTGCGACTCTCGCGCAAGGCAGTCAATGCCACGCCCGGGGCGGCGCACGACGAGGCCGTCGCCGCCGTCGACGACGCCAGACCCCTGTCCGTCCGCGTCGTCGGCAAGCGAAACGCCGAGATCGTCGGCACCGACGTCGACGTCTTTGCCCTGCCCCCCGGCGGCGGCACGTCCGAGCTCACCTTCAAGGTGCGGGCGCGTCGGCCCGGGCCGGTCGAGGTCACCGTCGTCGTCCGACAGGGGAGCGTGCCGATCGGCACCCTGCGCCTGCGCGCCGACGCCCAGACTGTCACGCACGTCCCGGCGGCGACCGCTGCCGCCGCCGTCACGGGCCCGGCAGCCGCCACGGCTCAGGCCCCGCTCGGCATCGACGCCCCCGAGCTCGAGGGCCTGCCCTGTCTCGAGATCTTCGAGACCGACCACGGGGACGACGAGGTCGTGTTCGAGTACGCCCTGCGGCTCGAACAGGGTGGCATGGTTCACCGGTTCACCTCCGAGCCGCTTCGCGACCGCGCCACCTTCGTGCGGGCGCTGCTCGGACAGGTCGAGGATGCGTGGCTCGAGCAGGGGGACCGCCCCGCTGCCTACCTCGCCGCCATCCAGGACCTCGGGGCCTCGCTGTTCGAGCAGATCTTCCCGCAGGACATGCAGGCGATGCTCTGGAAGCACCGCAACCGGATCACGGACCTGCTCGTCTACGCCGACGAGCCGTATGTGCCGTGGGAGCTCGTCCACCTCAAGCCGCCGGTCGGCCCACGGCAGAAGACGCCGCGCTTCCTGGCCCAGCACGGCCTCGTCCGGTGGCAGTTCACCGGCTTCCCGCCTAAGACGCTCCGAGCTCGGGCAGGGCGCGTCCGCTCGCTGTGCCCGACCTACCTCGACCCCGCGTTCGTCCTGGCCGAGACCGGGCTCGAGGCTCAGTTCCTCGCCACGAAGCTCGGTGCCACGCCCGTCAAGGCGACGCCGACCGACGTGCGCCGGCTGCTGCGGCGCGGCGACTTCGACCTGCTCCACTTCGCCGGGCACGGGCTGGCCGACCCCACCGACATCTTCGACGCGAAGGTCCTGCTCCAGGGCCGCAAGCGCGGCAACTCCGTTCTCCCGCAGTACCTGACCGCGACGAACGTCAGTGAGAACGGCCGGTGGACGGTGCCCGGATCCGGCCCGATCGTCGTGCTCAACGCCTGCCAGGTCGGCCGTGGCGGCGAGCAGCTGTCCACCCTCGGCGGGTTCGCCAAGGCGTTCCTCGACGCGGGCGCCTCCGCCTTCGTCTCGAGCCTGTGGTCCGTCGGGGACGAGCCGGCGCGCACCTTCGTCGAGACCTTCTACGACGAGCTGCTCTCGGGCACGCCCGTCGCCCTCGCGACGTCCCGCGCCCGGGAGCAGGCCCGCGCGTCCGGTGACGCGACGTGGCTCGCCTACGTCGTCTATGCGCGACCTGACGCGACGCTGGAACTCACCTGAGCGACATCCGAGTCCATCACCACGAAACCCGTCAACCACCGAACCCACCAACCGCCGGATCCATCAACTGCAAGGGAGCACACCATGGGGCGCAAGGCATTGTGCGTCGGCATCAACGAGTTCGCCCACCTGCCGATGAGCAGCTGGCTCGCGGGGTGCGTCAACGACGCCGAGGACATCTCCGCGACCCTGCGTAGCCGCGGGTTCCGCAAGGCCGACACGACGGTCCTGCTCGACGGCGACGCCACGAAGTCGGCGGTGCTGGGCCGGCTCACCGATCTCGTCGAGGGGTCGAAGACGGGTGACCACGTCGTCTTCACCTTCTCGAGCCACGGCACCCAGGTGCCGGACGTCGACGGCGACGAGGACTACGACCACCTCGACGAGGCCTTCGCCTGCCACGACCTCGCGCCCAAGGGTGACCAGTGGGACCCCGACACCGTCATCATCGACGACGAGCTGCGCAACCTCTTCAGCCGCATCCCGAAGGGGGTGCTCGTCGAGGTCCTGCTCGACACGTGCCACAGCGGCACCGGGTTGCGCCGGATCGACCAGATCGCCCACGACCTGCTGATCGGGCGGCGTCCGCGCTACCTGCCGCCGCCGACGAGGACGGGCCTGAGCCGGTCGATCGAGATCAGCACGGCGCCGGAACCGAGCCACAACGGCACCGACCACCGGGGGCTGGCCGAGCTCGCGCGGTCGCGCTCGACCAAGAGCAGGCCGGTCCTGTTCGCAGCGTGCAAGCCGGCCCAGACGGCGGCCGATGCGACCTTCGGCGGTCGGGCGAACGGGGCCTTCACCTACCTGTTCCTCAAGGCGCTGACGGACCAGCCCGAGGGGACCCGGGCCAAGCTGCTTGGCGCGGTCACCGCGGGCCTCAAGGCCGGCAGCTTCGAGCAGCGGGCCACCCTCGAGGGACCGGTCGCCGCCAAGCGCGCCGGCTTCGGCGCGACCTGGTGACCGTTGGCGTCCCCGACCGTCCGGCTCGATCGGGGGCGCAGGTCGGCCACGGCCACGGCCTCCCGAGTGTGGGGACTCACACGAGGGAAGGGGTCCCCGCAGGCGCGCTGAGCGGCATACTCCTTGCTTGTTGACCCTCAGCACCGACGAGCAAGGGAGCGTTTCGCGCATGTCCCGCCTCCAGCAGACCGACGGCCTCACGGAGGAGCAGGCCGAGCTGCTCTCCCTCGTGCGGCAGTTCGTCGACGAGCAGATCCTGCCCGTGGCGACCGAGCTCGAGCACCGCGACGAGTACCCGCAGGCGATCGTCGACGGGATGAAGCAGATGGGGATCTTCGGGCTGATGATCCCCGAGGAGTACGGCGGGCTCGGCGAGTCGCTGCTCACCTACGCCCTCTGCGTCGAGGAGATCGCTCGCGGCTGGATGTCGGTCAGCGGGATCATCAACACCCACTTCATCGTCGCCTACCTGCTGCTGCAGCACGGCACCGAGGAGCAGAAGCGGCGCTACCTGCCGAGGATGGCGACCGGCGAGATCCGCGGCGCGTTCTCGATGAGCGAGCCGGCGCTCGGCTCCGACGTCGCGGCGATCCGCACCAAGGCCGTCCGTGACGGGGACGAGTGGGTCCTCACCGGCCAGAAGATGTGGCTGACCAACGGCGGCAGCGCGAACCTCGTCGCGGTCCTCGTGCGCACCGAGCTGGGCGAGTCGGACAGCCCGTACAAGAACCTGACGACCTTCCTGGTCGAGAAGGAGCCCGGCTTCGGCGAGACCGCCCAAGGGATCACGGTGCCCGGCAAGATCGACAAGATGGGCTACAAGGGCGTCGACACGACCGAGCTCGTCCTCGACGGGCACCGGACGAGCGACGCGCAGCTGCTCGGCGGCGTGCCCGGCCGGGGCTTCTACCAGATGATGGACGGTGTCGAGGTCGGCCGGGTCAACGTCGCGGCTCGTGCGTGCGGGGTATCCCGGCGTGCGTTCGAGCTCGGCGTCGCCTACGCCCAGCAGCGCGAGACGTTCGGCAAGAAGATCGTCGAGCACCAGGCGATCCTGTTCCGGCTCGCCGACATGGCCACGAAGGTCGAGGCCGCCCACCAGATGATGGTCAAGGCCGCCCGGGTCAAGGACGCCGGGCAGCGCAACGACCTCGAGGCCGGCATGGCCAAGTACCTCGCGGCCGAGTACTGCGCGGACGTCGTCGAGCAGGCGTTCCGGATCCACGGCGGCTACGGCTACTCCAAGGAGTACGAGATCGAGCGGCTCTACCGCGAGGCCCCGATGCTGCTCATCGGCGAGGGCACCGCCGAGATCCAGAAGATGATCATCGGCCGGCGCCTGCTCGAGGACTACCGGATCAAGGACTGAGCCACACAGGGCAGGCACAGCCAGCTCATGTCTGACACCAGAGTGACGTGCGAGGATGAGGACATGAGCATGCAACCGAAGGGCCCGGGACAGCGGCAACGGTTCGCGACGCTGTCCCTCGACTACCCGATGTCCCTCGGGGTCTTCGACAAGTACCTCGACGCCCAACAGGCCGTCGACACCTTGTCGGACAAGGGCTTCCCGGTCGAGAACTGCCTCATCGTGGGCACCGACCTCAAGCAGGTCGAACGCGTGACTGCCCGGCTCACGTGGGGCCGGGTGATCCTGGCCGGCCTGCTCTCGGGCCTGTGGCTCGGCCTGTTCGTCGGGCTGATCTTCGCACTGTTCAACCAGCAGCAGAGCGCCTTCGCGCTGCTCATCTCGTGCGCGCTCTACGGTGCGCTCTTCGGGCTCATCTGGTCGGTCATCGGTTATGCCTTCACCCGCGGCACCCGCGACTTCCAGTCGGTGAGCCAGGTCGTCGCAACCAAGTACGAGGTCTTCGTCGAGCACAAGTTCGCCCAGGAGGGGCGTGACATCCTCGCCCAGGCCGGCCTCGCGAGCCAGGGCTACCCGGTCTACACGCCGCCGGCGTCGCCCCAGGCCGCGCCGCCTCAGGGAGCGCCCGCGGAGTCCGCGCCGCCGCCCCCGCCCTCGAACCGCGACCTGCCCTGAGGGCAGCGGCTCTGGCGCCGACCGCCCTCCACGCCGGGCCGGACCGCACCCCGCTGGTATGCCGCTGAGTCTCGTTCCTGACCCGCTTGGCCATCCGCTCCTTCCGCCCTCTCGTGAGGTGGCTCCGACAATCCCGCCCCGGCCCGATAGCTGGGGGTCAGCGGGGCCGGACACCTCCAACAATCCCGCCCCGGCCCGATAGTTGGGGGTCAGCGCGAGCGGACCTCGGTGATCCACGCCTCGACCTCGTCGGCCGTGCGCGGCATCGACGCCGACAGGTTCTCGTTGCCGTCCTCGGTGATGAGGATGTCGTCCTCGATGCGGACGCCGTGGCCCCGGAACCGCTCCGGGGCCAGCTCGTCGTCGGCCTTGAAGTAGAGGCCGGGCTCGACGGTGAGGATCATGCCAGGCGTCAGCTCCGCATCCAGGTACTGCTCGCGGGTCGCCAGCGCGCAGTCGTGGACGTCGAGGCCGAGATGGTGGCTCGTACCGTGGACCATCCAGCGGCGGTGGTACTGGCCGTGCTCCTTGTCGAGGGTGTCCTCGACGCTGATGCCGTCGGGTAGCAGCCCCCACTCGTGCAGGTGTTCGGCGATGACGCGGATCGCGGCGGCGTGGATGTCGCTGAACTTGTTGCCCGGTCGAGCCGCCGCGATGCCGGCTTCCTGGGCTTCGTGAACCGCCTCGTAGATCTCGCGCTGGGCGTCGGTGAAGGTGCCGCTGACCGGCAGGGTGCGGGTGATGTCGGCGGTGTACAGGGAGTCGACCTCGACGCCCGCATCGAGCAGCAGCAGGTCGCCGTCCCTGACCTCGCCGGTGTTCTTGATCCAGTGCAGCGTGTTGGCGTGGTCACCGCTCGCGCAGATCGAGTCGTAGCCGATGCCGTTGCCGTGGTGGCGGGCGTGCAGGCCGAAGATCCCCTCGACCCAGCGCTCGCCGCGCCCGCGCCGGACCGCCTCGGCGAGCTCGGCGATAACGGCCTCGAAGCCGTGCTTGGTCCCCTCGACGGCTGAGCGCATCTGTTCGACCTCCCAGGCGTCCTTGACCATCCGCAGTGCCGACAGGAAGGCAGCGAGCTGCTCGTCCGGGCTCTGCTGCTGCTCGTCCTCGGCGACGGCTGCCGCGCCGGTCTCGGACGTGGCCGTCTCGGACGTGGCCGTGTCCGAGCCGGCAGTGGCGGCGCTCGTGCCGGATGGCGCCTCGCCGGCCTCCCGGTCGGTCGCGCCGGACTCGTCCCGGACCGTGTCGACGAGGGCCGCGACCTGCGGGTCGGCGTCGCGCACCACCCGGACCCGCACCGAGCCGGCGTCCTTGGCCAGGGCATCGCGCAGCTCGTCGATGTGCCGCGCCGTCACGCCGAGCTCTGCCTCGACATCCTCGAGGGTCGGGCGAACCCCGACCCAGAACTCGCCGTAGCGGGCATCGCCGAAGAACTCCTCGGTGTCCCGGCCGGCGAGCGGGCGGAAGTAGAGGACCGTCTCGTGGCCGCCGCCGGAGTCGCCGTCCCAGCCCCGGCGCGGCTCGAGGACCAGCACGGCGTCCGGCTCGCGGTCGCCGCCGAGGCCCGTCAGATGCGCGAAGGCACTGTGCGGGCGGAAGACGTAGTCGCAGTCGTTGCTGCGGACCTTCAGGCCACCGGCCGGGATGACGAGGCGCTCACCCGGGAAGCGCGCGCCGACCGCGGCACGGCGGTCAGCGGCATACCCGGCGACCTCGGCGCGGGTTGGGAGGCCGGTGCGCCGCGGGGCCCAGCCGCTCGCGACGAAGGCGCGGAACTCGTCCGTCGTGGGACGACCGCGGTTGTCGGACTTCTTCTGCTCTTCACTGGTCACCGGGCTATCGTCCCACCCTCGGCACGCCGATTTCGCACCACATAGGGTGGCGGGCGTGGCACGCAGGAACCCGTCCGGCCGACCCGTGATCGCGCGCGCCCGGCGCCCCGGTTTCCGGGCAAGCACGCGTCGGGCCATGCGCCCGAGCGGACCGCCCACGGACGAGATCCCGGTGTGGACGTCACCCGACGGGGTCGAGCGCAAGACCGCCCAGGCGGTCGTCGACCTCGCCATGCGTGCCGGCGTCGCGCTGCTGTCGACCGGTGCCTCGGCCGCCGACGTGACGGGGACCGTCCTCATGCTCACCGAGGCCTACAGGCTCCGGTCGGTGCACGTCGACGTCAACTACACGTCGGTCACCGTGTCCTACCACCGCGGCCCGGACGCCGACCCGATGACCGTCATGCGGATCGTCCGGTTCCGGGTGCAGGACTACACCCGGCTCGAGCGGCTGCGCGCGCTCGTCGTCGACCTCGTCAGCCATCCCGTCGACACCGATGAGGCGCGCGTGCGCATCGACGCCGTCATCGGGGCACCGCATCCCTACCGGCGGTGGGTCGTGACGGCGGCCGGGGCGGTTCTCGCGGCGGCGGTCGCCGCGCTCATCGGGGCGGGTGCCCTGATGAGCGCTGCGACGTTCGTCAGCGCGTGGTTCATCACCCGTGTCCTCGACTGGCTCGGACGCCTCGGGGTGGCCTCGTTCTTCGCGCAGATCGTCGGGTCGGCCATCCCGACGGTCGCGGCGACCCTCGTCGTCGTCGCCCGGGCCAAGGGCGTCGGCGGGCTCGAGCACGTCTCGCCCTCGCTCATCGTCGCCGCCGGAATCGTGCTGCTCCTGTCCGGGCTGTCGGTCGTCGGGTCCGGCGAGGACGCGCTGTCGGGGTACTACGTGACGGCCGTCGCGCGGGCCTTCGAGGTCATCGTGCTGTCACTGGGCATCGCGATCGGCATCTCCGTCGTGCTGGCCGTCGGGCAGCGGCTCGGCTACCCCATCGCGATCACCCCGTTCACGAGGCTCACCGACGACCTGCTGGTCCAGGTCGTGTGCGCCGCGATCATCTCCATCGCCTTCGCCGTCTCGGCCTACTCGAGCGGGAGGGCAGCGGTGCTGGCCGGCCTCGCCGGTGCGGGCGGCTGGGTGGCACTGGCCATCATGGAGGACGTGGGGGTCGGCTCGACGACCGCGTCGGCCGGAGCCGCACTGCTCATCGGCTTCACGGCCCGGCTGCTCGCCCGTCGCCTCGACCTGTCGGCGATGGCGGTGACGACCGGCGCGATCGTACCCATGCTGCCGGGCCGCGCCGTCTACCAAGGGATTACGCAGGTCGTCTCCGAGCCGGAAGGTGCCGGGATCGCCGCCGGCCTGCCGACCCTCGTCGGTGCCTTCGGGCAGGGCCTGGCGCTGGCGGCCGGTGTCTCGCTGGGGACCTACTTCGCGGGGCTGCTGCTCGCCCGCCGGACGGGGCAGCGGCTCTCGGTGCCGGCCGGCGCCATGATTCCGTGTGACCCGAAGCGGCGCCCAAGGCAGCCGGTCCTGTCCGACACGGGCGAGCTGCCCTCGGTCGAGGCCCGGCGGCCCTAGGTCACAGGTTGCCCGGGCTGACCGGGACGGCGCGCTTGTGCGCGGTCCGGGCGTGCCAGCGCTCGATCACCGCACGGTCGTGGTCCCGGACCGGCTTGCCCTCGAGGTAGTCGTCGATCGCGTCGTAGGGGACCCCGAGCGCGACCTCGTCCGGGTTGAGCGGTTTGCCGTCCTCGAGGTCGGCGGTCGGTACCTTGGCGACGAGCTCGGCTGGCGCACCCAGGTGCTGGGCGAGCGCCCGGACGCGACGCTTGTTCAGCCCCGCCAGCGGGGTCAGGTCACAGGCGCCGTCGCCGAACTTGGTGTAGAAGCCGACCACCGCCTCGGCCGCATGGTCGGTGCCGATGACGAGCAGACCCCGCAGCCCGGCCAGGTAGTACTGGGCGACCATGCGCTGCCGGGCCTTGACGTTGCCCTTGGCGAAGTCCGCGTGCTCGTCGGTCACGAGTCCCGACTCGGCCCGGTCGATCTCGGCGATGATCGCGTCGCTCGCGTCCTTGATGTCGACCGTGGCGACCTCGTCGGGGCCGATGAAGTCGAGGGCGCGCCGGGCGTCCGCCTCGTCGGCCTGGACGCCGTAGGGAAGCCGCATCGCGACGAACCTCGCCTGCGAGCCCTGCTCCCGGGCCTGCTCGCAGGCGAGCTGGGCCAGCCGCCCGGCGGTCGAGGAGTCGACTCCGCCGCTGATCCCGAGAACGTAGCCCTTGGCGCCCGCCCCGACGAGGTAGTCGACGAGGAAGGTGACCCGCCGCTCGGTCTCGTGCGCGGCATCGAAGTCCGGCTGCACGCCGAGCTCGCGGATGATCGCCTGCTGGGTCGGCCCGGGGGCGAAGGAAGTCGTCACGGGAGTGAAGGTACAGCGTGAGGAAGCACACGGCATACCAGCATGTCGGTATGCCGCTCACTCCGGCACGCTGGGAGCGTTCGCTTCCGCACGTGAGGAGTTGGGATGCAGTTCGGGCGCAGCTACGAGCAGTTCGAGGTCGGGGCCGTCTACAGGCACTGGCCCGGCAAGACCGTCACCGAGTACGACGACCACCTGTTCTGCCTCGTCACGATGAACCACCACCCGCTGCATCTCGACAGCCACTATGCGCAGGAGAGCACCCAGTTCGGACGCAACGTCGTCGTCGGCAACTACGTCTACTCGCTGCTGCTCGGGATGTCGGTGCCGGACGTGTCGGGCAAGGCGATCGCCAACCTCGAGGTCGAGTCGCTCCGGCATGTCGCACCGACCTTCCACGGCGACACGATCTACGGGGAGACCCGCGTGCTCGACAAGTGGGAGTCGAGGAGCAAGGACGACCGGGGCGTCGTGCAGGTCGAGACGATCGGCTACAACCAGGACGGCACCCTCGTGTGCATCTTCCGGCGCAAGGTCATGGTGCCCAAGGAGAGCTACCTCGACGCGCGGGGCGGCGACCAGCCGGGCCGCCCGGTGCCGCAGCCGGACAAGAACTGGCCCGGGCCGCAGGTCGGGGGCGAGGCCTGAGCCCGGGCGGAGGTGGGCCATACCCATACGCTGGGGGTGTGACGCCTCACGAGCAGGTCATCGATCTGCACACCCACTCGAGCATGAGTGACGGCACGCAGACGCCGACCGAGCTCGTCGCCGCCGCGGTCGCAGCCGGGATCGACGTGCTCGCCATCACCGACCACGACACGGTCGGTGGCTGGGCCGAGGCGGAGCGGGCCGCTCGCGCAGCAGGCCTCACCCTGGTCAAGGGGGTCGAGATCTCCTGCCACTACGACTACTCGTCGGTCCACCTGCTCGGCTACCTCATCGACCCCGCCGACTCGGCCTTGGCCACCGAGCTCGGGCGCGCCCGCGAGTCCAGGGCGACGAGGCTCGAGCGGATGGTCGAACGGATGACGTCCGACGGCATCCCGATCAGCTACGAGCAGGTCCTCGCGCAGGTCAGGCCCGGGGCCACACCCGGTCGGCCGCACATCGCCGACGCGCTGATCGAGGCCGGTGTCATCCAGCACCGCGACGAGGCCTTCGCGGACTGGCTCAGTGAGCGGTCGCCGTACTACGTCGGCCACTATGCCGTCGACCTCGCCCGCGCCGTGCGGATCGTCCGGGCCGCCGGGGGAGTGCCGGTCATCGCGCACCCCTTCACCCGCACCCGTTGCGCCGGCATCCCGGACTCGTTCATCGAACAGCTTGCGGCTGCTGGGCTCGGTGGGCTCGAGGCCTACCACCGCGACCATGGGCCGGCAGAGGTCGCCCGGGCCGAGCGGCTGGCGGCCGAGTACGACCTGCTCCTCACCGGATCGAGCGACTACCACGGGGATGGCAAGCGGAACCGGCTGGCGGAGAACACGACTCGACGCGAGGTGCTCGACGCGATCATCGAGCAGTCGAGCGGGGCCACACCCGTTGTCCGGCCCTGAGCGGCGCGGACACTACGTCCGGTGAGCCCGATCGGCGGCTGCTCAGCGACCCGGGCGGCCGGGCACGGGGGCTGATCTCGAGACCCCGTTCGAGCAGCGAGAGGGCGTCGTCGACGGCACCCGCGATGCCAAGCTCCCTTTCGTGGGCTGTCGTGCCGCCGCCTGATGAGCACGCCCTCGGACATGCGAGACTTGCGCCATGCCGCGCCCGACCCAGCCAGGAACCACCGCCGGACCCGCGACTGTCATCGCCCTGGCCAACCAGAAGGGGGGCGTGGCCAAGACGACGTCGGTCGCCTCCCTCGGGGCGGCCTTCGCGGAGCGGGGCAAGAAGGTCCTGCTCATCGATCTCGATCCGCAGGCCTGCCTGACCTTCTCGCTCGGCGTCGATCCCGACTCGCTCGAGACCTCGATCAACGAGGTTCTGCTGGGCAAGGCGGACATCTCCGACGCGGTCATCGCCTGCGACGACGGCTTCGACCTCGTGCCCTCGGTGATCGACCTCGCCGGTGCCGAGGCGATGCTCCTGCCGCGCCCCGGCCGCGAGTACGTCCTGCGCACCGCGCTGGAGGCGAGCAGAGCGGCATACGACATCATCCTGCTCGACTGCTCGCCGAGCCTCGGCGTCATCACCTTGAACGCGCTCACCGCCGCGGATTCCCTGATCATCCCGATGCCGTGCGAGATGCTCAGCCACCGCGGCGTGGGTCAGCTGCTCGACACCGTCGCCGACGTGCAGAAGATCCTCAACCGGGACCTCGAGGTCTTGGGGGTCCTGCCGACCCTCTTCGACGGGCGCAGCCGCCACGCGCGCGAGGTGCTGGCCGACGTGGGGGAGCGCTATGAGCTGACAGTGCTCGAACCACCGATCCCCAAGACGGTGCGCTTCGCGGAGGCGCCCGCTGCCGGACGCTCGATCCTGGCCACCTCCCGCACCTCGAAGGGCGCGGAGGCCTACCGCAACGTCGCGGCCTCGCTCCTCAAGCAGCTCTGACCTGGCGCCGCACGGGGCCACGGCGTGACCACAAGTGCCGAGATCGCGGCCACCCTGACCCGGCTGGCCGCCCGGGTTCACATCCCGGTCGCAGCCCTACCCGACTTCCGACCCAACGGGGAGGCTCGGCCGTTCCTCGTCCTCGAGGTCGACGGCACCCTGCACTGGCGGGTCGACGAGGCCGGGCGCACCCTCTCGGACCTGGCGACCCACGACCTGGACGAGCTGCTCTACTGGGCCCTTCGGGGCGTGACCTTCACCGCGGCGGCGGACTGGGAGCCGGCCCACCGGGTCCCCGGTCAGGACAGCCGGCGGCTGCGCTGGGCACATCAACACGAGCTGCTGGCCCGGCTCGACCCGCGGTGGGCGGGCCGCTGGCGCACGGAGCTGGCGGACGAGCTGCGAGCCGCCGGCGCAACCGCCGATCTCGCGCTGCTGCCACCCGAGCGCGTGGGCGATTGACGCGGTGCCGTCAGAGCCCTAGCCTGTGTGCCGGTCGTGGGGGGCCCGGCGAGAAAGAGAATCGTGATGAGCCTTCGACGAACCCTTGGCGCACTCGTGGTCAGCCTCGCGACCACGCTCGCCTTCGTCAGCGCCGTGCCCTCGCCGGCTTCGGCGGCAGCACCAACGGTGGCGACGGGGCACGCGAGTGCCGCCGCCGCCACGAACCAGCCCAGCGCCGCCGATGCCACAGACGAGCCGCGTCGCGGTCGTCACGGGTGCTCGGCGGCGTTCTTTCGCAGCGATCGACGGCTCGGTCCGGAGGTCCTGTCGAACAGCGGGCTGACCGGCCTCGAGCTGCGTCGGTATCACCGGACGGGAGGGCTCAGCCCGGCCCGCTTCCTCGCCAAGTACTGGGACCCCACCCTCTACGACGGCAGTGGTGGCTGGATCTACCCGCCCCAGAACGGCTACCGGCTCGACAGCCAGGGCGACCCGATCGTGTGGACGAGCACTCTCGCGGTGGGCCGGTACGTCGACCGCTACGGCAGCGAGTACGGTTCCTTCCTGGCTCCCACCGGGGCACCGTACGCCCGTCGAGCCATCCCCCCGTCCAACCTTGTCGGCACCCCCGCCGAGCAGTGCAACTACTACAACTACCGGGTGCTCAAGCCGCTGCCGGTGCACGTCGGCCCGGTCGCGGCCTGGTTCGAGCAGCCCGGCGGGACACTCCAGTACCAGCTGGACGGCAGCCTGATCGCGGGCGCGCCCGCGTCCGTCAACATCATCTGGCTGCTCGACCACGGTTACCTGGAGCGAGTCTCGCCGGCGGCGTGAACACACGCCGGGTTCCTCGAGGCGGGTGCCAGCCGGGTCAGAGCACGACCGGGACCACGAGTACGCTCGTATGTCGCTGAGCGGGCTCGCGTGCGGCGGCTCGGTCCGTCAGTCGCCGACTCCTCGAGGAAGCCTGCTCAGTCGGCGAGCGGACTGGACGTGCCGGCAGCCGAGCTCGTGCGTCCGTGCCCGCCGCGGCGGCGGCGTCGACGTGGGCGCGCGGACGGCTCGGCCGTGGAGGGCTGCGTCCCGGCAGGCGAGGTGTCGGCAGCAGCATCGACACCGGCCGCTGCCGCACCTCCACCGCGCGTGCGGCGGCGGTTGCGGGTGCGCCGGGGTGCCTCGTCGTCCTTGCGCGGGCGGGAGGTCTCCGGACGCGCGCCGCCGGAACGATGGCGGCCCTTGCCCTGCCGCTTGCCGGTCTCGCCGAGGTCCTCGATCTGTTCGGCGGCCAAGCCTGCCCGGGTCTGCTCAGACTTGCGCAGACGGCCCTTGGCCTCGGTTGGGATGTGCAGGTCGGTGAAGAGGTGCTCGGACGATGAGTAGGTCTCCTCCGGCTCGGGGATCCCGAGGTCGAGCGCCTTGTTGATCAGGGCCCACCGGTGCGTGTCGTCCCAGTCGACGAGGGTCACCGCGACCCCGGTGTTGCCGGCCCGACCGGTGCGGCCGGTCCGGTGGACATAGGTCTTCTCGTCCTCAGGACACTGGAAGTTGATGACGTGGGTCACGTTCTCGACGTCGATGCCGCGGGCGGCGACGTCGGTCGCGACGAGGACGCCGACCTTGCCATTGCGGAACGCCCGCATCGCCTGCTCGCGGGCGCCCTGGCCCAGGTCACCGTGGAGGGCGGCGGCGGCGAAGCCTCGGTCGACGAGCTCGTCGGAGACCTTGGCCGCGGCCCGCTTCGTGCGGGCGAAGACGATGGTCAGCCCACGGTCCTCCGCCTGGAGCACCCGCGAGATCAGCTCGACCTTGTCGAGGGCATGGGCGCGGTAGACGAAGTGCTCGATCGCCTGGACCGTGTGGGCGTGGAGGGGGTCGTCGCCCATCGCGCGGATGTGTGTCGGCTGGGTCATGTAGCGGCGGGCGAGCGCGACGATCGCGCCGGGCATGGTGGCCGAGAAGAGCATCGTCTGGCGGGCCGTCGGGGTCAGGGCCATGATCGTCTCGACGTCCGGCAGGAATCCGAGGTCGAGCATCTCGTCGGCCTCGTCGAGCACGACGACCCGGGCCTGGGACAGGTCGAGGTGGCCCTGCTTCGACAGGTCGATGAGGCGGCCAGGCGTCCCCACGACGACCTCGACGCCCGCCCGGAGGGCAGCGACCTGCGGCTCGTAGGCGCGGCCGCCGTAGACACTGAGGACGCGGATACCGCGCCGGGTACCGGCCCTCTCGATGTCGCCGGCGACCTGCCCGGCAAGCTCTCGGGTCGGCACGACCACGAGGGCCTGGGGTGCCCCGGGGCGGGTGAGCGCTGTGAAGCCCGGGTCGCCCACGGCGACGACCTGGTCGAGGATCGGCACACCGAAGCCGAGCGTCTTGCCGGTGCCGGTCTTGGCCTGGCCGATGATGTCGTGGCCGCCGAGGGCCACGGGCAGGGTCATCGCCTGGATGGGGAACGGCGTCACGATGCCGGCCTCGGCGAGGGCACCGACGATCTCGGGGTGGATGGGGTAGTCGGCGAACGTCCGCTGCGGCGTGCTCGATTCTGCCTGCATGGACGTGTGCGGGGCTCCGGTCGTCGTGGGTGCCTCGGTCGTGCTCTGGGTCATGTAGGTCTCTCGGTCTGCACGAGCACCCCACGGCCCGGTTGGGCGGCGGGAGCTCAGTGTCTCGTTGACGGGCCGATCGGAAGGTTTCGGAGTGCGACGCCCCGCAGGCATCTGCGGGCCACTGGCGTTCGGCTTGGACCGGACACCATCCGTGCCGCACCGTCAAATGCTCTTTGTCGTCAAATGCTTGTCAGAGCCGACCGGGCACCTCATGGTCGTACTCATACTACCGGCTCGGGAGCAGGGCACCGACCACGTCACCTAGTGTGAGCCTCATGACCGATCCCGATGGCTCGCTGACCCCACCGGAGACGACCGGTTTCGACCTGGCCGATCCCGGCTACCGGGCCGCCGTCACGGACCTGCTGGGTGCGCTCGCCTACGGTGAGCTGAGGGCCTTCTCCCAGCTCGCTGCCGACGCCGAGCTGGCTCCCAGCCTCGTGCAGCGGTCCGAGCTGGCCTTCCTCGCCGACCAGGAGCTCGGCCACTACGCCCTGCTCGCCGACCGCCTGCGCAGCCTCGGCGTCGAGCCAGAGCAAGCCATGGAGCCGTTCGTCGCCCCGATCGACGCCTTCCATGAGCGGACCCGCCCGTCCGGCTGGCTCGAGGGGCTCGTCAAGGCCTACGTCGGAGAGGGCATCGCGCAGGACTTCTACCGAGAGATCGCGGCCTATGTCGATGCGGACACCCGCGACCTGGTCATCCGCGTGCTCGATGACAACGGACGTGCCGACTTCGTGGTCGGGGCTGTCCGCGACGCCATCGCGGCGGACCCACGCGTGGGCGGACGGCTCGCCCTGTGGGGTCGTCGCCTCGTCGGCGAAGCGCTCTCGCAGGCGCAGCACGTCGCCGTCGAGCGCGACTCGCTCGGCGCCCTGCTCATCGGCGCGCCGGGACGACCGGCGGCCGACCTGGCCGAGCTCGGTCGGATGTTCGTCCGGCTCACCGACGAGCACAGCCGCCGGATGGGGCGGCTGGGGTTGGCCGCCTGAACGAAGGGCGCCAGGGTGCGACCGCGCTCGACAGCGAGAGGGCCCCACCAACGCGGTCGGGCCCTCTCGAGTCGGTGACGTCAGTGGGACTTGCTCGTGATGCGCCCGTAGGCCGAAATCCCGAGAGCAGCGACCACGGCGGCGATGATCCAGTACCACCAGCTGATGCCTCGGCCGCCGGAGTAGTTGAAGATCGCGCCGAGGATGAGGGTCGTGACGACCGAGGCGATGATGCCGATACCGATCGTCATCAGGATCGAGATGTCCTGCTTGCCGGGAAGGATGAGACGACCGAGCGCCCCGATGATCAGTCCGGCCACGATGGCCCCGATGATGGTGCCGAGCATGTGGCGTGCCCCCTCTCAGCCCTGCGCGGGCTTGGTCAGGCCGGGGTGTCCGGCTGTCTCCAGCAAAGCACGCCACGGCTTCCTACGGGGCGGATCTGCGACGAGGCGGATAACGATCCGCGCTCATCCGTCGGACCGGGTGGCTCAGCCGTCCCGTGCGGCCGAGTGCTGCGCCGGGTGGTCCCCGAGGCTCACTGGGCCCCGAACCCGACGCCGCCCTTCTTCTCCGCGCCCGTCGTGACATAGCCGACAGCCGCGCTCGGGACGAGAACCCTCCCGCCCTTGTCGTCGGTCAGCTCGAGGACCTCGGCCGAGCGCGAGGCCCGCACCGCCTCCGCGAGCTCGTCGGACGTCATCGTCGACTCGAAGGTGATCTCGCGAGCGCAGTGCTGTACGCCGATCCTGACCTCCACGGCAATCCCTTCCTCATGCTTGCTGGTCGTTGTGCTTGTCGGTCGTCATGCTTGTCGGTAGTTCGATTTGCCGGTCGCTGCCACCTGCCGTCACCTTAACCAGCAGGGGCGACGGCCGATTCCCGGCCGTCGGCGCCCTCGCCACGGGGAACGAGGGGGAAGGCAGCGATCCCGCGCCGGATGAGCGCCCCGGTGATGCGGGTTGCCGTCTCCTTCGAGATCGCCTCGCCGTGGCTCAGCCAGTGCCGGGCCGCGGTCTGGGCGAGGCCGACGAGGCCGACGCCGATCATGACGGCCTCCTCCTGGCCGAGCTCTGTCTCGTCGCGGATGATGCCGGCCATGGCCTCGGCACACGTCAGCACGATCTCGTCGAGGCGACGACGCACCTCCGGCTCGTTGGCCAGGTCGGACTCGAAGATGAGGCGGAAGGCCGCACCCTCATGGCTGACGAAGTCGAAGTAGGCGGCGACCATCGTGCGGATCCGCACCTTGTTGTCATCGAGCGCCAGGGCATCCCGCACGAGCTGCTCGAGCTCGCTCGCGTGCCGGTCGATGAGCGCCAGGTAGAGCTCGAGCTTGCCCGGGAAGTGCTGGTAGAGAACAGGCTTCGACACCCCCGCCCGGGCCGCGATGTCGTCCATGGCGGCCTGGTGGTAGCCATTCTCGGCGAAGACGCCCAAGGCCGCCTCGAGCAGCTGGGCCCGGCGCTCGGTGCGGGGCAGACGCCCCCCACGAGCCGTGGTGTGCAGATCGTCGGGCATCCGCGTCCTCTCGTCGTGCCGGAGGCCCGGGACGAGGGCTCCCGCGATGTCGATCACACAATACCGAGCAGTACCGTAAGCCCATGGGACGTCAGCCGATCGTGCGGTCCGGTCGCGAGCTGTCCGGGCCGGAGATCACCCGGTACGCCCGCCATGTCCTCATCCCCGGAGTCGGGCTCGAGGGTCAGGAGCGCCTCGTCGCCGCCAAGGTCCTCGTGGTCGGTGCCGGTGGCCTGGGGTCGCCGGCGCTGCTCTACCTCGCCGCGGCCGGCGTGGGCACCATCGGCATCGTCGACACGGACGTCGTCGACCTGACCAACCTGCACCGCCAGGTCATCCACTCCGAGGCCGACATCGGCCGCCCCAAGACCGAGTCGGCCGAGGCCGCCGTCCACCGCGTGAACCCGCACGTGAGCGTCATACGTCATGACGTGCGGCTTGACTCCCGCAACGCGCTCGAGGTCATCAAGGACTACGACGTCGTCGTCGACGGCAGCGACAACTTCCCGACGCGATATCTCGTGGGCGACGCGTGCGTCATGCTTGGCAAGCCGCACGTGTGGGGCTCGATCCTGCGCTTCGACGGTCAGGTCTCCGTGTGGTGGGCCGGCCACGGGCCGTGCTACCGCTGCGTCTTCCCGCAGCCGCCGCCGCCCGGGTCGGTGCCGAGCTGCGCCGAGGGTGGCGTGCTCGGCGTCCTGTGCGCCGCGATCGGGTCGGTGCAGTCGACGGAGGCCATCAAGCTGCTCCTCGGGATCGGTGAGCCACTCGTCGGCCGGCTGCTGGTCCACGATGCGCTGGCCCAGACGTGGGACACCCTGACCGTGCGGGCCGACCCGGACTGCCCGGTCTGTGGGACGCACCCGAGCGTCATCGAGCTGATCGACTACGTCGAGTTCTGCGGCGTGCCGGGCGCGGCTGCGGCCGGCGAGGAGCCGGTGCCGACGGTCACCGTCCGTGAGGCGGCCGACGCACTCGCCGCCACCGACCCGCCGCTGCTCGTGGACGTACGCGGCGAGCAGGAGCGGGCCATCGCCGCGATCCCCGGCGCCGTGCCGATCCATCTCGACCTCTTCCGATCCGGCGCGGCCTTCGCCGGGCTGCCTCGTGACCGGCGGATCCTCATCCACTGCAAGGTCGGTGGTCGTTCCGCGGAAGCGGCCCGGCTGGCGCTGCGCGCCGGGTTCGCCGACGTCGCGAGCGTCGACGGCGGCATGCTCGCGTGGATCGAGCAGATCGACCCCGCCCAGACGCCCTACTGACGCCGATGGCGCGGATGACCCTGGAGGAGTACGCCGAACGCGTCCTCGACCTCGTCGCCCAGGTCCCGGAGGGGCAGGTGGTCGCCTACGGCGACATCGCCCGGATGCTCGGCGAGGGCGGCCCGCGCAACGTCGGCGCCGTGATGAGCCGCTACGGCTCGGACGTCCCGTGGTGGCGCGTCATCCGGGCCGACGGGCGTCCGCCCCAGTGTCATGACGGTGAGGCGATCGAGCACTGGCGTGCCGAGGGAACCCCGATGGTGGGCGGTCGCCTCACCGGGGCGAGGGTGGATATGGCGCGCGCCCGATGGGAGGGGCCTGCCGCCGCTGGAGCGACAGGAACCATTCACCATGTCGAGATCTGGGTGGAGGACCTCGGTACGGACGGTGCCGCCTGGGACTGGCTGCTCGCTCGGCTCGGCTACCGGTTCGGCGACGACTGGGGGCGGGGCCGCGCCTGGGAGCTCGCCGGCCACTACATCGTCATCGAGTCCGGGCCCGACCTGGTCGCCGGCGGGGTCGAGAGGCGCCGAGCGGGTGTCAACCATCTCGCCTTCCACGCGGGGAGTCGTGCGCAGGTCGATGCCCTTGTTGCGGACGCTCCCGCGCACGGATGGTCGCTGCTGTTCGCCGGCGCGCACCCGCACGCGGGTGGCCCGGACCACTACGCCGCCTATCTCGAGAGTCCCGGCGGTTTCGAGGTCGAGCTCGTCGCTCGGTGACGTGCGGCGGTGTCCCGCGTGTTGCGCCTGTGGACAGCCGGCGCGGGTTGCGCCGTCGGTATGGCATGCTTTGCGCGTTGTTCGTGCGGTTCGCCGCGTATTGATGAGGGGTCTGTCGTGACGATGCGCCGCAGAGCGATGCCGTATGCCGCTGGGCTGGGGCTGGCGCTCGTGCTCAGTTCCGTGCTGGCCGGGTGCGGGAGCGGTTCGCCGGACCCGGCGTCGACGGGTGCCGTGCCGACGGTTGCGTCGTCCAGCGCGCCGACCGGTGCTGCCACGAGTAGCGGCACGACCTCGAGCACGCCGCCGGCGACGCCGACGAGTGCTAAGCCGACGATCGAGGGCCTGCCCGAGGCGGCCAAGGCACGCACCCGTGCGGGCGCCAACGAGTTCGTCAGGTATTACTTCGAGAAGCTCAACGAGGCGTGGAGCGTGCCGCGCACAGATGTGTTGCCGGGTTTCGCCTTGGTGAGCTGCAAAACCTGCGCGAACTATCAGAAGACGGCCGTCGGCCTCGCGGCCGAGGGGGAGCGCTATCGGGGCGACATGGTTGTGACGACGGCCATAGATGGGCTGGGTGAGAACGGCCCGGGCGACCCCAAGTACACCGTGATCGCCGCGTTCAAGCAGATGCCTGTGGAGCGGGTGGATAGCAACAGTGGCCGGGTCGTGAGTACAGTCACCGCCAAGGAAGGTGCAGTGTTCGTGTATCTCACCTACAGGGATCGTTGGCTCATCTCGGGGATACAGGGACGCGACTGATGCGCCTTCGAAGCGCTGCGGCAATCAGTGCGCTTCTCTTGGTTCTCGGTGCCGCAGATGCATCCGCTGGCGAGGGAGAAACATTTGTCGGTGGCTATAGCCGCGGTGAAGGGATTCGCGCCAATATAGAAGACCGCGACGGCATCGATAATCTGCGCGCTGGGAAGGACGTCAAGGGCAAGAAGCTGAAGGACCCGTGGGAGTATGCGACGTCGTTGGCGTGTCCGCAGAATCTGGGTCCGACCGATGGGGTGAACGAGG
>NZ_JAKDLO010000327.1 GCF_030452765.1 Intrasporangium sp.
GTCATCGCAGGACCTCCTTGGGATGGCGAGGGCGGGGCAGGATGGGCAGGCGGCGCAGCCAGAGCCGGATCCCGTGGATGCGGATCAGGACGGTGACGCGCTGGGTCATCAGCAGATGGGTGGTGGCGACCCGCAACAGACTCCGGCGGGTCGCCGGCTCCGGGACACCACGGGTCGTTGCGGTCAGCACGCGGATGCCATCGCGGTCGAGCCCGACCGTGATACTGACCAAGTCGGGGGCCAGACGCAGGCGCACCGCGTAGCGGCCCGAGGCATCGTTGAAGGGCGAGACGTAGAAGGTCTTGTCCATGCCGGCCCGGCCCGACTCGTCGATGTCGAGCAGGTAGGCGTGCCGCTGCCCGTAGGTGTTGTGCACCTCGAAGACGACAGCCCGCGAGCCCCTCTCGGGGGTGAGGCACCAGAAGACTGTCAGCGGGTCGAAGACGTGCCCGAGGACCCGGGCGTTGGCGAGCATGAGGACCCGGTCGTCCGGCTCGAGCACGACACCGTGGTGGTTGAGGAAGCGTTGCAGGTCGCCGCGGATGCCGCCGCCGAGCCGCCCGGAGTCGAGGTGGTCGCCGGCGTCGAAACCGGCCAGTGGTCGCATCCACCACGGCAGCACCGGTAGGTGATCGAGGTCGACGAGCCACTGGTAGGCGCGGTGCGTGAACGCGTGCCGGATCGGCACTCGACGGGTGTGGCTGACCTCGCCCACGACGAGCGCGGGCACGAGGGGCGGGGTGAGGGCGCTCACCAGAGAACCCCGAACTTGCGTGCCGCGGCAGCCCCGGAGCGGCAGCCGTCCTCGTGGAAACCCCAGCCGAGATGCGCCCCCGCGAAGGCGAGCCGGTCACCGCCGGCATCTCGCAGCCGTCGTGCGGCCGCGACCGCGCGCGTGGTGAAGACGGGGTGGGTGTAGGTCATCCGGGCGGTCACGGTGGCCGGGTCGATCCGATCGTTGGCGCCGAGCGTGACGACGTGGTCGCGCTCGTCGGCCAGACCCTGCAACCGGTTCATCCAGTAGCTCACCACGACCCGGTCCGAGCCGCCCCGACAGGACGAGACCCGATAGTTCCACGACGCCCGGGCGCGCGCCGCGTCGGGCAGCAGGGACGAGTCGTGGTGCAGGCACGTCTCGTTGCGCGAGTACGTGATCGCGGCCAGGTCGGCCTTCTCCACGGGGGTGGCGTCGGCGAGCAGCTCCAGGGCCTGGTCCGCGTGGGTCGCGACGACGACCCGGTCATAGCGGGTACTCCCGTGCGCGGTCCGCACGTCGACGCCATCCTCGTGCCGCTCGACCGCGGTCACCGGGTCGGCGGTGCGCGCATCGGGCAGGCGCTCGACCAGGCGGTCGACGTACGTCCGGGACCCACCGAGCACGGTGCGCCAGGTCGGGCTGCCGGTGACCCGCAGCATCCCGTGGTGCTCGAGGAACCGGAACAGGTGACGCGCCGGGTAGGCCGCAGCGTCCTCAGTGGAGCAGGACCACACGCAGGCAACGAGCGGGATCGCGAAGTGCTGCACGAAGTAGTCGGGGTAGCCACCCTGATCGAGGAACTCCGCCCAGCTGGGGTCATCGTCATCGCGGCGTTCGAGTAGCCGCCGCGCGTCCCGGTGGAAGCGAGGGACCTGACGCAGCAGAGCCCAGAACCGCGGGTCCCGCAGCAGGCCGGGCTGAGCCACGATCCCGCCCAGGCCCCGGCCGCCGGCATAGGAGAGCCCGCACTGCTCGCAGGTGATGCTCATGCTCATCTCGGCGGGGCGGGTC
>NZ_JAKDLO010000141.1 GCF_030452765.1 Intrasporangium sp.
GCGGGCCTCCCTCGCCGGCGCTCGGTCGGGTCCTCGCGTCGGTCGGCGCTCATGCAGCGACCGGATGCTTTCGGGGGCGCCCCCTCGGTCGTTTTCGGGCGACGATCGCCCCCTGGACGATGAGCTGGCCGCCCCAGACGCCCCATGGCTCCTGGCGCTCGAGAGCGCCGGCGAGGCACTGGGCCCGGGCTGGGCAGAGCCCGCACAGCGTCTTGGCGTGCTCGACGTCCTCGGGCCGCTCGGCGAACCACAGCTCCGCGTCGTAGTCGCGGCAGGGAATGGTTGCGCCGTGGGCCTCGGCCCGAGTGCCGAGGTCGATCGTGTCGCTCAGCGGCATCGCGTTCACCTCCATCTCGACTGCGCCCGGGATGTGGCGCACCGGTTCGTTCGGGTCGTGCTGCGAGAGTCCCGCTCCGGGGCGGGTCTCGGTCCTGCTCGTCATCCGGGGAGTCATGGTGGTGTCCCCTATCTGTCGGGCGCCGGGTACGGCGCTGGCGGTGATGATGGGTGGAGCGGCACAGGGTGCGGAATACACAAAGGCCGCGGACCCGGTGATGTCGGGTTCGCGGCCTGGAGATGAGGCGCTGGGCCTGAGGTCAGACCGGTGGCCTCCCGAGGTGGGAGCGAACGACATCGGTGGTCTTGTAGGTCGGGGCGTCGACAGAGCTGCCCTCGAAAGCCCGGGCGTCCACGACGACGATGGGCGTGCCGAGGGCGGCGAAGGGCACAACGGTCCCCTGGAGCGTGACGGCCGTGGTCGCGAGGAGGATCTGGCCGACCGGACGTGGACGCGCGACAACGCCACAGGGCACTGCGTTCATCGCGGTGATCATCGTGTTCATCAGGCCAACCTCCTTCCGACCTCGCGGGCCCCAGCCGACCACCTGAGCCGCTGGGCTGTTACCCAAAAAGCGTACGCGGTCGACCTGCCAGGCAACAACCCATTTACCGGATTCTGTCGGACCTTTTTCGGCGATCTTCAAGATCGGGTTGAATCTCTTGTGGGAGAAGGGGTTTCGACGACGGACTCGACGGCGCCACCCGCGACGAGAGCGAGCACGTCGGCACCATACGCGGCGAGCTTCCGAGCGCCCACGCCGCTGATCGCGGACAGCTCGGCCTCGGTGCCGGGCTCACGCTCGGCGATCGCGGTGAGCGTCGCATCGGTGAAGACGACGTAGGCGGGCACGCTCGCCGCACGCGCGACGGCCAGGCGCCACTCACGGAGCCGGTCGAAGGTGGCCTCGTCGTAGGTCGGCGGGCAGTCGGCACACCGGCCGGTCTTGCGCTCGGCCGCGGTTCCGAGCTGGGCGCCGCAAGAGCGGCACTGAGCCCGTTCGGCGGCCTTGGTGGCGCGCCGCGAAGCGCCCCGGCTGCCGGCGCCGACCTGGGCCTGCTCACCGAGGACATCCGAACCCGCCGCGAGAAAGCGCGAAGGCCGCCGGGTCGCGCGCCCTCCGGGAGCACGAGACCCGGCGAAGGACAGCTCCAGTCGCCGGCGCGCCCGCGTCAGACCGACATAGAGCAGCCGGCGTTCCTCCTCGATGTCGTCGAGACCCTCGGCCATCGAGATCGGGATCAGCCCGTCGGAACACCCGACGATGAAGACGACGTCCCATTCGAGGCCCTTGGCAGCGTGCAGGCTCGCGAGCGTCACCCCCTGTACGGCGGGGGCGTGCTGTTCGGCGGCCCGCCGGTCCAGCTCCGCCACGAGCTCGGGAAGCCGAGCCTCCGGGACCGTCTCGAGCAGGTCGTCGGCGAGCTGGGCGAGCGCCCTGAGTGACTCCCACCGCTCGCGCACGGCCCCGGAGCCGCTCGGCGGCTCAGGTGTCCAGCCGGCCCCGGTCATGACGTCACGGGTCAGGTGGCCCAGGGGCTTGTCCCCGTCGTCGCCACGGGCCGCCCCGCGCAGCAGGAGGATGGCGTCGCGGACCTCCTTGCGGGCGAAGAACCGCTCCCCGCCCCGGACGAGGTAGGGCACCCCCTGGTCGGCGAGGGCGTGCTCGATGGCCTCGGACTGTGCGTTGATGCGAAAGAGGACGGCGATCTGGCCGGCGAGGGTGCCCTCGTCGATCAGCGCCTTGGCCCGGGCCGCGACGGCCGCCGCCTCCGACGGGTCGTCGGGGTGACTCGTCAGGAGCGGGCGAGGACCGGGATCCGCTTGGGCGCGGAGCTGGACGGCCCCATCGCGGGCCGCCTGAGGCCCACTCGACACGATGCGGTTGGCCAGGTCGACGATCTCGGGCGACGAACGGTAGTTGCGCACCAGCCGGACCATCGTGGCGTCGGGGAAGCGCCGACGGAAGCCGAGCAGGTACCGGGGGCTGGCGCCGGTGAACGAGTAGATCGTCTGCGCCGGGTCCCCGACGACGCACACGTCGCAGCGCTCCCCCAGCCAGAGGTCCAGGAGCCGCTGCTGGAGCGCGTTGACGTCCTGGTACTCGTCGACGACGAAGTGCCGGTACTGGTCGCGCACGGCCCTCGCGATGTCGTCACGGTCGGCCAGGATGCCGACCGTGAGCAGCAGCACGTCCTCGAAGTCGATGACGCCGCGACGGTGCTTGACCTCCTCATAGGCGTCGAGGACCCGCGCCATACCGGTGACGTCGACCCCCGGCGGCTTGCGTCGCGCGGCCCTGGCCGCGTCGGGGTAGCTCTCGGCAGTGAGCAGGCTGACCTTGGCCCATTCGATCTCGGCCGACAGGTCGCGGATGGCCGTGCGGTCGAAGCGCATCCGCAGCCGGCTCACGGCCTCGGCCACCGCCGGCGCCTTCTGGGCGAGCACCTCCGGGGCGGCGCCACCGACGGCTTGGGGCCAGAAGTAGTGCAGCTGGCGAAGGGCGGCCGCGTGGAAGGTGCGGGCCTGCACCCCCCGCACGCCGAGCCCGCGCAGGCGGGTGCGCATCTCGCCCGCCGCGCGGGCGGTGAAGGTCACCGCGAGCACCCGTTGCGGCTGGTGCAGCCCGGAGTGGACGGCATACGCGATCCGGTGCGTGATGGCCCGCGTCTTGCCCGTGCCCGCCCCGGCGAGCACGCACACGGGACCGGGGGGTGCCGTCGCGACCTGACGCTGCTCGGGGTCGAGGCCCGCCAGGACCGCGTCGGCCGTCAGGAGCGGGTATGCCGCTGGGTTCGTCCCCGACATGACCCTCCTTGCGTCTCGCGGTCCCCCGTCATCCTCCCACCCGGGTGGGAAGGCCGTGCCGACACGTGGCTCGGCCGACCCTGGGGCTAGCCCCGTGCGGCGGACTCGACCGACTCGCCGAGCCAGTGCTCGATCATCCGTTTCGCGATCGAGATGCCGACCGGCGTGCGGATCTCGTGACTGCGCAGGAGTTGCCGGTACTCGTCTCGGGTCATCCAGCGTGCTTCGGCCATCTCCACGGGGTCGAGGGTCAGGTCGACCTGCGCCGTGCGAGCGGCGAAGCCGACCATGACCGATGACGGGAACGGCCACGGCTGGTTGCCCAGGTAGGTGACGTCGTCGACGGCGATGCCCACCTCCTCGGCGACCTCGCGCGCGACCGCCTGCTCGAAGGACTCGCCTGGCTCGACGAAGCCTGCCAGCACCGAGAAGCGGCCCTCCGGCCACCGTGGTGAGCGCCCGAGCAGGATCCTGTCGTCCGGGTCGATGACCGACATGATGACGGCCGGGTCGGTGCGGGGGTAATGCTCACTGCCGTCCTTCGGGCAGTGACGCACCCAGCCTGCCTCGATGGGCTCGGTCCGGCTGCCGCACAGCGAGCATCGGCCGTGGGTGCCGTGCCAGTTCGCGAGGGCCAGAGCGGTTGTGAAGAGCCCCGCGTCGAGCCGGTCGAGCAGGTCTCCCGCCCTGCGCAGGGTCAGCCAGGACCCGTCGAGCTCTTCGGACGTGGTGAGCGGCAGCACGGCGACGTAGGCTCGCCCGTCCGGCCCGCGGCCCAGCGCCGCGGCGAGCACGGTGCGATCACCGGACTGGGGGGCGCGCAGCCGCAACGAACCCCGACCGTCCGCGACGTCGACCGCGGCCTTCTCGCCGCGGATCTCGACGACCCGTGTTGCCGGGTCGGTCAGCAGGGCATCGAGCAGCCGCGGGTCACGCCGCTCGTGGCCCGACCGGTCCAGGACCCCGGTCGCGAGGGCGAGGTCCTCGAGAATCGCGTGCGTCGTGCTCACCCTCCCACCCTAGGTTCCCTCCTCCGCCTACGGTGGGGGGGTGTCCCGGAGTGCCCTGCGTCTCGCCGCTCTCGCGAGCTCGGCCGTCCCTGGGCTCGACCCGGTCTCCGTCACGGGGGTTCCGGTCGGGCTCGGCGACCTCTACGAGGTCGCGTTCGTCACCGACTCGCAGGACCGCCGGTGGGTCGCTCGGGCAGGTCGCACGGCGGCAGCCGACACCTTGCTCGAGGACGTGGGCGGCCTCATGTCGCTGCTGGCGCATCGGCTCGAGATCGCCCTGCCGGTGATCCGTGGTGTGTCGGTCGGCCGCGCCGGCCGGGCGGTCGTCCACGCTCGTGTGCCGGGGCAGCCGCTCCGCTTCGCGGCGCTGCCGCCCGGGGTGCCGCTGGCGGCTGGAGTGGGGCGCACCCTCGCCCACATCCACAACATCGAGCTGGCCGTCTTCGAGGAGGCAGGCCGGCCGAGCTACGACGCCGAGTCCCATCGGAGGCGGATGCTCTCGGAGCTCGACCGGGCCTCGGCGTCCGGGCACGTCCCCTCCGGGCTGCTCTCGAGGTGGGAGTACCGGCTGGAGGACATCTCCCTGTGGCGGTTCGCGCCGACTCCCGTCCACGGCGCCTACACCGGCTCGCACGTGCTGGCCAGCTTCGACGACCCGGACGACGCAGGCAGCGGTCGTGTGCGCGGCGTCATCGGCTGGGAGCAGGCCAGGGTGGCCGACCCCGCGGACGACCTCGCCGAGCTCGTCCGCCGCGCCCACCCGGCAGCACTGGACACGGTCCTCGAGGCATACACTCAGTCACGCATCGAGCGACCGGACGCCAACCTGATGGCCCGGGCCCGGCTCGCTGCCGAGATGTCGCTGGTGCACCGACTCCTGGCCGCCCTCTCGGCGACCGAGACCAGGCTTGTCGAGCAGGTCTCGGCACAGCTGCGGAAGCTCGACAGGCGGACCCGTGAGGCCGAGGAGCATGCGAAGGCCCGTCGGATCGAGGCCGAGCGGGCGGCCCGGCGCGAGCGCACTCAAGCACAGGTGGCCGCCGTCTCGGTGCCCGCCACGACCGCGGCAAGGGAGGGCCCCAGCGATGGGGCCGAGGCCGAGCACGGAGCCGAGGCTGCGGTTCGGGCAGGGAACCGTCACCCCGAGGACGAGGCGACCCAGCCGTTCACCCCGGCGAACGGTCCGGTCGACAACGCCGGGTTCGACGAGGCGACCCAGCCGTTCACCCCGGCGAATGGTCCGGTCGAGGCCGAGCACGGCGTCATACCGCTGGGTTCGGCCGACGACGCCGAGTTCGAGGCGGCCACCGAGGCGTCGGAGGCTGACGCGCCGCCCACCGACGAGCCACTCGCGATGGGGTCGCGGACGGACGCGCCACCGGCGGTGGTGTCACCCACCGAGACCGCTCCACCGGCGGACGGGGTCTCCCTGGTGCAGGCGGAAGGGGATGGGGATCCGGTCGACGACCGGCACGAGGGCGCCTCCGAATTCGTCCCCTTGGGGCAGCGCGGGCCACGGAATGTCGGGAACCAGACCTGAGGGTTCGTCGGCGATGGGCCACTACCCTGGGGCGATGGTCGCAAGCAGTGCGGCGAGCTGCGCCTCGTCCGGAACCTCGGGGCGGACCGTGACGCCGCGGGAGGCGTAGTAGAAGGCCCCGTCGACGAACTCCGGTAACACACCGTGCAGCCGGGCGAAGGCCACCACATAGGCCGCGAGCTGGAGCGCCCGGACCCGAGCCTCCTGCCCCGTGGGTGGGGTGCCGGTCTTCCAGTCGACGACGGTCCAGCCGCCGTCGTCGCGGGGGAAGACCGCGTCGATCCGGCCCCGGACGGCGATGCCGTCGATGACCGTCTCGATCGGCAGCTCGATCTCCTCGGGGATGCGCTCGGCCCACTCGCTCGCGAGAAACAGCTCCTTCATCCGGCGCAGGTCACCCTGGTTGTCGGCCCCCTCGTCGGCACTGCCCGGCAGGTCGAGCAGGTCGACCATGGCGGCCCTCGCGTAGTGCTCCTCGAGCCAGGCGTGAAAGGCGGTGCCTTGCCTGGCGGCGATTGCGGGGGGCGCGGGCATGGGTCGCCGTAGGTGCATGGCGAACGCCTCGGGGTCGCGGGCCAGGGCGACGACGGCAGATGCGGACAGGTGACGCGGGACGTCGACGATGCTCGGGCCCCGATGCCGGCGGGCAGCCTGCTCGGCCAGCAGCAGACGCAGGTCGTCGAACCGAGCATCGTGCACGGGCGGGAGGGGGCCCTCGGCGCCTACCAGGTCGATGATGTGCGCGACCGCGTCGGTCAGGGCCACCCGACGCTGCGCCATGGGGTCGTGCGGCCAGAGCGCCGAGACCGGCTCTGCGAGCAACGGGTTGTCGGGGGAGACGGGCTCGCCCTTGGCGTTCGTCGCGGGGTCGGGTGCCGCCGCCCAGTCGCTGAGGTCGAGGTCGTCACCGATGGCCTGGATGATCTCCGTGAGGAATCGAGACTCGACGTTGATCGTCTTGCGGGACGACCAGAAATGGCTCGACAGGAGCAGGTCGGTGCGCGCCCGCGTGAACGCGACGTAGGCGAGGCGCCGCTCCTCGGCCACCGCGTGCCGGCCCCCGGCGGCGGCGAAGTCGGCGATGACCTTGCCGAAGCTCTTGCGGTCGAGCATGGCACGCCAGTCGAGCACGGGCAGGCCGTCCCGGTCACCGCGCAGCTCGTAGGGCACCCCGTCGAGGCCGGTGAGCCAGCCCTTGTCGGATGGCCTGCCCTTCAGCCGCCAGCACCTGTCGGCATACGTCACCGATATGGCGCTGTGGGACGGGAAGACGGACTCGACGAGGGCGGGCACCGCGACGACGTCCCACTCGAGGCCCTTGGCGGCGTGCACGGTCAACACCTGGACGGCGTCTCGGTCGGACTCGACATGGCCGAGCTCGAGGCCCCGCTCCTGGGACCGGGCCGCCTCGAGCCAGGCGAGGAAGCCGACCAGGGTGGGCCGATCGGAGGTCATGGCGAAGCGCGCGGCGACATCGGCGAACGCGTCGAGGTGGGCGCGGGCGGTCGCTGCGGTGTGCTCGGGCCGGGACAACACCTCGACGTCGAGGCCGAGCGCTCGCTCAGCCTCCCCGACCAGGTCGACGAGCGGAAGCGTCGTCAGCCTGCGCAGCGCACGCACGATGTCTCCCAGGCCGGTGAGGCGGGTGCGAGCGGTCACGCCGAGCCGAGCCCCGGCCCGCGATCGCCACTGCGGTGCCGGCAGGCTGTCGAGCGCCTCGACGAGAGTCGCCTCGTCGGCGCTGTCGGGGGACAGGTCACTGCCACGGTCGCGGCCGATGCCACGAAGCTCACCGGCCCAGGACCACAGCGCATCGAGGTCGGCCGGGCCCAGCCGGGCGACCGGTCCGGTGAGCAGCCGCATCAGTTGGTCGCCCCGACTCGGGTCCGCGACGACGGACAGGACGGCGACGAGATCCCCGACCTCAGGGGTCATGAGCAGTCCCCCGAGACCCACGACCTCGACCGGCAGGCCCTCGTGGCGGAGGGCGTCGATGACGACCGGGAAGTGCGCGCGGCGCCGGCACAGGACGGCGGCGGAGCGGCCGGTGCGGCGACCGCTCGGTGTGCGCCACCGGGCCGCCACCCAGCGTGCTGCATGCGCCGCCTCGTCCTCGAGGGAGGTCAGCCGGGCCACCGTGACGGTGCCCACCCCGGCACCCGGCCGCGGCGAGAGGGGTCGCACGTGCGCGGTGCGCAGCGGGCCCGAGGTGACGTTGGCCGCATCGAGGATGAGCAGGTCGTTGCGCCAGCTTGTCGACAGGGGCAGCACCGCGGCCGGCCCGTCATCGCCTGCGAACTCGGCCGGGAAGCGGGCGAGGGTCGTCGCGCTCGCGCCACGCCAGCCGTAGATCGACTGGTTCGGGTCACCGACGGCAGTCAGCGCCACCGGGTCGTCGCCGTCGTGGAACAAGGCGCGCAGGAGCGCGAGCTGAGCCTCGGAGGTGTCCTGGAACTCGTCGAGCAGCACCGCTCGGAAGCGCTGGCGTTCGATGCGGCCCACGTCGGGGGCGGCCTCGAGGAGACACGCTGCGAGCGCCATCTGGTCCGCGAAGTCGAGAGCGTCCCCCTCCCGCTTGAGGGCGAGATAGCGCGTGACGATCGGCAGGACGGCGCGCCGTTCGCGCAGGACCCCGAGCACCTCCCGCGCGGGCGTGAGCGAGCCCTTGCCCTCACCGTCGGGTAGCTCGTCGAGGTGGGTGATGACCTCGTCGAGGTAGCGCGCCACGGCGGCAGGGCCGAGCAGGTGTTCGGCCATCTCGCCGGCGAGCCCCATGACCGCCTCGATGATCGTCGAGGCGGCCTTGCCGACGCCGTCCATCGCGCCGTCGTAGCGCTCGACGGCCTCAGCCGCGAGCTGCCAGGCCCCGGCCTCGGTGAGGAGCCGGTACTCCGGCTCGATGCCGAGGCGCAGCGCGTGTTCGCGCACGAGCCGACCGGCGTAGGCGTGATAGGTCGAGACGGTGGGGGTCCCACCGAGGACCTCGGCACCGGTGCAGTCGTCGACGGGAGGGGTCCACAGCCGGGTGCGGCCCAGGGTTCGCAGCCGGCCGGTGACCCGGGCGGACAGCTCGGCGGCGGCCTTGCGCGTGAACGTCAGGCCGAGGACCTGGTCGGGCTCGACGTGACCGTTCGCGACGAGCCAGACGACACGAGCCGCCATCGTCTCGGTCTTGCCGGACCCGGCTCCGGCGACGACGAGCAGCGGCTCGGGCCCGGCCTCGATGACCGCCTGCTGCTCCGAGGTGGGCTGCGGCAGCTCCAACGCCGCGGCGATCTCGGCCGCCGAGTGCTTCACAGTGACTCCCCCTCGGGCTGCACCGGGCAGGAGCCCCTGACCGGGCACACCTGGCACCAACGGCCCTGGACGGCTCGGAAGGTGGCGGCGCCCATCCCTGTCGCAGTCTGCTCGACCAGCCGCCGGGCCCACTGGGGGTCGTCCGCCTCGCCGACCGGTGGCTGGCGCTGGACAGCGGGGCGACCACCGGTCCGGCCGGCCTTGCCGAGCTGTACGAGCGCCGCCCCACCTGACCTGGTGCCGAGCTCGGTGAAGGCTCCTGCCTCGACCGCAGCCTGATAGGCGCCGAGCTGGCCGTGCTCGGCGAGCTCGGCCTCGGTCGGCTTGCTCCGCCCGGTCTTGAGGTCGACGATCCGCAGCCGCCCGTCGCGGTCCTGCTCGATCCGGTCGACGCGGCCGGCGAGGCCCGCTCGCCCGATCCGCACCGTGAAGTCGGTCTCGACACCGACCGGCTGCCACCCCTCGTGTCCGGCCTCGTCCCGATACACGGTGAACCGGCCCACCATGTCGTGCGCCTCCTGCCGTGCCCGGTCGGTGAGCCACCCGGGGGGAAGGCCGAGCCGGCCCCATCGGCGGTCGAGCTCGGCATCGAGGCTCGCTCGGCCGGCTTCGGGATGGTCGGCGACGATGTCGTGCACGAGGGTGCCGACGAGCTGGGCGCCCTTTGCCGGGCCACTTCCACCGACGGCACCGAGGAACCACGAGAGCCCACACTGGTGGAAGCGCTCGACCTTCGACGGGGACACGCGTACCACCTTGCTCTCCGCCCGGACCGGCCGGTCGTCGGTGAGGTCGTGCAAGGCCCACCAGCTGATCGGGTCGGCTCCGGCCACACCTGCCCTCGCCGCATGCGCGAGCAGCTCGGCCGCGGGCCGCGCCACGAGCGGATCGAGGTTGGCCACCTCTCGGCGCAGCTGCCCGACGAGCCCGGCCAGGGTCATCGGGCGAGGTGGGTCGGCATGCCGGCGAACCTCCGTGTCGAGCCCGTCCACCCGCGGCGGGTCGATGAGGTCGAGATAGACCGAAGGCTGCTCGTCCTCGTTGCCCACCGCGGTCACGATCAGCCGTTCCGTCGCGCGGCTCAGGGCGATGTGAAGCAGCCTCGTCTCGTCGTAGCGGACGGCGGCCTGGGCTGCCCGGAAGCTGCGCGGACGGTCTGCTACGACGTCGACGAGCTCCTCCGACCCGAGGACCGAGCCGCGGAGGCGCAGGTCGGGCCAGACTCCCTCCTGGACACCGGCGACGACGACGATGCGCCACTGCCGTCCGGCTGCGCCCTGGGGGGTGAGCAGCTGCACCGTCGGACCGCTCTGTGCCCGTGCGAGCAACGTGTCGCCCGGGACGTCCTGACCCTCGACATGCTCGAGGAACGCAGCGGGCCCGGCCTGCGGGAGCCGGTCGACGAACGCGGCCGCGGCATCGAACAGACCGAGCACCGCATCGAGGTAACGGTCGGCCCGAGCCCCGCCTGCACCACCTGCGAGAGCCGCGCGACGCCAGGGCTCAGCCAGCCCGGCCGCCGACCAGACCTCCCAGAGCACGGTCTCTGCCGTCACCCCGGGCTCCCAGCGCCCGGAGTCGGCGACCCGCGCCGCCCGGGCGCCGGCGTCGATCGCGGCCGCGACCCGGGCTGCCGGCGCAGCGAGGTCACCGAGCGCTCTGGCCCGAGCCGGATCGAGGAGCAGCTCGGCGAGCAGCTCGTCGCTCGACCGTCCCCCACCCGCCTCCAGCTCCTCGCGGCGCAGGAGTCGTCGGAGTCGACGCAAGGCGACGGCGTCGGCGCCGCCGATCGGCGAGGTCACGAGATCGGCCGCAACCCTGGGGTCGGGTGCGTAGGCCTGCCCGTGGTGCGTGGAGCGCGCGGATTGCAGTGCCGTCCTCAGGATCGCCAGGAGCGGGCGGACCGTCATCTCGTCGCGCACGGGTGTCTCAGCCGTCGCGGTCGCGAGCGGAACCCCCGCCGTGGCCAGCAGCCGTCGCAGCAGGCCAGCCCGCGCGGAACCCCGCACGATGACCGCCATCTGGTCCCACGGCACTGCGTCGACGAGGTGCGCCCGGCGCAGGATGCCGGAGATGTGGGACGCCTCCTGGGCTGCCGAGCGCAGCAGCGCCACCTCGAGGAGCCCGCCGGTTCGCATCGCGCGCCACTCCCGCTGCGCCCCACCGCCGAGGGCGCCGATGCGCCGCACGACCCGCTCGATGCTCTCGCGCAGCTCGGCCGGGATGCGGTAGGAGACTGCGAGCACGTGGCTGTCCTGCTCGGACTCGCGGCCCAGGACGGTCCACCCCTGACCGAGGAACCGGGGGTCGGCCCCGCGGAAGGTCTGGACCGCGGCATCGGGGTCACCGAGCAGCACGATCCTCGGACCGGCCGTGGCCACGATCCGCAGCAGCCGCGCCGCGGCGGAGGTGACCTCCTGGGCGTCGTCGACCACGACGAGCGACACCGCGTCGCGGAGCCGGTCGAGGGCAGGCCCGTCCTGCTCCAGCTGGTCGGCCGCGGCCGTGAGGATCCAGGCCGGGTCGTAGGCGCCGTACCGCGAGAAGGCGGTGACCTGGTCGTACTCGCGGAGCACCTGGGCTGCGGCGACCCATTCGGGCCGGTCGTGCTCCTTGCCGAGGGCCAGCAGGTCGTCGGGTCCCAGACCGTGCTCGACGGTGCGCATGAGCAGGTCGCGCAGCTCGCCACGAAACCCTCGCGTGCCCAGTGCCGGCCGGAGCTTCTCGGGCCACTCCGGGCCGGGGGCGTCACCGGCCGCGTGGCCGGCCAGCAGGTCGCGCAGCACGACGTCCTGCTCGGGGCCGGTCAGCAGGCGAGGTGCGGGGTCGCCGCGCAAGGCCGCCTCCGACCGGAGCAGCGCGAAGCCGAAGGCTTGCCACGTCCTCGCCAGGGACTGGGTGCTGGTGCCGTCGAGCCGGGCGGTCACCCGCTCGCGGAGCGCCGCAGCGGCTTGCCGGCTCGAGGTGAGGACGAGGCAGCGGTCGGCCCGCTCCCCCGTCGCCACCTGCCGGGCGATGAGCTCGACGGCGAGAGTGGTCTTGCCGGTGCCCGGACCGCCGAGGACCCGCAGCACCCGGGCCGACGACTCGAGCACGGCACGCTGGCTGTCGTCGAGCCGGATCGACGGCGCGGCGGGAGCTGCGGCACGACGAAGGATGAGCACGAGAAGGATTCCATCATGCGCTGCCGACAACGGTCCTCGGCGACCGGTCCGCGGGCTACCGGTTGACCAGGACCGCCCTGGCCTCCCGGATGGTCACCCGGGTACCCGGCATCGG
>NZ_JAKDLO010000142.1 GCF_030452765.1 Intrasporangium sp.
CCTCGCACCGGGCCCTCCCCCTCGAGACGGAGCCCAACTCCTCATCGAGAGTGCAGTAGTCCCGATCGACAGTGCAGTAGTCCCGATCGACAGTGCACAAATCCTCATCGACAGTTCAGTAGTTCTGCTCGACAGTGCACAAATCCTCATCGACAGTTCAGTAGTTCTCATCGACGAGCCGAAGTAGTGCACCTTCGATCCCAACAACTGCACTCTCGAACGCGAGTAGGGCACTCTCGAACGGGAGTAGTGCACCTTCGATCCCAACAACTGCACTCTCGAACGCGAGTAGGGCACTCTCGAACGGGAGTAGTGCACCCTCGAACGCGAGAAAGTGCACTCTCGATGGGGGGAGCGGCGGAGCGGGGAGGGTCAGTCGGGCGCACCGCGGACGACCAGGCCCGTCTCGTAGGCGAGGACGACCGCCTGGACCCGGTCGCGCAGATGCAGCTTGGACAGGCACGACGAGACGTGCGTCTTGACAGTCGCCTCGCCGACGAAGAGCTCCCGGGCGATCTCCGCGTTGGACAGGCCGCGCCCGACGAGGGAGAGCACCTCGAGCTCGCGTGCGGTCAGCGGGGCGAGCCGCGCATCGTCCCTCGACGGCGCCGTTGTGCCCCCGGGTGTGGCCACCCCTGCCCCACCCGACGCCTCGGCAGTCATCGCCGCGATGACCCGCCGGGTCACCTCGGGGGCGAGCAACGCATGCCCGTGCCCGACGGCCCGGACGGCGTCGGCAAGGTCGTCGGGGTCTGTGTTCTTCAGCAGGAACCCGCTGGCCCCGTTCTGCAGCGCGTCGAAGAGGTAGTCGTCGCGGTCGAAGGTCGTCAGGATGATGACCTTGGCCAGATCCTCCTGCACGATCGTCCCGGTCGCGGCGATGCCGTCGAGCACCGGCATCTGGACATCCATGAGGACGACGTCAGGCCGCTCCCGGCGGACCACGTCGACTCCCTCGGCACCGTTGGCGGCTTCGCCAACGACGACGATGTCGTCCTCGGCGCCGAGCATCATCGCGAAGCCGCTCCGGACCAGTCGCTGGTCGTCGACGACGACAACCCGCAGGGCTTCGTCACTCATCCGTGAACCCCCTTGATCGGCAGGCGAACTCGCACCCGGTACCCGCCGACGGCGCGTGGCCCGGCCTCGACCTCACCGCCGTGCAAGGTGACCCGCTCGCGCATCCCGAGCAGTCCGAGGCCCGACCCCCCGGTACCCGGTCGTGCTCGTCCGTCGTCGAGGATCTCGACCTCCGCGTAGTCGCCCTTCGCCCCGTGAGCAAGCCGCAGCACGACGCTCGCTGCGTTCGCCGTGGAGTGCCGCCGAATGTTCGCGAGCGCCTCCTGGACTGTGCGGTAGAGGCTCAGCCCGACGGCGGGAGGAACCGAGGCTGCGCCGACGCCGAGATCGTCGTGGGCGGCATACCTCACCGGGAGCCCGGCGGCGCGCACCTCGTCGAGAAGGGCTGGGAGTTCGCCGAGCCCGGGCTCCGGCCCGCGCGAGCCCGGCTCGGCGCGCCCTCGTAGGGTGCCGAGCAGCGCGCGCATCTCCCCGACGGCGTCGCGGGAGGATTGCTCGACCTGCTGGAGCGCTCCGGCGGCTGCCGAGGGGTCGCGGGAGAGGATCTTGCGCGCGGCTCCGGCCTGGATGCCCATGACGGCGACGTGGTGGGCGACGACGTCGTGCAGCTCGCGTGCGATCCGGAGCCGTTCGGCGGTGACGGCGTGCTCGCGCAGCTGTTCGGACTGGGCGGCGAGCGTCTGGGCCTGGGCGGCCAGCTCGGCGCGCTGGCGTGCGTTGCGCCAGGTCAGGTGGCCACCGAGGACGGCCGCGCCGAAGTAGAAGATGTTGACGAGGATCGAGTACGTGACGTTGGACAGGATGGGCGGCAGCAGTCCGTACTGCTTGCTCGCGTCGAGTCCCTCGGCCCCGGCGCCGAGCGCGAACTGGAAGGTCAGCCACCCGAACATGAACACGACGATGAAGCCGAGCGTCGTGACCGCGGCGGACCGGCTACGGGCCCACGCCATCCCACCGAAGAGGCCGAAGAAGTACAGGACCTGCATCGGGAACTGGATCATGACGAACGGTGCGAGCATGCCGGTCGCGAACATGTGCGCGGACAGGTAGACCGCGATCGAGAGCGGGTATCGCCGGCGGACAACAAGTGGCAGCGCGGCGGTCGCGACCGCCAGCTGAGCCTGCCACCAAGGGACGTGGACCGCGTCGTGGTCGAACCCGCCCACGCTCCGGACCAGCTCGAGGCCGAGCGCGCAGACCACCCAGATGACGAGCGCGAGGACGGCGTCCCGGCGCAGGTAGCCACGGCTCGGCACCCGTTCCCAGAGGTCGTCGATGGCGAAGAACTGCCGCAGCCGGGCCCGCCAGTCGCTCGTGTCGATCACGTCGTCAGGGTAGGCGGCATGGGTGAGCGGCGCCTCCACCTCAAGGCGGAGATCCGTTCCGCGGCCGGTCCGTATGCAGCTCAGCTCGCTCCGCGGGTCGCCGCGGCCCGAGCTGCACTCCCGACGCCCGCCAACAATCCAGCCCCGGCGGGAAAGTGAGCGGCCAAACCCCCTCACGCCCGCCAACAATCCAGCCCCGGCGGGAAAGTGAGCGGCCAGTTGCCCCGGGCGCGGGTGCGACGCTGCCCGGGTGTAACGCCCAGGTGGTGCGCGGTCACTACTCCTTCGACCGTCAAACCATCGACGAAGGGATCTCATCATGATGTTCCGCCGCTCCGGCATGATCGCCGCCCTGGCCGCGGGCGCTCTCGCGCTCGGGCTGGGCTCAGCACCGGCAGCCAGCGCAGCCACAACACCTCGGCCCGGTGCTGCCCGTACAGCCGCCGCACCTGATCACACCTCCTTGCCCGGGCACGCTTTCACCGGTCGACACGCCGTTTTCGTGCAGACCAACGACCCGGCCGGCAACGCGATCGTCGTCTACGACCGGGGTCGTGGCGGGCAGCTTCGGGAAGCGGGTCGGTACCCGACCGGGGGCCGCGGCGGGAACGAGGCGGGTGCGGTGGTCGATCCGCTTGCCTCGCAAGGGTCGTTGACCTACGACCGGCGCCACCACCTGCTCCTCGCGGTGAACGCAGGAAGCGACACGCTGACCGTCTTCCGGGTCCGCGGCGACCAGCTGCGCCGGGTGCAGGTGCTACCCACCCGAGGTCACCTGCCGGTGTCGGTGAGCGTGGCCCACGGCCTGGCGTACGTGCTCGATGCCGGCGGCGACGGCGCAGTCACCGGGTTCTGGGTCGTGGCAGACCGGCTGGTGCCGATCCCCGGCTCGACCAAGGGCCTGGGGCTGGGAAACCCCTCCGACCCGCAGTTCCTGGCCTCCCCGTCCCAGCTGGCTCTCACGCCGAACGGGCGTGATCTGGTCGTCGCGACCAAGACCCACGGCACGCTGCAGGTGTTTGCACTGAACCGGTTCGGGCTGCCGGCGGCCCAGGCCGTCACCACATCGGTCGGCCCCGTGCCGTTCGCGCTCAGCTTCGACCGGCAGGACCGGCTTCAGGTGGCCGACGCCTCCGGCGGCGTGTACTCGTTCACCGTGCACCGAGGCGGGACCCTCACCCCGGTCTCGCCGTTCGTGGCGAACGGCCAGGCAGCAACCTGCTGGTCGGTGTCGGTGGGCGGGTACCTGTACGTCGCCAACGCCGGATCGGCCACGATCACCGGCTATCGGGCGGGCCGCGACGGCACGCTGACCCTGCTCGACGCGGCCGGTGTCACCGCTCGCACCGACGCCGGCCCGGTCGACCTGGCCGTCAGCGGAGATGGGCGATTCCTGTATCAGCAGGCCACCGGCGCGGGCACGATCGACGAGTTCCGGATCGGGGCCGACGGCTCCCTGACCAGGATCGGGACCGTGGCCGGCTGGCACCCGGACAACGGCACCGGAGCCGAGGGCATCGCCGCCAGCTGACCCGGCGCGCGGGCACCTGGAGCCGTTCCGGGCCGATCACCCTCGAGGGTGGTAGGCCCGGAACGCTGCCAGCAAGTCCTCCTGCACGTCGCCGGGCAGGGTGTCGACGTCGAGACCGCCGAGCGCCGCAGCCGTGTCGCGCATCTGCTGGACATACGTTTCGCAGCCTTCGCACAGCGCCAGGTGTGCCTGCACCTCGGCAGCACTCGCCGCGTCGAGCGCACCCTCGAGGTAGTCGGTGACGAGCTCGACGACCTCTTTGCAGGACAGCGCCATCAGGAGCTCACCTCCACGTCGTGGTAGTAGTCCTCGAGCTCCTGCCGCAGCCTGGCCCGTGCTCGGTGCAGCAGCACGCGTTGGTTCGCGGCGGAGACCCCCAGGGCCGCGCAGACCTCGGGCGCGGACAGCCCGTCCACGTCGCGCAGCGCCACCACGGTGCGCTGGCTCGACGGCAGAGCATCCAACGCCGCAGCGAACAGGGCCCGCACCTCACCGGACAACGCGGCCGCCTCCGGGCCCCACAGCTGAGGCGCACCGGCCGGGGTCCAACCACCGGCCCAGTTGTCGCCCGGCCCGCGGAACCGTGCCGGGTCCACGGTGCCCGCGTCATCGGGAGCCACATCGGTCCACGGCACGGTCCGAGCATCGGTCGTCCCGCGCCGACGCGCCAGGTTCGCGGTGATCGCCAGCACCCAGGTGCGCAGCGCCGACCGCCCCTGGAACCCGTCCAGGCCACGCAGCACGGCCAGCCAAGCCTCCTGCACCACCTCCTGCGCGGAGGCTCGTGTCGAGACGAACCCGCGCGCGACGTGCAACATCACCGGCGACCACGCCGTGACGACGTCGGCGAACGCGGCCTCCTCACCGCCGCGCAACCGAGCCAGCAGCACCGCTTCGTCCACGCACCCGACTGTAACGCTCCGGCCGCCTCGGGACACAGACCCTGAGACCCGGTTGACCCACCCATCCATCGCAAGGAGACAGAACCGATGAGTATCCCGATCACCCGCCGTATCCTGACCGCCGGCATGGTCGCCGCCGCCCTCGCGGTCGGTGGCGCCACCCTGACGCTCGCCAGCGACCGCTCGCCGGCCAAGGTCTACCAGGGCTGTCTGCAGCACAACCTCGGCGCGCTCTACCACGTCTCGGTCAACCCCTCCTCGGCGCCTCGCTGCCTGCCGCGCGACACCTTGGTCACCTGGAACCAGACCGGACCCGTAGGGCCGCAGGGTGCCGCCGGGCCACAAGGCCCCAAGGGCGACACCGGAGCCCCCGGCGCGCAGGGTCCGAAGGGCGACACCGGAGCCACCGGCCCACAGGGGCCCAGGGGCGCAACCGGAGCCACCGGCGCCACCGGCGCGGCTGGCCCGGCCGGCGCGGCCCGCACCATCATCCAGACCAACTCCATCACGCTCCCGCCGACCCGCGGCGGCTTCACCAGCACCGTGGGGTGCCCGTCCGGGACCACCCTGAGCGGGGGCGGGTATGACGTCACCGACGACAGCATCTTGGTGGATGTGACCGCCAGCAAGCCGGAGCCCGGGAACGACTGGAAGATCTTCGTCACGAACAACGATGCGTTCGTGAGCCACACCGTGGATGTCTACGGCGTCTGCGTCGGGTCCTGAGCTGGCAGTGATCCCCGGGCGGCCTGACTCTCACCGGGCCCCGCAGGCACGCGAGTCACGGCCCGGGTCGGGTGCCACGCCAAGGACCGCCAAGACCATCGGGGTATGCCGCTCAGCCGGCTCCGCGCCGACGCGCAGCGGGCGGCGCGGGCGGCTCGGGCTGCTCGGGCGGCTCGGGCGGCTCGGGCGGCTCGGGCGAGGCGCGCGCGAACCGACCACGACTCCGGTTACGACGATGGCTCCGCCGGCGTACTCGAGCAGGCTCGGCCGCTCCCCGAGGACGATGGCGGCGGTGAGGATGCCGACGACCGGCACGAGCATCGAGAAGGGCGCCACGACGCCGGCCGGATGCCGAGACAGCAGCCACGTCCACACGCCCGAGCCCACGACCGTCGCGATCACCACTGTGTAGACCAGACCCGCCCACGCCGGGACCGCCTGCGCCGTCAACGAGGTCGCCAGGGAGTGGCCGATGGCGCGTGGCCCCTCGACGAGCAGGGACAGGGCGAGCATCGGGACCGGCACGACGACCGACATCCACATCGCGAGGTGCAAGGGCCTGACCGGCTTGGCGAGGCGGCCGGAGAGGTTGCCGAGTGCCCACCCGAATGCGCCGACCAGGACGAGGACGAAGGGCAGCAGCTGCGCCGACTCTGCCTGCGAGAAGCCGACCAGGGCCATCCCGAGCACGGCCAGACCGATGCCGGCCCATTGTGCCAGCCGGACCCGCTCACGCAGGAGCACCACCCCGAGTACGAGCGTGAACGGGCCCGAGGCCTGCAGGACCAGCGAGGCGAGGCCGGTCGGCATCCCGGCGGCCATCCCCGTGTAGAGGAAGGTGAACTGGACGACGCCGAAGCCGAGCCCGTAGCCGATGAGCCAGCGCAGCGGGACGTCGGGCTTCGGGACGAACAGCACCGTCGGGATCGCGAGCAGGGCAAAGCGCAGCACGACGAGGAACAACGGCGGGAACTGCTGCAGGGACAGGTGGATCGCGAGGAAGTTGACGCCCCACATGATCGCGACGAGCACGGCGAGGAGGCGGTGGCGGGACGGCATGAGTCCATGATCGCGACGCGGACCGTTCAGCACAATCACATTGTTGTTGCTGGCCACTGTAGGGTGCCTACATGGAGGTCCGGCATCTGGAGCTGCTCCGAGAGCTCGCCGACCGCGGCAGCCTCGCCGCGGTCGCCGCTGCGACGCACCGCACGCCGTCGGCCCTCTCCCAGCAGCTACGCACGGCCGAGCGCGACCTGCGAGTCCGGCTCGTCGAGCCCGACGGCCGGAGACTGCGGCTCACCGTCGCGGGACAGCTTCTGGCCGACGGCGCCGTCTCCGTCGCGACCGCACTCGGGCAGGTCCAGCACGACCTCGACGCTCTTCGCGGTGAGCCGACGGGCGTGGTCAGGATCGCCGCCCTGCCGAGCGCGGCCGAGGTGCTCGTCCCCCCGCTCCTGCTGGAGCTGGCGGGCACGGCGGTGACGGTCGAGCTCGATGACGTCGACATCGCGGAAGCCGACTATGCCACTCAGACGGCGGACTACGACATCGTGATCGGACACAGCATGGCTCGGCGCCCCTCGACCGAGCAGCACCTGTACGTCAGGCCGCTCGCCCGTGAACCCCTCGACGTGGCGATCCCGACGTCACACCCGCTGGCTCGACGCTCCGAGGTGAGGGCCGCCGACCTCGCCGGGCAGCCGTGGATCGGGGTGCCGCTGGGCTACCCGTTCGACGCCCTGCGGATCGCGATCGAGAACCGGGCGGGCGCCGCCGTCGACCTGCGCTACCGGGTCCGTGACAACCGGCTCGTCGAGTCCCTCGTCGCGGTCGGTGCCGGGCTAGCCATCCTGCCGCGCTACACGACCCGGACCCGGGAGAGCGTCGTGACCCTGCCCATCGCCGACGTGCGCTCGACCCGCACGCTGCTCGCGCTGTCCCGACCGGACCGGGCCCAGCGGGCCGCGGTCACCGCCGTGCTCGACCACCTGCGCGAGATCGGCCGCCGGCTGACGTCGCGGTGAGCCGGCCACCGCCCGCGTAACAGGCGAGCGCTGAACGAGTGGGCGGCATACGGGCTGCGGGTGACTCAGCCGATCGGGGTCAGCACGTCCAGTCCGAGGAAGGGCCGCAAGGCGCTCGGGACGAGAACGGATCCGTCGGGCTGCTGGTGGTTCTCGAGGATCGCGACGATCCACCGCGTCGTCGCGAGGGTGCCGTTGAGGGTCGCCACGGCGCGGGTGCCGCTGCCGATACCCAGGTCAGCAGGGACCCGCTCGCGTGTGTTCAGCCGGCGGGCCTGGAACGTCGTGCAGTTCGACGTCGAGGTCAGCTCGCGGTAGCGGCTCTGGGTGGGCACCCATGCCTCGCAGTCGAACTTGCGCGCGGCGGGGCTGCCGAGGTCGCCGGCCGCGGTGTCGATGATGCGGTAGGGCACCTCGACCTTGGCGAGCATCTCGCGCTCCCAGTCGAGCAGGCGCTGGTGTTCGTCCGCTGCGTCCTCGGGCCGGCAGTAGACGAACATCTCGACCTTGTGGAACTGGTGCACCCGGATGATGCCGCGAGTGTCCTTGCCGTGCGAGCCGGCCTCGCGCCGGTAGCAGGCCGACCAGCCGGCGTAGCGCTTCGGGCCGTCCGTGAGGTCGATGATCTCGTCGGCGTGGTAGCCGGCGAGCGCCACCTCGGAGGTGCCGGTGAGGTAGAGGTCGTCGGTCTGCAGGTGATAGACCTCCTCGGCGTGCGCGTCCATGAAGCCCGCGCCGACGATGACGTCGGGCCGCGCGACGGTGGGGGTGATCATCGGGGTGAACCCGTTCTCGACCGCCTGCGCCACGGCCATGTTCAAGAGCGCGAGCTCGAGCCGCGCGCCGACCCCGGTGAGGAAGTAGAACCGCGCCCCGGCCACCTTGGCGCCGCGCTCCATGTCGATCGCGCCGAGCCTCTCACCCAGCTCGAGATGGTCACGCGGCTCGAAGCCCTCGGCCGTGAAGTCCCTTGGGGTGCCGATGGTTTCGAGCACGATGTAGTCGTCCTCGCCGCCGCTGGGGACGCCGTCGACGATGACGTTGCCGACCTTGCGCATGAGGGTGTCGAGGTCGTCGTCGGCGTGTCCAGCGGTCGCCTCGAGGGCCTTGACGCGGTCGCTCAGCTCAGCGGCTCGCTCACGGGCTGCGGTTGCTGCGGTCTCGAGCTCGGCGACGTTGTCGGCGCCGGACTTCTTCGCCTTCTGGAAGGCGCCCATCGCCGCGCCGACCGCCTTGCTGACCGCCTTCTGCTCGCCGCGCAGCGCCTCGAACTGCCCGAGGGACGAGCGCCGACGCTCGTCGGCGGCGAGGATCGCGTCGACGACCCCCGGGTCCTCACCGCGAGCCAGCTGCGAGGCACGCACCCGCTCGGGATCCTCGCGCAGCAGCTTGATGTCGATCACGGGCGCCAGCCTATCGGCGGCCGTATGCCGCTCACGACCTCGTTCTCGTCCGAGTCCCACTGCGGTCCGCTCCGGACCTCGTGGGGAAGCTCGAGCCACGACAACTCACCACGAACGTACTTCTCGTGGCAAGCGACGCCGCAACGCCACAACAACCAACGCCGAGAGCACTTGTCGTGGGGCTGGACGCGAAACCCCGCCAGCCGCCGACATCCACAACGGTCTCGGACGAGTGCACCCTGAGCACGAAAGCGGACGTGTCGACGTAGGCGATCACCGGCCGCGCGACTCGGCAACGAGTTCGCTCAACGGCGGCCCAACTCATGCGCCACAGCGACTCAGCCGGCCAGGAGTCCGACCCCGAGCGTGACCAGACCGATCGCCAGAACGACTGCGCCGGTCGGGATGAGGATCTTCAGCCGGTTCGCGCTGGTCGCGCCGGACCGGGCCACCGACAGGAAGAAGCCACCCGGCAGGAGCAGCGCGGCAATGGGGATCAACGCCCGGGCGACCCACTCCCACACGCCAGTCAGCGTCGTGGCGTCGACCAGCACCTGGGCGACGAGGCCGAGGATGAGCAGGACACCGGCGTGCGCGTGCCCGGCCCGGAAGAACGTCAGCTGGAGCGGTGTCGCCACGCGCCGGCCTCCGACGATGAGCAGCACGAAGACCCCGCCGAGCTCGACGGTGACCAGGCTGAGGATGAGGATCGCAGCGAGGACCCGGGACGAATCGGACAGCACCATCGCTGGAGCCTACCCAGACCCACTCAGCTCGACGAGCGGACCCAGCTCAGCGGCATACGACTTGCGTCTGAGGTGCGACGGCGCGCGGACACCCCGCTCGAGTACCTCAAACCGAGCGGGAGTGGGCATCATTGGGCCCGTGACCGCAGAGCGCGTAGGGACCGAGCTCGTCGCCGTGGTGACCGCGGTGGCCGACGACCGCCCACTGGTCCTGACCGCTGACGAGGGGCAGCGCCTGCCGTCCGGCCCCCTTCGGAGTGAGCACCGGTCGTTGCAGGCTGGGCTCAGCGCCTGGGTCGAGCAGCAGACCCGCCATCGGCTCGGTTACGTCGAGCAGCTCTACACCTTCGCCGACCCGGACCGTTCGGCGACGGGTGGGCGCGTCGTGGCGGTCTCGTACCTCGGCCTGACCCAGGCGCCGACGGGCCGCGACGAGCCGGAGTGGCGCGACTGGTACTCCTACTTCCCGTGGGAGGACCGCCGCCCGGGAGCGACCGGCCCAACGCTGGTCAAGGACGTCATCGAACCGCTGCTGGACACGTGGGTGGCCAACGCCCGCAGCGCCGCCGAGCGCGAGCGGCGAGAGCTGCGCGCTGCCATCTGTTTCGGCCTCGCGGGTCGGTCGTGGTCGCCCGAGCTGGTGCTGCAACGCTATGAGCTGCTGCACGAGGCCGCGCTCATCCCGGAGTCGCACGTGGGGCCTGCCGCCGACGCGCTGGTCCCGGGTCAACGCATGCAGGGCGACCACCGACGGATCCTCGCGACCGGGATCGCGCGGCTCCGCGCGAAGATCCAGTACCACCCGGTCGTCTTCGAGCTCATGCCCGACTCGTTCACCCTCGGGCAGCTCCAGCTGGCGGTCGAGGCGCTCGCCGGCCAAGCGCTGCACAAGCAGAACTTTCGGCGGCTCGTCACGCAACAGGACCTCGTCGAGCCGACCGGCGAGACGGAAGCGGACACAGGTGGCCGACCGGCGCGGCTGTATCGCTTCCGCCGCGCGATTCTCGATGAGCGCACGATCGCGGGGACGAAGCTGCCGCAGACGCGTTGAGGGGTCCCCGCCGCTCACGAGCCCGCCGTCCTTGCCGTCTTGCTGTATGCCGCTGAGCCTGCTTCCCGGTCGCAGGTGCGGTCTCGGCGTGGATCCGCTTGTCAGGCAGGTGTGTTCGTCGGGTTGCTTCTGATGCCACCATCCAAGCGTCCAGCACCGTTGGTGGTTCGGCTACTGAGACGTCGGGCGTCAGCGTCCATCCAGGGTCAACCATCGCGGTGGCTCACCTGCATCGGCCCGGGCCCGCAAGTAGGTGTTTCGGCGCCGGAATGAGGCCCCACGCTGGTCCAGGGGGCGCGCCTGATTGTGCTTCCGGCCCGGATCGCCGCCAGTCCCGCGAGCGGGCGGACGGGTCAAGGGGCGCGCAGCGCACGCGTAGAGCGGCACCATCCGCTTGCCGGGACCAGATCCTTGGCCGACCGGGTCATCTGGCACCTTCCGCACGACTTCGGCCACCGATAGCGGCCCCGCCTCACCCCGGCGCAGCGCGGGTCGGGGGCACAGCGCATGCCCGTGCACGCAGGACGAGCGACAGTCGACAAGACGGCGCGCGAGTGTCGACGAGACCGGCGTGCGAATGTCGTTCACATCACCCGCATTGGGGGTCTGCTCAGATCAAGCATATATACTTCTCACGATCCATATGCTCAGTTGAAGCATAACAAGCACTAGGAGGAGGCCGTCGTGAGCACCCTTGCCCCGCCCAGCGCCGTGGAGCGCACCGCACACCTCTACGAGAAGGTCCGCCACGTCATCCCTGAGGTCGAGTGGGCAACCTACGCCGACGACGCCGAGGCAATCGTCCGGCTCAAGGCCGAGCGCAACGCTGTCGTGCTGGCGCACAACTACCAGACCCCCGAGATCTTCCACTGCGTCTCGGACATCGTCGGCGACTCCCTCGCCCTGGCCCGCGAGGCCCAGCACGTGCAGGCCGATGTCATCGTGCTCGCCGGGGTCCACTTCATGGCCGAGACCGCCAAGCTGCTCAACCCGAGCAAGACGGTCCTGATCCCCGACCCGCTCGCCGGCTGTTCGCTGGCCGAGTCGATCACCGCCGCGGACGTCCGCGGCCTGCGCGCGAAACACCCCGGTGTGCCGGTCGTCACCTACGTCAACACCTCGGCGGACGTCAAGGCCGAGAGTGACATCTGCTGCACGTCAGGCAACGCGGTCAAGGTCATCGAGTCGCTCGGGGTCGACCGGGTCATCATGATCCCCGACGAGTTCCTCGCCCAGAACATCTCCCGCCAGACCGGCGTCGAGGTCATCACCTGGGCAGGACGTTGCGAGGTGCACGAGCGCTTCCACGCCGACGACATCCGCCAGATCCGCGCCGAGCACCCCGACACCGTCGTCCT
>NZ_JAKDLO010000025.1 GCF_030452765.1 Intrasporangium sp.
CTCCCGCTGGCCCCGCTGACCATCCCCGGCCCGGAGGCATCACGCGAGCCGGCCGAGGCGCACTCGGCTCCCGAGGACCATCCGGACGACGCCCAGCCCGATCCCGGTGATGCCGAGCCGGTCGAGGTGGAGACCGGTCCGGCTCCGGAGCAGCCGGCCGTCGCCGAGGAGACCGCCCCGACCCGGGTCGAGCCCGCCGGCTCGGGGCTCGAGCCGCCACCGCACCCCGAGCCGGGGCAGGCAGTGGCACGCAACGGCGCGACACCCGGCCGCACGAAGCGGCCCCAGCCCAACGGCTCCCCCGACAGCTCGGAGACGACTGGAGAGCCCGCGCCGAAGCCGCGTCGGCCACGGCCGCAGCACCAGCGTCCGCCCGCGCGACGCTCCAGCCGGCCGAGTGTGCCGAGCTGGGACGACATCATGTTCGGCAGGAAGTCCGACTGAGCCGAGCCAACCCTCGGGGGCTCACGGCCGCGGATGGCCTGCCACCCACTACCCGCGGGGCTGGATGTCGAGGTCGAAGGGCAACGGTGCCGGCGAGGCTGCCCGTGCGGCGTGGGACGTCATCCGCCGCATGTAGTGGCGTCGGCACAGCACCTCGTACTCGACGACGCCCGCCGCTGCTGAGGCGACGTCCCCGACGACGATCTGGTCTCCCTCGACGACCATGGTGCCGTCGATCACCCGGGCATTGACGGTTGCCCGCCGACCACACCAGCACAGTGCCTCGACCTGGAGCACCTCGACGCGGTCGGCGAGCTCGATGAGCCGCTTCGAGCCCGGAAAGAGCTCGGTCCGGAAGTCACTGGCGATCCCGAAGGCGAACACGTCGATGTCCATCTCGTCGACCACCCGCGCCAGCTGGTCGACCTGGCCGGCGCTGTAGAACTGTGCTTCGTCGCAGATCAGGTAGTCGACGTGCAGCCCTGCTGTCGCCCGGCCGACGACGACATCCCAGAAGTCGAGATCGTGGCCGACCTCGATGGCGCCGGTGGCGAGGCCGAGCCGCGAGGAGAGCCGGTTCGCTCCCGCTCGGTCGTGTTGGCTGAAGATGAGTCCGCTGCGTCCTCGGGCCGCGTGGTTGTGGTCCATCTGCAACGCCAGGGTCGACTTGCCGCAGTCCATGGTCCCGGTGAAGAAGACGAGCTCAGCCACGACCCCGCAGCCTAGCGAGGCCCGGCCGGGCGGGGGTCCTGCCCGGGGGAAAGGCCGCTCTCGGGCCGAACGCCTCAGCCTGCCGCTCGCGGTGGGATGACGATGACCGGGACCGCGATCTCGGCCTCGCTCGTCGCGCCATGCACGCCGAGCAGCGCGAGGATCTCCTTGCGCATGAGCGTCGAGTGGACGACGGCGAAGCGATCCTGCATCACGACGACCAGGTCCCCGATCCTCGGCAGTACGGCGGAGCGCGTCGTGCCGAACCAGCCCTCCTCGACGGCCTGCTCCCTCGTCATGACGCGGGCGAGCCCGGCGAGCCGGTCGCGCCATACCTCCGCCACACCCTCGGTGGCCCCGGGCTCGAGGTACAGCTGCAGGTTGCGCGGCTCGCCGCCGACGTGCCGCACCCCCTGCATGAGGGTCGGTTCGTCCGCGAGGTCGAGCCGCCTGTCGAAGGGCACATCGACCATGCCGTGGTCGGCGGTGACCACGATCGACGTGTCGGCGGGGACCTGGCCGGCAAGGGAGGCCAGCGCTCGGTCGACGGACTCGACCTCATCGCCCCACTGCCACGACTGACAGCCGTGGACGTGGCCTACCTTGTCCACGTCGCCCCAGTAGAGGTAGACCAGCGACCGGCGCGCCGCTCGCACGCTCTCGACGCTGGCCGCGACACGCTCGTCGAGGTGCTTGGCGGCGCGGAAGCGCCCCCCGCGCAGGGCGGCGTTGGTCAGACCGGAGCCATCGAAGTAGCGCGGCCCGACACGGGTCACGGCCAACCCGTCCTGCTCGGCGGCCTGGAACACGGTGCGACTCGGCTGCCACCGCAGCGGGTCCGGCCCGTCCTCCCATGACAGCTCGTTCAGCAGGCGATCGGTCTCGGGGTCGAGCACCTGGAACCCGACGAGCCCATGTGAACCCGGTGGCAGCCCGGTGCCGAAGCTGCCCATCGAGGTGGCTGTGGTCGTGGGGAACCCGCACGGGATCCGCCTCGCCGCACCGAGGTGGTCGCGCAGGAAGGGTGCGTGCCCGCTGCGCCGGGCGAGCAGGTCGTAGCCGAGCCCGTCGATCAGGACGACGACGCAGCGGGGGGCCGGAGGCAGTCCGAACCGGTCGGCGCCGGCATAGCTGCCGACGCCGACCGAGTCCGCGACAGAGGGGAGTACCGAGGCGAGCGTGCCGGGTGACCAGTCCGGCACCTGGACCTCGTCGCTCACCGCCGGGCCATCCCACCGCCGATGCTGGCTGACAGGGTGCGCGCGAAGTCGAGGGCGGCGTCGACGGCGCCCTCGCCGTCGGCCGCGGCGCTGATCCGCAGGCTGATGTCGTCAGATGCGACCGTGCCCTCGAACCCGTGGTCTGCGGTGCACTCCGGGTCGGCGCACTGGGCCGGCAGCAGGTCGAGCCGGCTCACCGCACCCCAACCGATGGTCAGCGTGATGTCCCTCGAGTGCGTGCCAGAGCTGAACGTCTCCGGGTGCGCCACGACGTGGGTCACCATGACCCCGCGCAGGGCAGCGAGCGGCACGGTCTCGGTCGTCGCCGTGGCGGTCGAGGGGGAGCCGGGCTCGGAGAAGTCGTCGGCGTGGGCGATCACGAGCCGCCTGGGTGTGACGACGAGGACGGTGACGTGGCGCCGCACGGTCTCCTCGTCGAACGTGGTCTCCTGGTGCACGAGGTGCGCGACCACCTCGTCCCCGGCGACGGCCGACTCGACGACGTCGCAGACGAGCGCCGGGTAGTAGCCGGCATGCGTGATGGCGAGAGTCAGGTCCTCGGGGAGAGCCTGGCCCTGCTCCTGGGAGACACGGCGCATGGGCCCCATCCTTGCACTCCTGCTCACGTCATCCCCCGGCGACCAAGGTCCTTGCGGACGAGCGCCGGACGGACGACGACCTCGGCCCCGAGCGCGTCGACGCCACCGCTCCACGCATTGACCGGGTTGAGCTCGACGCCGGCGAGCTCGGGGTGGTCGTCGGCCATCACCGAGAGCCGGGCCACGAGGTCGCGCAGCGCGGCGCGATGCACCGGCGCGGCGCCCCGGTGCCCGGTGAGCAGCGGGGCCGCCTTGACACTGGTGATCAGGTCTCGTACGTCGACATCGGTCAGCGGCGGGATCCGGTAGGCGACGTCGTCGAGCAGCTCGGTCGGTGGCCCCGCCACGGAGAAGCTGACCACAGGCCCGAACAACGGGTCCTCCTGGGTACTCAGGACGCAGGACACCCCGGGCACCGCCATACGCTGGACCGCGAAGCTGCCGTCGGCCAGGGCACCCAGCCGCTCGCTGAGGGACTCGTACGCGTCGCGGACGGCCTCGGCGTCGCCCAGGTCGCCCCGGACGCCGACGATCCCGGGCTGGTGTCGCACGACCCGTGAGGTCGACTTGAGGATGACCGGGTAGGAGAGGCGTTCCGCAGCGGCCACCGCCTCGTCGACGGAGCCGACCGCGACCGCGGGCCAGAGCTGGATCCCGTAGCTCTCGAGCACCTCGCTCACCTCGTCGCGGGTCAGCGTCCGACCCTCGGGGCTCTCGAGCAGGACCCTGGCGATCAGGGCCTCGGCCCGCAACCGGTCGACGCCGGCGGGTGCCACCAGCGCACCCCGGTCCTTGGCGCGCCACTGCGCGTAGTGCGTCACAGCGTTGAGCGCACGGATCCCGTCCTCGGGCATCGTGTACGCCGGGACGATCCGCTGTGTCCCGCCGGCGTCCGCATAGGTGAGGCCCCCCTCGACGCCCCGTATCCCCAGGAAGGTCGCCACACACGGCTTCTGGTGCCGGCCGGCCACGGTCCGAAGGGCCGCCGTGAGGTCCTCGTCACGGGTGGCCAGCGGGCGGATGAACCCGGCGACGACACTGTCGACCTCGGGGTCCGCAAAGGCCGCCTCGAGGGCATCGGCGAACTCGTCGGCGCTGGCCTGCGCCGGCAACGACACCGGACCGTGCGTGACCTGCAGGCCCCAGCTCAGGCACGCCGAGGCACTGATCGCGCCCAGGGCATCGGAGTTGCCGACGATCGCGACGCGGCCCCCGGACGGGAGCGGCTGGTGCAGGGTGAGCTGGGCGACGTCGAAGAGCTGATGGATGTTCTCGACGCGGATGACGCCCGCCTGCCGCAGCAACGCGTCGAAGGCCCGCGGCGACACCCGGGTCTGCCGGGTCCGGTGCCCCGGTGGGGCGGCGAAGCTCGACACCCCGGAGGAGACGGCGACAACGGGCTTGACCATCGCGAGCTGCCGGGCGATCCGCGAGAACTTGCGCGGGTTGCCCATCGACTCGAGGTAGAGGCCCACGGTGTCGGTGTCGGCATCGTCGATCCAGTACTGCATGAGGTCGTTGCCCGACACGTCTGCCCGGTTGCCCGCCGAGGCGAAGACGGAGATCCCCAGACCGCGCCGGGCGGCCGAGGCGAGCACTGCGACCCCGAGTGCGCCGCTCTGGGCGAAGAGACCGAGCCGGCCCGCAGGCGGGACGACCGGTGCGAGGGTGGCATTGAGCCGGACGTCCGTGTGGGCGTTGATGAGCCCGAAGCTGTTCGGCCCGACCATGCGCATCCCGGAGAGGCGGACCGTGCGCCGGAGCTGCTCCTGACGCTCGGCACCCTCGGAGCCGGCCTCCGCGAACCCCGCCGACATGACGAGCAGGGCCTTGACACCCGCCCGGGCGCAGTCGCTCACGACACCCTGCACCTGCTCGGCAGGCACGAGTACCACTGCGAGGTCGACCGGCCCGGGCAGGTCCATGAGGGACCGGTGAGCCGCCACCCCCTGCACCTCCTCGGCCTCGGGGTGGACCACGAAGAGCTCGCCGCGGTAGCCCGAGGCGAGGATGTTGGCCAGCACCATCGCGCCGACGGAGTCCGGCCGCCGGCTGGCACCGATGACCGCGACCCGCTCCGGGAACAGGATCGTGCGCACGCTTCGAGACTCGGCCCGGTGCTCTCGGGACAGGGCGACCGCCTTCGACTGCTCGGTCGGCTCGATCCCGAAAGACAGGTCGACGACGCCGTCCTCCACCCGGTGGACCACCTCGTAGCCTGCGTCCTTGAACACCATGAGCATCTTGCGGTTCTGGGGCAGCACCTCGGCGGTGAACTTCTCGATGCCGATCTCACGGGCGACCGCAGCGAGGTGCTCGAGCAGGACCGAGCCGATGCCGCGGCCCTGGAACCGGTCGGAGATGTTGAAGGCCACCTCTGCCGAGGAGGTCCCCTCGAGCAGGTCGAAGCGGCCCACGCCGACGATGTCGTCACCGACGGTCGAGACGAGTGCGACCCGGTTGTGGTAGTCGACATGGGTGAAGCGGTGCAGGTCGCGGTCGCTCAGCTCCCTGAGGGGAGCGAAGAACCGCAGGTAGATCGACTCCTCCGACTGGGCGTTGTGGAACTTGCGCAGCGCCTCCGCGTCGTCGGGGGTGATCGGGCGGATATGGGCCACGGACCCGTCCCGGAGGACGACGTCGGCCTCCCACTGCTGCGGGGGTGCAGGCGGTGGGGCCTCGGCGGACTCCCGCACACCGGGCCGCGTCTCAGCGTCGGACATGTCGCCATCGTGTCACGACCGGCCATGGCAGGACCCTCGGGCAGCGCCCGGATGCGAGAGTGAACCCATGGAGTTCGACGAGGTGGTGCGTCGGCGCCGGATGGTGCGCCGCTACGACCCCGACCGCCCGGTTCCCGACGAGGTCCTCCTTCGCTGCCTCGACAACGCGGTCCGCGCCCCGAGCGCCGGCTTCAGCCAGGGGTGGGACTTCGTCGTCCTGCGAACGGACGACGAGCGCACCCGCTTCTGGGCAGCCACCACGGATCCGGGCGAGCGAGCGGACCCGTGGCGCAGCGGCATACAGGATGCGCCGGTGCTGATCCTCTGCCTGTCGCACAAGGACGCCTACCTCGATCGCTACGCCGAGCCGGACAAGGGATGGACCGATCGGAGCGAGAACCACTGGCCGGTGCCCTACTGGGACATGGACGCGGGCATGGCGGCGCTGCTGATCCTGCTCACCGCCGTCGACGCGGGGCTCGGCAGCCTCTTCTTCGGGGTGCCGATGCAGTGTCACCCCGCGGTCCACGAGCAGTTCGGCATCCCGGGGGGTCGCACCGTGGTGGGAGTGGTCTCGCTCGGCTACGCAGTGCCGGGGCCGAAGAGCCCCAGCCTGCGGCGGCATCGACGCACCGGGGCGCAGGTGAGCCACTGGGGCCGGTTCGGGCGGCAGTAGCCCGACCTCACGGCGTGGCAGCGCAGCCGCGTGCCTCGGGCTGGGGGATCATGGGGTGTTCACCCGCCGACCCCAAGGAGCACGACTCGGCATGGCCCGCCGCACGAGCACCGCACCACCGGAGGACTTCGAGGAGAAGATCGTCGGCATCGACGTGCAGGAGGAGATGCAGAACGCCTTCCTCGAGTACTCCTACTCCGTCATCTACTCCCGTGCCCTGCCGGATGCGCGCGACGGGCTCAAGCCGGTGCAGCGGCGCATCCTGTATGGCGCCAGCGAGCTGGGTCTGCGACCCGATCGAGGGCACGTCAAGAGCCAGCGCATCATCGGCGAGGTGATGGGCAAGTACCACCCGCACGGCGACCAGGCGATCTACGACGCCCTGGTGCGGATGGCCCAGCCGTTCACCCTCCGGCTGCCCCTCATCGACGGGCACGGCAACTTCGGCTCCCTCGACGACGGACCGGCGGCCGCCCGCTACACCGAGGCCCGCCTCGCCCCTGCGGCGCTGCTCATGGTGTCGGGACTCGACGAGGACACGGTCGACTTCGTCCCGAACTACGACGACACGCAGCTACAGCCGGGTGTGCTACCGGCGGCCTACCCGAACCTGCTTGTCAACGGCGCCTCGGGCATCGCCGTGGGCATGGCGACCAACCTGCCTCCGCACAACCTCGTCGAGGTCGTCGGCGCGGCTCGCCACCTCATCGACCACCCGGACTGCTCCCTCGATGACCTCATGAAGTTCGTCCCCGGTCCGGACCTGCCGACCGGCGGGCGGATCGTCGGGCTCGACGGGATCCGGGACGCCTACCTGACCGGTCGCGGCAGCTTCCGCACCCGGGCCACGACCCGCATCGAGTCGGTCACGCCGCGCCGCAAGGGCATCGTGGTGACCGAGCTGCCGTATCTCGTCGGCCCCGAGAAGCTCTTCGAGAAGATCAAGGACCTCGTCGAGGCCAAGAAGCTGCAGGGCATCTCGGACCTGAAGGACCTGTCCGACCGACAGCACGGTATGCGCCTGGTCATCGAGGTCAAGAACGGCTTCAACCCCGAGGCTGTCCTCGAGCACCTCTACCGGCTGACGCCGATGGAGGAGAGCTTCGGCATCAACAACGTCGCGCTCGTGGACGGGCAGCCGCGCACCCTGGGCCTGAAGGAGCTGCTGCGGGTCTACGTCGAGTTCCGGACCGACGTCGTGCGGCGCCGCTGCGCCTTCCGGCTGCGCAAGCGGGAGGAGCGTCTGCACCTCGTCGAGGGGCTGCTCGTCGCGATCCTCGACATCGACGAGGTCATCCAGCTGATCCGCTCCTCCGACGACGCGGCCACCGCGCGCACCCGGCTCATGGACGTCTTCGACCTCTCCGAGGTGCAGGCCACCTACATCCTCGACCTGCAGCTGCGGCGGCTGACGAAGTTCTCCCGGATCGAGCTCGAGAACGAGAAGAGCGACCTCGAACGGGAGATCGAGTCGCTGCGAGCCCTGCTCGAGAACGAGAAGCTGCTGCGCCGGCTCGTCTCGGACGAGCTGGCCGACGTGGCGAAGGCGCATGGCACGCCTCGACGCACCGTCCTGCTCGAGAGCTCAGGCGCGGCCGCGGCGTCGGCCCCGCTCGAGGTCAGCGACGACCCGTGCTGGGTGCTCCTCTCGTCGACCGGGTTGCTGGCGCGCACCTCGAACGCCGAGCCTCCGGGCTCCGAGGGTGCCCGCGCCAAGCACGACGCGATCATCGGTGCGGTTCCCACGACCAACCGGGGCGAGGTGGGGCTGGTGACGAGCACCGGACGGATGGTGCGTCTGGCGGTGCTCGACCTGCCCGCGCTACCGCCCACCAACGGAGCACCGAGCCTGTCCGGTGGTGCGCCGCTGGCCGCCTACGTCGACCTTGCGACCGGGGAGGAGCCGGTGACGATCGTCCCCATCGGGGGCAACGCCCCCGCGCTCGCGCTCGGGACCGCACAAGGGGTCGTCAAGCGGGTGACGTCCGACGCGCCCAAGAGCTCCAGCTGGGAGGTCATCGCCCTCAAAGCCGGCGACCGCGTCATCGGCGTCGGAGTCGCGGCAGACCCCGCCCTCGACCTGGTCTTCATCACGAGCGACGCCCAGCTCTTGCGGTTCGGCGCCGGCACGGTGCGCCCGCAGGGTCGCAGCGCGGGCGGGATGGCCGGGGTGCGGCTCTCGCCCGGGGCCGAGGCGGTCTTCTTCGGCGTCGTCGACCCTCGGCACGAGGCAGCGGTCGTCACGTCGGCCGGGTCCTCCGCCGCGTTGCCGGGCACGGTGGGTGGCTCGCTCAAGGTCACGCCGTACCGCGAGTTCCCCGCGAAGGGGCGCGGCACAGGTGGCGTGCGCTGCCACCGGTTCCTCAAGGGCGAGGACGTCCTCGTCCTCGCCCACGCCGGCAACACGCCGCTGCGTGCCAGCGCGGCGGCCGGCGTCGCAGTCGAGCTGCCTGCCGCGGACGGGCGCCGGGACGGCTCCGGCATGCCGACGACGCGGGTCATCGACCGCATCGCCTCGGCCGTCGGAGCTGTCCAAGGGGTCTCGGACGCCTGAGCCGCCTCAGGCGTCGATCCGCTCCCGGTCGACCTCCGAGGCAGAGTCGATGATGAACTCCTTGCGCGGCGCCACGTCGCTGCCCATGAGCAGCTCGAAGACTCCCTCGGCAGCCTCGAGGTCGCGCATGGTGACCCGTCGCAGGGTGCGGTGCCGAGGATCCATCGTCGTATCGGCCAGCTGGTCGGCGTCCATCTCGCCCAGGCCCTTGTAGCGCTGCAGGGGCTGCTTGATCCGCTTGCCCTTCTTCTCCAGGGCGCTGACGGTCCGCCGCATCTCGGGCTCGTTGTACGTGTAGATGAGCTCGTTCTTCTTCGCCCCGTTGCCGATGACCTCGATCCGGTGCAACGGTGGCATTGCCGCGAAGACCCGCCCGGCCTCGACCAGAGGGCGCATGTACCGGAAGAACAGGGTGAGCAGGAGCGTGCGGATGTGGGCGCCGTCGACGTCGGCGTCGGTCATGATGATGACCTTGCCGTAGCGGGCGGAGTCCAGGTCGAAGGTGCGGCCCGACCCGGCACCGATGACCTGGATGATCGAAGCGCACTCGGCGTTCTTGAGCATGTCCTGGATCGAGGCCTTCTGGACGTTGAGGATCTTGCCCCGAATCGGCAGGAGGGCCTGGAACTCTGAGCTGCGGGCCTCCTTGGCCGTGCCCATCGCCGAGTCGCCCTCGACGATGAACAGCTCCGAACGATCGACGTCGTGGGTGCGGCAGTCGCGCAGCTTGGCCGGCAGGGTCGAGGACTCGAGCGCATTCTTGCGCCGTTGCGTCTCCTTGTGCAGCCGGGCGCTGATGCGCGTCTTCATCTCGGTCACGACCTTCTCGAGCAGCCGGGCCGACTGGTCCTTGTCGCCGCGCTTGCTCGAGGTGATCCGTGCCGTCAGCTCCTTCTCGAGGACCTTCGCGACGATGGCGCGCACCGCCGAGGTGCCGAGGACCTCCTTGGTCTGCCCCTCGAACTGCGGCTCGGCGAGGCGGACCGTGACGATCGCGGTGAGCCCGGCCAGGACGTCGTCCTTCTCCGGCTTGTCGCTGCCGGTCTTGAGCCGTCGCGCATTCAGCTCCAGCTGCTTGCGGAAGACCTTGAGCAGGGCCTGCTCGAACCCGGTGAGGTGCGTGCCCCCTTTGGGAGTGGCGATGATGTTGACGAAGGACTGGACGCGGGTCTCGTAACCCTGTCCCCAGCGCAGCGCGATGTCGACCCCGCACTCCCGCTCCACCTCGGTCGGGGTCATATGGCCGCGGTCGTCCAGGACCGGGACGGTCTCGGTGAAGCTGCCGGACCCGGTCAGGCGCCACACGTCGGTGATGCCGGCGTCCGGTGCGAGGAAGTCGACATACTCGGCGATGCCACCCTCGTGCTGGAAGACCTCCTCGGCCGGGGCGTCCTGCTCCCGGCCGGGACGCTCGTCGCGCAGCTCGAGGCGCAGACCCGGCACGAGGAACGACGTCTGCCGGGCTCGCGCCGCGAGGGCGTCGTAGTCCAGGGTGGCGTCCTTGAGGAAGATCTGCCGGTCGGGCCAGAACCGGACCCGGGAACCGGTCACGCCCCTCTTGACCTTGCCGACCACGGGCAGGGCTCGCTTGGACTCGTACGCCGCGAACTGCGCCTCGGGCGAGTGGACCCCGACGGAGTCGGTGAACGTACCGGGCTCGCCCCGGCGGAAGCTCATCCCGTAGGTCTTGCCCTCGCGGTCGACCGCGACGTCAAGCCGGGCCGAGAGGGCGTTGACGACCGAGGCACCGACGCCGTGCAGCCCTCCCGACGCGGAGTACGAGCCGCCCCCGAACTTGCCGCCGGCGTGCAGCTTGGTGAAGACGACCTCGACCCCCGACAGACCGGTGCGCGGCTCGATGTCGACCGGGATCCCCCGTCCGTCGTCACGCACGACGATCGACCCGTCGGCCCCGAGGATGACCTGGATCTCGGTGCAGACACCGGCGAGGGCCTCGTCGACCGCGTTGTCGATGATCTCCCAGAGGCAGTGCATGAGCCCGCGCTGGTCGGTCGAGCCGATGTACATCCCGGGTCGCTTGCGAACGGCCTCGAGGCCCTCGAGAACCTGCAGGTGACGGGCGGTGTAGTCGCCGTTGGTGGAGGTAGGGCGGGATGCCACGGTCATGTCCTCTTTCGTGCGTGTCACGGACCGGCTCGCACGCCGACCGGCGACAGCATGCTAACGAGCGGCGCCGACAGCCCGCGGCAGGCTCGCGGCGCTCGGGGTGTGCGTCAGTCAGGCCAGCGCGGTGTGACAGGACAGGCGGGCTGCGAGCAGGGAGCCGACGCCACGGTTCTGTCACTCGTCGACGACCTCGATGGCGAGCTCGGCGCAGCTCGGGTGCTGCTTGTCACGGATGTACCTTGCGACGCCCACCGCTTCCCCGCAGCGCCGCGTGATGGCGATGAGTGCCTCGTGATCGTGATGGTCGACCTCGGTGAAGTAGCGCAGCTCGGCGGTGGTGAGCCTGGGCTTGCCGGTGAGGTAGCGGGCGAAGCGTGATGCGGGGCTGAGTCCGGCGAAGATGTCGGCGAGCAGGCCCGCGTCCTCGGGCCGGATCGGGCGGACGCGCAACATCGGGGGGCGTCTCGGGTGGGCGGCCCGTGCGCGGCGGTGCTCGGCGGCATACTGCAGCAGGTCGCGGCAGCCGCGGCGAGCGCCGCCGCGCGCTCGCGCCGGAAGGTGAGCAGGGCGACTTCGCAGGTTGGGCTCTCTCGCCAGCACAGATCACGTGCGCTCACCACCAGGGCAGGCTCCGCGCCGAGCAGACCGCGCAGGTGGTGCAGCTCGCGGCGCAGGTTGGTGAGCGCCTGCTCATCGGTGGAGTCCGGCCAGAACGTGGCGGCGATGCGCTGGCGGGTCTGCGGAGCTCCGACGTCACGGCGAGCAGCGCGACCGACTCGAGGCTGCGCGAGGACTGTGCCCGCACGGCCCCCGCTCCGTCGCTGATCATCTGCTCACCCCGCAGCCTCACGTGCAGCAAGGCAGCCACGTGACCAGTGTCACATCCTGCTGCGCGTGCGACCAGCCTCCGAGGGTGGTTCGCCACGACGGTGCGCGCACCGCGACCGCTTCGACGTGTTCCTCGCCGACGGGTTGCCGCCGCGCGCCCCCGTCCGCATCGTCGCTGTGCACCTGCGCTTGGACTCCAAGATGATGGACCGCAAGATGGTGGCGCTGCGGGCACAGGCCGGCCAGACGGGACCGCTGATCGCAGCGCTCGGCGAGGACCGGGTGCGGCACTGGTTCGACACCGGGACCTTCGTCGCCGGCGACGCCGTAGCCGTCGGCCGCTCGGACTGGGGCACTTGGCGGCCCGCGGCATGACCGCACCGACAACCGCGGCGACCGGCAGAGGCCGTCAGGAGCCGGCTGGCCGAACGGTTGGCAGCCCCGCTGACGGGGTAACGATCCGGGTATCAGGGTGTCTCAATTGTCGAGCGTGCGCCTCAGGAAGGAATGAACGTGCTTCACTGTTGGAACATCCACGAGGTGCGATGACGCAGGATCGGAGGGCCGTCAGGCCAACGGGAGAGCGTCACAGCGCGTCAGAGATATGTGGAAAGATCCTCCCTCGCGGGGAGGACCCCGAGGACAAGAGAGAAGGCGAGAACGAGATGAAGACAGCACTGGCACCCGAGCTGACGGCTACAGACCGCTGTGACCGGTGTGGCGCGCAGGCCTACGTTCGTGCTCGCCTCGTGTCCGGCGGTGAGCTGCTCTTCTGCGCTCACCACGGTCGTGAGCACCTGCCCGCCCTCCAGGGCCTGGCCATCGAGATCCATGACGAGAGCGCTCGGCTGTCCGAGAGCCCGGTGATCGCTCCCCTCGACGAACGGTGACACGCTGACCCCGCTCACTGTGGCGGTGGGTGTCGCCATGTTGGTGGGACTGATCGGGATCGTCGTGCCGGTCCTGCCCGGGCTTTTCCTGGTCTGGGCAGCAAGCGCCGTCTGGGCGGTCGTCGAGCAGGGGCTGACAGCGTGGGTTGTGCTCACCGTCACGACGATCCTGTATGCCGCTGGGCTGGTGACGCAGTACACCGTCCCGGGGCGCCGGCTGCGTGAGGCAGGAGTGGCGACGAAGGTCCTCGTCGTTGCGATCCTCGCCGGGGCGGTTGGGTTCTTCGTGATCCCCGTCGTCGGCGCACCACTGCTGTTCGTCGGGGCGATCTATCTCATGTCACGGGTGCGGATGGGCAGTCACGCTGATGCTTGGCTTGCCACGACGCACGCCGTGCGTGCCGTCGGCCTCAGCATGGGCATCGAGCTGCTGACCGCCTTCGCGATCATCACCACCTGGGTGGTTGGAAGCATGCTCCTGCGGTGACGCCTCGGTCGTCGAAGGTCACCAGTGCACCGCGTAGGTCACCACTGGTCGCGTCGACGCTTCTCCCATCGCTGCTCCAGCCGTTCCATGAAACTGCCGTGGCTGGCCGTCTGCTTGCCCTTGCCTCGGGCCTGGCTCGTTTCTGCCGTGTCGCCGGACTTGACGGACCGCAGCGCGGTCCGTGCGGGTGAGATGGCGTAGGCGATGCCGGCGACCATGACGGCGAAGCCGATGGCCCCCAGCCAGATGAGCGAGCTCATGGCGGAGATGATCACCAGAGCGAGCCCGGCCACACCAGCCACGACACCGATGACGATGCGTCCCCGCCCCGGTTGACGGGCCCTCGTCTTCTGGATCCGCGAGGCGAATCGCGGATCCTCGGCATAGAGCGCCTCCTCCATCTGCTGGAGGAGCGCCTCCTCGTGTTCCGAGAGTGCCACTTGGCACCTCCCTGTGCTGTGCGTCCGACTCTGCCGTCCGGTGTGATCTGGCTTGACACTGATCATACGTGGACTCCCTTTCAGGATAGGTCCGGTTGGCCGTCCTGTGAACCTGAGCCGTCCTCGGGCATGAGGCTCGCCGGCCGGACTGAGCCGGCACCGAAGCGGGCACTGGCCCGGTCGACCGCACGGTCCGCCTCCCGCCAGCCCCGGTCCCGCTCGTCGAGCGTCGCCTGGATCGGGGTCCCGCTCGACGGGGCGAGCCCCTCGAGCCGAACCCCGACCAGCCGGATGCGCACCCTCTGCAGGCCGAGCCGGTCGAACAGCTCGACCGCCGTGGCATGGATCTCCCGGGAGACGTCGGTGTGGCCCCGCAGCGTCTTGGCCCGGGTGACCGTCGTGAAGTCGGCGAACCGGACCTTGATCGACACCGTGCGCCCGCTCATTCCGGCAGAGCGGGCCCGCGCCGCAGTCCGGTCGGACAGGCGCAACAGCTCGCGGTGCACGACGGCGGGGTCGTCGACGTCGTAGGAGAAGGTCTCGTCGGCGCCGATGGACTTCTCCTCGCGCTGCCGCTCGACCGGCCGTGGGTCACGTCCCCAAGCGAGATCGTGCAGGGTCCGGCCGGCGGCGTCACCGAGGGCCCGCTGAAGCGTCTCGACCGGGGTGTGGGCCAGGTCGGCGACGGCGCGCAGCCCGAGTCGGTGCAGGTGCTCCTCGGTGCGCTCCCCCACGCCCCAGATCGCCCCGACGGGCAGCTGGTGGAGGAAGACGACCGTCTCATCATGCGGGACGACGAGCAGGCCGTCGGGTTTGGCCAGCCCCGAGGCGAGCTTGGCGACGAACTTCGTCGCGGCGACGCCGACCGAGCACGTGATGCCCTGCTCGTCGGCGATGGTGTCGCGCACGATCTGGCCGATCTGCGCGGGTGGCCCGAGCCGCCGGACGGCACCGGACACGTCGAGGAAGGCCTCGTCGAGCGAGAGCGGCTCCACCTGGTCGGTGAACGTCGCGAACGTGGCCATGATCGCGTCCGAGATCGCGGCATAGCGACGATGATCGGGCGGGATCACGACGGCGTGGGGACAGAGCCGCCGGGCCTGTGACATCGGCATGGCTGAGGTGACTCCGAACGCCCGGGCCTCGTACGTGGCCGACAGCACGACCGACCGCCCGGAGCCGCCGATGATGACCGGCTGCCCACGAAGGTCCGGCCGCGACAGGAGCGAGGCGGATGCGTAGAAGGCGTCCATGTCGACGTGCAGGATCGGGCACCCGGTGTCGTCGGGCGGTCCGGGCTCGCTCCGGACCGGCACGCTGAACTGGCGTCTACTCATCTGGGCGGCCCCCGTCCGGCCTGTCGTACTCAGTGCCCTCAGCCGCGGCGGGCGACGACGTGCAGGGCACTGCCGAGGGTGCCGAGGACCTCTCGTCCCGGCCCACGCACGAGCAGGTCGTCGAGCTCGTCGAGAGCGGCCCGGTCGGCATCGGAGTCGATGAGGGGCGCCGGGACGAGATGCGAGAGGATCCCGGCACCACGGGCCTGCTCGATGGTGAACCCGGCCGCGGTGAGCAGCCCGGTGAGCCGGTCGAGGTCGAACCGACGCGGTAGCGGGTCCTGTGCGCCCCAGCGCCCCTCGGGGTCGAGCAGAGCCGCGCGTGCGTGGCCGAACTCGCCCGCGATCGCCTTGGCGAAGACGACGGCGAGGCGGCCGGCGACGATGAGGGACAGCACGCCACCCGGCCCGAGGACGCTCGCGCTCGCGCGCAGGGTGGCGGCCGGGTCGTCGACGAACTCGAGTGTGCCGTGACAGCAGACGAGGTCGAAGGTGGCACCGGACAGGACCGACACCAGGGAGTCGCCGTCGCCCTGTAGGGCGGTGACCCGGCTGGAGACGCCGGCGTCGCGGGCGCGGTCGCCGAGCGCGGCGAGGGCGTTGGGGCTGGGGTCGACGACGGTGACCCGGTGGCCGGAGACCGCGAGAGGGACGGCGACCCCGCCGGTGCCGCCGCCGAGGTCGAGCACGTCGAGGGGGCGTCCGAGTCGCTGGGTACAGCTCGCGGCGAGCCGCTCCGTGGCCGCGACCGCGGCGAAGGTCCGAGCGGCGGACCGGTGCCGGCCTCGCTGATCCTCGGGCACGGCGTCCTCCTCGGGCAGGAATGGTGCGGTCTCACCCTAGTGTCCTGCACTGCCCGGACTGGCATGCCACAGCTTGCGGGGAGCGGCTCCGGACGAGCCGGTCGGCACGAGGCCACCGATGGGCCGGGCACCGTGGACGGCGCCCCCCGCAGGGCGCACGTCGGCGTAGGGCGACTGCCGGTAGCCGGATGCGTGCACGAGGACCCGTCGGCTGCCGTGGTGCACCTGCGCGTCGGCGTCGGCGAGCACCTCGGCCCGCTGCTGGGCGGATCGCTCGGCCTCGGCCAGGGCCGCATGGAGCGCGGCCGGTCCGCCCCGGGACCATGCCTCCTGCAGAGCGCTCAGCTCCCAGGCGCCGGTCGCGCGGATGGACAGGCCCCGGGGGCCGGTCCTGCGGACCACCCCGCGGCACAGGAGCAGCCATGAGTGGAAGACGGTGGCGGCATACGGGCCCTGGACGTCCTCGAAGAAGGTCAGGTCGATGGGGCCGGTGGCGTCGTCGAGGGTGAGGAAGACGACGCGACGACCGGACCTGACCGGCGGTGTCTGGGTTGCGACCTTGACTCCGGCCACCCACACTTCGCGCCCGTTGCGGCCGGTGAGCAGGTCACGGGCGCGGCTGACCCCGAGCTCGGCGAGCGCCGGCTCGTAGAAGTCGGCGATGTGCCTGCTCGCGTCCAGACCGAGCACCTCGAGCTCGGCACGCACGCGCTCCGGCCCGGTCATCTCGGGCAGGCCGCTCGTGGTCGTGAGCCGGGGCGTGTCACCGAGGTCGAGGGTCAGCTGGGAGGTGACCGGGCCGGCATGCGCGGCCGGCCCGTCGGACTGGGCTGCGGCCAGCGCGCGGACGTCGGGCGGTGCCGGCCCTTCCCCCCGGGGGGCAGGTATCGACGCGGCGCGCGCGCGTGTGCGGCGGGAGCCGGAGCATCGGGTACCTGACCAGCGCTCGAGCTCGGCGACGTGCAGGAGCAGGTCGCGCCGGGTGACCCTCCCCCGTTGCCCGACCTCGAGGGACGTGCCGATCCCGTGGATGCTGTCGAACCCGCCGGTGAGGACGAGCCGCTCGACCACCGGGCGGCAGACGTGGGCCCGCTGCCAGAAGTCGGACAGGCTGAAGTATGGCGCGCCTGCGACGATTCTCTCGACCTCGGCGTCGGTGATGCCGTGGACGTCGGCGAGCGAGAGCCGAATCCCGGGGCGGCCGTCCGGGTCGGGCTCATAGCGGTAGCTGCCTGTGCTGACGTTGACGTCGAGCCCGAGGATCGTCACACCGAAGGCCCGCGCGTCGTCGAGGATGAGCCGCTTCGGGTACATCCCGGGGTCGTGGGTGAGGACGCCGGCGAAGAGGGCGGCCGGGTGGTGCGCCTTGAGCCAGGCGGACTGGTAGGTCGGCAGGGCGAACGCCGCCGCATGTGCCTTGCAGAAGCCGAACGAGGCGAACGCCTTCAGGACCCCCCAGATCCGGTCGGCCTCGCCCGGCTCGTAGCCGCGCGCGAGCGCTGCTGGGCGCCACCACCGCTCGACGCGCTCCTGTCCGTCGGTGCTGCCGAGGGCACGGCGCACCTCGTCGGCCTCGGCCAGGGTCACGCCCGTCGTCTCGGCGACGATCCTCAGGACCTGTTCGTGGAAGACGACGACGCCCTCGGTCTCCGCGAGCGCGGGCACGAGCGACGGGTGGAGGCAGTCGCGCTCCCGCCAGCCCTGCCGCGCGTTGAGGAACGGGATGATCATGTCGGACTTGACCGGCCCGGGACGGAACAGCGAGATGTCGATGATGAGGTCGTCGAACCGCTCGGGCCCGAACTTGCCGATGAGCTCGCGCTGGCCAGGGCTCTCGATCTGGAAGCACCCGAGCGTCCGGGTCGAGCGGATCAGCTCGAAGGTCTCCTCGTCGTCGTGGGGCACCTGCGCCTCGTCGTCGAGGTCGATGCGCGCCCCCTCGACCCGGGCGACCTCGTCGACCGCATGGGCCATGGCAGACTGCATCCGCACACCGAGGATGTCGAGCTTGAGCAGGCCGAGCGTCTCGACGTCGTCCTTGTCGAACTGGCTCATCGGGAAGCCCAGCCAGCTCGCCTCGACCGGCGTCCGGTCGAGCAGGCCGGAGTCGGACAGGACGACACCACAGGGATGCAGGGCGATGTGCCGGGGCAGGCCGTCGAGCCGCTCGACGAGGTCGAGGACGAGCTGGAGCCGGGGCGCATCGAACCCGCTCGCGCGCAGCTCGGGCAGCTCGGCCAGCGCGCTGCGGGCGTTGCGAGCAGCGATATGAGGGAACGCCTTGGCCATCGCGTCGACCTCGGCAGGCGGCAGCCCGAGAGCGGCACCGACGTCGCGGATCGCGTGACGCACCCGGTAGGTGTCCATCATCGAGACGCACGTGACGCGCTCCCCGCCGAACCGCTCGAGCACCCGCTGGTAGATCTCGGTCCGGCGCGCGGACTCGACGTCGACGTCGATGTCGGGCAGCTGGGCTCGCAGCGGCGAGCAGAACCGCTCCATGAGCAGCCCATGCCGCACCGGGTCGACCCCGGAGATGCCGAGCAGGTAGTTGACGATCGACCCGGCGCCCGAGCCCCGCGCGGCGACCCGGACACCCATCTCGCGGATGAGGTCGCACACGGCGGCGACGGTGAGGAAGTAGGTCGGGTAGCCGAGCGTCTCGATGACGGCCAGCTCGTCCTCGAGACGTTCGCTGACCGCCTCCAGATGGGGTCCGGAGGCGGCGGGATAGCGGGTGCCGATCGCCTCCCGGCAACGCCTCGCGAGCACATGGTGCGGGCTCATCCCGGGCCGGATGCCGAGCACGTCGGGCTCGGGCAGGTGGACCGCCCCGACCCCGAGGTCCGCATGCGGGTCCTGGATGCACTCGCCTGCGAGCCGCATGCCCGAGCGGAGCAGCTCGTCGGCGGCCTCGCGGGCGAGCCGGCCGCCACCGGTCAGGCCGGACCCGCAGACCTGGGCGACGTCGAGCGCGAGACCGTGCATGAGCGGGGTCGGCGCGAGGTGGGCTGCCGTCGTGACCCGGTCGAGGTGGCGCGCGTCGAGCGGGACGAGGCGGCGGGCCGCGTCGAGCAGGTCGGCCACCGGCGCGTCCTGACGGTCGGCGTGCCGGACCGCGGCGGTGATCACGGCACGGACTCCGGTCTCGTGCGCGAGGGTGAGCATCCGTCCCGCCTGCCCGAGGCTGCCGGGCCGGCCCTCGGGACCGCCGTGGCAGACGACCTCGACAGCGACGCAGCCAGGCGGTAAGAGGGCGATCCACCGCTCGAGGGCGGCACGAGCCGTCGTATGCCGCTTGGCGAGGACCGCGCGCCCGACGTCCGAGTCGGGCCCGAGCAGCACGACCAGCCGGCCGGGCGAGCAGTCCCCACGTGCGTGCTCCGCGACGAGCGCCGGTGTCGTCACGGCTCTCCCCCGCTCGCCACGCAGGTGCGTCGCGGTGACGAGCCGACACAGCGCTGCCCAGCCGGAGCCCGGCGCGAGCCCGGCTGCCCCGCCCCTGGCGAGCACCGTGATCCGGGGCAGCCGGGGGTCGACGACAGCCCCGCCCCGGACCGGGGCGCGGGTGCGAGGATCCGGTGCCTCGGCACCGGGACCGAGCGCGAGGTCGACCCCGAGGATCGGCGCCACGTGCGCCTCCAGGCAGGCCCGGACGAACTTCACTGCCCCGTAGAGGCCGTCGCGGTCGGTCAGGGCCAGGGCCGGCTGCCCCCACGCGGCGGCACGCTCGACGAGCACCTCGGGCTGGGCGGTCCCATAGCGCATCGAGTAGCCGGAGGCGACGTGCAGGTGGACGAAGCTGTCGGTCACACGCCGCTCCCGTCGTGGCGCGAGACGGCCAGGGCGGGGGTGGTCGACTCGGGCAGAGGGGTGCAGAGCGGGACACCGAGCAGGTCCGAGACGATCGTTAGGAACATCCCCGACTGGCGCAGCAGGTCATCGGCCGCGCGCACGGTGACCCACCCGCCGCGGTCGGCGAGGGTCTGCTGCCGCGAGGCCCCGGCGAAGAACGCAGCCCACTCCCCCAGCTCGGGCGCGACCTCGGGCAAGGCACGCCAGACGCTTCGGGGCCGACCTCGCAGAACGGGCGAGGTCCGCGCGGCGACGAGAGCCGCAGCTGCCCGAAGCGCCCCGAGACAAGCCTCGCGGTGGCGCTCGGCGGCATCGGCTGCCTGGCAGGCGGACTCGAGCGTCACCCGGGACCGCTCGAGCAGGTCGGTGACCGCGAACGGGAGGTGGGAGGCGGGCACAGGCATCGTGGTCATCTCCCCACGCCCTCAGTCGGCGACCCGTACGAGCGACCACCGGCCACCGTCACTGCGGTCACCGGCGTCATAGCGGTCACCGCCGTCACCGCCGTCATGGGCGAGGTCGTAGACGCCCGGGTTGTAGGACCAGCCGCGGCTGGCCTCGACCCGCCAGATCTCGTGTTCGCCCGCTGCTGCGGCAAGGGCCGCTCCGGGCTCGGCGGGGGCATCGTGGTCGAGGGCATCGCGCCACCAGGCCCGTCGCTCGCGCCACTGGCCGAGCACGTCCCGCACGACGTATAGCCTCCCCCGCCAGATGAAGGCCTCGGGGCGGCTGGGTTGCCCTTCGCTGGGGCGGACCTCGACCGGATCACTGAACCTGCGCACCACGACACGTCTCCTTCAAGGACACATCGACGCGGGAGCCACGACCCAAGTGGCCCAGCGGGCCACAGACCCCTACCGACGACTTCTGGTTGACTGGATGATCGAACGATCCGACCCATCAAGCTGAGTCCCATCAAGCTGAGTCCCATCAAGCTGAGTCGAACATCTATTCGAATACCTGCAAGGGTAACCCGTGACACCGACATCGTGTCAAGAGCGATGCCTTGCCCACCCACGCAGAGCTGGGGCCCCGCTCTCGCCCCGATGTCCGGGCCGGTCCGCAATCCGGACGACTCGTGGGTTCAGGCCTCAGACGGCGATCGGAACGCCGAGGTTCGCGTGCACCTCGAGCGCCGCCGAAGACCGGTTCATCGTGATGAAGTGGATGCCGGGAGCACCCTCGCCGAGCAGGCGCTGCGCCGACTCCGTCGCGATCTCGATCCCCTCGGCCCGGATTGCCGCGGTGTCCTCACCGTGCCGGTCGAGCCGGTCGGTCACCGCCCTGGGCATCGGCTGTCCGGCCAGCTGCGCCATCCGGATGACCTGACGTGCGTTCGTGATCGGCATGATCGACGGCACGACCGGCAGCAGCGAGCCCCGTCGCGCGAGCGCGTCACGCAGGCGCAGGTAGTTGTCGACGTCGAAGACCATCTGGGTGATCGCGAACTCCGCTCCCGCCCGCTCCTTGCGCAGCAGCGTCTCGACATCAGCGCCGAGGTCACCGGACTCGGGATGACCGTCCGGGAAGGCCGCCACCCCGACGGTGAAGTCGCCCAGGCCCTTGACGAGGGCGACGAGCCCGTCGGCGTGGTCGAGCCCCTCCGGGTGGGTCGTCCACGGGGTCCCCAGGCCGCCGGCGGGGTCGCCGCGCAGGGCGAGGACGTTGCGGATCCCGACGCTCGCGTAGTGCCCGACCACGGACCGCAGCTCGGTCACCGGCGAGCCGACGCATGTCAGGTGCGCCATGGCCGTCAGCGAGGTCTCCTGGGCGATCCGCCCGGTGACCCGTACCGTCCGGTCGCGCGTGCCGCCGCCGGCGCCATACGTCACCGACACGAAGCTCGGAGCCACCTTCTCGAGATGCCGGATCGCCTGCCACAGCTGCGCCTCGGCCGCGTCGTCCTTCGGCGGGAAGAACTCGAAGCTGATGCTCGGTCGCTCGGCTCGGACCATCGCCGGGATCGACCGGGTGAACCGCTCCGCGCGCTCCATCGAGGACGCCGTGCCGTATGCCATGAGGCCACCGTACGTGTGGGGCCCCACCGACGCAGACCCGTTCCACCAAGGAGGACGCCCACCCCCGGTTAGGCTGGCCGCGTCCCGAGACCACCGCGACGGAGGAACCGTGTCCCGATCGACCGACCTGCGCGAGCTGCGTCGACGGGTCCAGCAGGCCACCGGCGAGCAGATCGCGGCAGCGTCGCGCGCCCTCGACCCGATCGGGCCCGGGCTCGCCCCGCGCGTCGCGGCCGTCTCGGGCCAGCTCGCGGGCGGCCAGGGCCGGCGCGCGAGCTTCCTCTACTGGGGCCACCGTGCGGCCGGCACGCCCGACTCGACCGAGCTCGCCCGGCTGGCCGCGAGCATGGAGTTCTTCCAGGGGGCCGCGCTGCTGCACGACGACGTCATGGACCGCAGTGACACCCGCCGCGGTATGCCGTCCGCGCACCGCGCCGCCGCAGCGCTGCACGGGCAGCGGGGCTGGGCCGGCGACCCGGAGCGCTTCGGGGAGGGGACCGCGATCCTGGCCGGAAACCTCTGTCTGACGTGGTGCGACCAGCTCTACGCCACCTGCGGCCTGCCCGCCGCCGACCTCGCGCGCGGCCGTGCCCTCTTCGACCGGATGCGCACCCAGCTGATGGGTGGCCAGTTCCTCGACCTGCTCGAGTCGGCGCGTGGCTGGGAGGGCGTCGACCTCGAGGGGCGCATCGAGTCCGCCCGCACGGTGATCCGCTACAAGAGCGCGAAGTACACGATCGAGCAGCCGTTGCTGATCGGCGCCCTCGTCGGCGGGGTGCCCGAGCCGGCGCTGCCCCACCTCTCGTCGTACGGGCTCGCCCTGGGCGAGGCCTTCCAGCTGCGCGACGACGTGCTCGGCGTCTTCGGCGACCCGGAGGCGACGGGCAAGCCGGCGGGCGACGACCTGCGGGAGGGCAAGCGAACGGTCCTGATCGCCTACGCCCTGGACGGGGCCCAGCCGGGTGACCGGCAGACCCTCGAGGCCCGCCTCGGTCGCGACGACATCGACACCGCGGGGGTCGACGACCTGCGCGACATCGTCAAACGGTCACGGGCGGTCGAGCGTGTGGAGAGCCTGATCGAGGTGCGGGTCACCGAGGCCCGGGCCGCGCTCGCCCGGGCCTCGGTGGCCGGCAGGCTCGACGAGCCGGCCGTCGACATGCTCGAGGAGCTCGTGTCCGTCTCGACCGAACGCCGGTCGTGACCGCCGCGGCGCCTCGGCCCGCCACAACGCCTCGGCCCGTCACAGCGCCTCCGCCTGGGCCCGCCGGCGGACCTCCCGCTTCCGCCCGGCCCACAGCGCGTCGATCGGAGCACCCGGCACGGGCAGCGACTCGTCGGGGGTGAAGAGCCACCGGATGATCTGCACGTCATCCATGCCGCCGTCCGCGAGCACGGTGATCGTCCCCTTCAGGTCCGCGCGCGGACCGACCTCGTCGTAGAACCGCGCCGGCACGGCAACCACGGACCGCCCCCCGATCCGCGCCGCGACGACCTCGCGCTCGGCGATGGACTGGCGCACCCGACTGAGCGGCATACCCAGGCGCTCCGCGACCTCAGGGACGGTCAGCCACTCACCGACGAGGGCCTCCAGATCGGGGTCGAGGGACTGGGACGGCGCGCTCACGCGGCCAGTCTGCCACCAGCGACTCCCTCCATGGGCCCCTCTGCGTCGCCCGCCCACCGGCCCTCTACGGGGTTGAGGAACAACGGACAGCGGTTAGCGGTAGCGGCCGCCGAGCGGGTGGCAGTGTCGCGTCGGGCCCGTACGCTTGGAGTGCCTGCGGCAGTGGCTGCAGGAAGTGAGCCCGAGACCCGGCCGGACGACCGTGGCGCCCGGGCTTCGCGGCGTTCAGGGGGTCAGGGGCGTCTTGTCGCCTTCGGCTCTCCGGTCCGTTGCACTGCCCGGTAGACGGTGGAGCGGCCCACGTTGAACAGGTCGGCCAGGTCGGTGGAGGTGTGCTTGCCGCCGCGCCACAGCTCGACCAGGTGCACCTCTTGGGCTGGTCTGAGCTTGGGTTGCTTACCGCGCAGCCGGCCCTTGGCCTTGGCAACCTTCATCCCTTCCCGGGTGACGCATCCGGATCAGGTCCGACTCAAACTCGGCAATCATAGCCAGGACATTAACAGCAGCCGACCGACCGGGCAGTCGGGTCGTGCACTGGTCGTGCACCGATCCGCCGATGTTGAGCTTCACCTGCGCCTGGGTGAGTTCTTCGACGATGTTGCGGGCATCGATCAGGGACCGGGCGAGCCGGTCGAGCTTGGTGACGACGAGGATGTCGTCGGCGTGGCAGGCGGCGAGAGCCTCGCGCAGTCCGGGGCGGGCTCGGTTGGTGCTGGTCAGCCCGTGGTCGACGTAGATCCGCTCAGGCTTCACCCCAGCGACTCGAGCGCGTCGCGTTGGGCGGTGAGGTCCTGGTCGTCGGTCGAGCAGCGGGCGTACCCGACGAGCATCGTGGCCATCGGTGACTGTACCGGTTGAGCCCGCTTCACCGGGCACCGGGCATTAGATCGGGCGGGTCTTACGGGATCAGGAGATGGCCGGTGCTCCGCAGAACCGGCGGCACTGCCGAAGGGGCGCGGAGTGTCCCGTTGGGGGATTGGGGGCGCTCATCGGTCCAGGCTGGCGAATAGGTCGGCCCCGAACTCTTCGATGTTCATCCTGTTGTTGATATCCCTCAGGGCTTCCGCGCGGCCGGCTTAAGATCACGCCGTCCAGTTCGCTGCTGTCGGGGCTGGGTTCGATCCCCTCGGTGAGGGCGAGTCGTCCGACTACTCCACGATGGTCATCTCTGGCGGTGGGACGCGGAGCCCACGGGTGAGGACGAGGAGGTACACCACGCCAAGGGTGAGCCAACTTGCCCCGAGGGTCAGTGCCGCGCTGTCGAGCTTGGTGAGCAGGTAGACGTCGACAATGGCGCCGATGAGGGGCACCACGACGTAGGTGGCGGGGTTGAGGCGGGACCCGGCTTCGGTGTGGCGGTGCCGTAGGAAGTAGCCGATCACGGACAGGTTCACCAGAGTGAATGCGGTGAAGGCGCCGAAGTTGATGAAGGAGGTCGAGGTGGCGACGTCGAGGAACAGTGCTCCGAGGCCGATGAGTCCACAAAGCACGATGTTGAGGATGGGAGTGGCGAACCGGTCGGAGAGCCGGCCGAAGAATCTTTTGGGGAGGACGCCGTCACGGCCCATGGCGTACAGGAGCCGGGAGACGCTGGCTTGGGCGGCCAGCCCGGAGGTGAACTGGCCGATGATCAGACCGGTGAGGAAGACTGCGGCGAACAGCGCCCCGCCGATGGTCTTGGCGGTGTCCGCGGCCAGTGAGTCGGCATTGGCGAATGAGGAGCCGGGCTCGACGAGGGTCAGGGTGTAGGCGACGGTGACGAACACGGCCCCGCCGATGAGAGCGATGAGCATGATCGCGCGGGGAATGTTGCGCTGGGGGTCCCGGGTGTCCTCGGTGAGCGTGCTGACCGCGTCGAAGCCGAGGAAGGAGTACGCCGCGATCGCGCCGCCTGCGGCGATGGCGGAGAAGCCGCCCTCCCCCGTGAACGGGTTGGTCGACAGCAGCGAACCGCCGCCATGGTGGGACACCAAGTAGATGACCGCGAACAGGACGAAGAGGGCCAGCACCAGGAACTGCATGGCCATCAGCGCGAAGTTCGCCTTGTCCGCCACTTTCAGCCCGATGATGTTGAGGGCGGTGGTGGTCAGGATGAACAGTACGATCCACACCCACGTCGGCACCGAGGGGAACTGGCCGGTGAGGTAGGCAGCGCCGATCAACCAGATCACCAGGGGCAGGAAAAGGTAGTCCAGCAGAATCGTCCAGCCGACGATGAAGCCAAGCCTGGCGTCTAGGGCCTTGCGCACGTAGGTGTAGGAGGAGCCGGCGACAGGGTAGTGCCTGGACATCTTTGCGTAGCTCGCGGCGGTGAACAGCATGGCCACCGTCGCCAAAAGGTAGGCACCGGCGCTGGCCCCCTTCGACGTTTCGGCGATGATGCCGAAGATGCCGAGGACGATGATGGGCGTCATGTAGGCCAGGCCGAACAAGGTCACCGATCTCAGACCGAGCGATGGCTCGAGGCGGGTCGGGTGGCTGGCTTGGTGGGTCTGCTCAGCAGTCATCGGTGATCCCCGGGATTTGGGTTACGGGGTTGCCAGTGGCCTTGCGCCATGTGGCCGTTGTAGGCGGGGAGGTCGATCGGGTCGTCGTCGGCGTGTAACTGCTGCCACATCCGGTTGAGACCGGCGGTGCCGCGGGTGCGTACCTCGCTCACCCGGTCGAGGTCGAGTACAAGGTGGGTTACCTCGCGTTCGGCGTGTGTGATCTCTGCCAGCACCTCGCCTTCTGGCCCGACGTAGATGCTTTGTCCCCGCCCGGGCGGGCCGGCGGCGTTTACGCTGAGGTAGAAGACCTGGTTCGCGATCGCGTTGGCCCGTGCGAGGACGAGTTCCTGCGCGCGGTCGGGTGTGGTGGTCTTGACGATGTTGAGGACAACCTCGGCGCCGTGCCAGGCGATCTGGCGCGTCGCCTCGGGGAACCAGCTGTCGTAACAGATGTTGATCCCCATCCGGCCGGCTTGGGGCACGTCGAAGGCCGTGAAATCTGTGCCCGACGCCCACGGCTCATGGGGTCGCCACGGGAAGACCTTGCGGTAGGACGAGACGAGTCGTCCTTCGGGGTTGTAGACGAGCGCCGTGTTGAATATCCGACCGTCGGCGCCACGTTCGGCGATGGAGCCCGGCACCAACCAGGCGCCAGCGTCCGCCGCCACCTGCCCTAGCGCTGCCACAAGCGGGCCCGTGAGGGGTTCGGCAACCCGGGCGAAGAAGGCCCAAGGGTCGTCCTCGCCATCCTTGTCTCCGAGAAGATGGACTTCGGGGAACACCACCATCTGGGTGTCCGGGCGGTCCTTCAGGATGCCGGCGACGTCGTCGGCGAACTTGGCCAACCTGTCTGCCCCGCTCACCGGCCGGGCCTGAACAAGGGCCGTCCGCCAGAGTCTCGTCACATCGACACCTCCATCGATTCAGCTGGTTGGCGCGATCCCGCTGTACTTTCGCGGAAGGACGCGCTCCCATCTTTCAAAGCTTGGACGGCGCCGTGCCGCGTCGCTGTCCCTGTGCGCCATCGACCAGCCCTACCACGGGATCGGCCTGCCCGTCACCGAGGTTGGTCCAGTCGACGCTAAGGGAACTCATGTGAACCTCCGGTTGATCGCAGAACCCATATGACCGACATCACTTTCGGAAGAGCCATGCTGCAACAACTCGGAGATTTCCGATGTGCAATGCGGGCGCCGCCGCTGAGGTCAGATGTCCTGGGCCGTGAGCTGGAGCGCGATCCAGGCCCGACGCGCACCCTGGGGTCCTCGAGAGGGCTCCCCAGAGCCCTCTCGAGCTGGCCCAGGCGGTTGCCAACAGTGATTCGTTGAATCCCCAGCTCTTGGACGAGGCACTCGAAACGGTGGAAGAGGAAGCGCTCGGCGCGCTGCAACACCTTGACAGGACCGATAGCGGTACACCTCGCGGATCTCCCACGCGTGCTCGTACGCCGTCTGCGGGCACTACACATGCCGCTTCACACCCGGGGCCAAGGAGCCGGTTGTGGACCTTGGTGTAGAAGATCGCCACGCGCTGCCCGTCGGCGGTCAGGTCGTAGGTGTTGCTCTTCGGCCGTCGCGCGATCAGGCCCTTGCGGTGTAGCCGGGCCAGGTCGTAGCTCATCTGGTTGACGGTGTACTCGGCGGTCGGAACGCCGCGCAGCTGGCTCACCTGGGCACGCAGGCTCCGGTTGGTGAAGCCGAGGGAGTTCAAGGCGACGCACAGGGCGCCGAGCAGGGCCATGACCCGAGGATCTCCGAACCGTAGTGCGGGCGACCTCCTGCCATCGTCGGTGACGGTGGACTGTGCGACCCGCTCAAAGGCTGGGCTCGCAAGGACACAACCCTGCCCGACACGTTCAGTATCGAGCAGGCGGGCATTGATGGCACGACCCTTGGCCTGGAGCTCGTCGAGATGTTCCAGACGCCGGTGACACAGGAGATCGTTGGGCTTGTTGATGACGGTCTCGACCCGCAGCGCACGGCCGTCCTTGAGGTACTGCTTGATCCGGGAGTTCTTGAAGAAGGCGTTGATGGTGAGCCCGACCGTGTCACGGGTGACGACCTTGGTCTTGAAGGTCTGCTCCACCACCGGTGGTCGACCACGGCCGGCCCGATGACCGCGGAAGATGAGCTCGATGTTCTCTGGCCGCCCGATCTCGAGGTTGTCGATCACCAACGCCTCGAAGAACCCACGGGCGTGCCGTGGGGCGTCGAAGACGATGGTCCGGCAGACCTCGATGTGACGCATCGACACCCCCCACCAGTACCCGCCCTCCCGGTCCGTGGGTGTCAGGGGCAGGGGGAGCCGGCCCATCCATCGTTGGAAGAACACCTCGATGGCCCCGGGTCCGAGGCGATCGCAGATCGCCTGCAAACCGGCAGGGCCACCCGGCGCAGGGTCCGCCCGGCCACGGTGCAGTCCTGGCCGGGCGCGGTGGTCCCCGCGGCGGCCAGGGACTGCGCGGCCACCGCGCGTCGGGCCTCGACCGCGGCGATCAGGGCGGTAACAGCGGGAGGCGTTGCGGGTGCGCTGGTCCATCCGGGACTTGCGCCGATCGGCTTCCTTGCGGTGCGGGATCTCTGCGGCCCGGATGGGGCTGGGGACCGCCCAGGGCGCCCACCTGGCCGGGTCGTCGGTGGCCCACTGGGCGATGTCGAGGTAGAACGCGCGTACCGTCGCCAGGCAACTGGTGGCTCTGCGACGCGGGCTGTGGACCTCGGTGACGGTGCCGTCGGGCTGGCGGCGGCGGGTCGTCTTCATCCCGATGCGGGTCTTCCATCCGGCCGCGATCGCCGGGGCCAGTCGGAGCGAGTCGATCCCGGGGTGGTGCAGCTCCAGGTCCCGCCAGAACAGCCGCCCGAGGGTGTCGGCCAGCCGCACCAAGGTGACGTGGTCGAGGTTGACCTGGCGTTCCCGCAGGTAGTCGACCAGCAGCTCGCGCACCGGCTGGGCTTGAATCCCGCAGCGATCGACCAGCTGCTGCACGCTGAGCTGCCGCTGGTCGCACTGCGCCCGCACCGTTGGCGCGGCGGTGCCGTCGAGCACGCCCAGGGCGTGCAGCAGCTGATAGAAGTACGGGCTCCGGTAGTGGGTCAGGTGCACACATCGGCGGCGACATCGAGGAGCTGCAGGCAGTCGCCGACGGTGATGTCGGCGACCCCGCCGCCCTTGACTGCCATGATCACCGCGACCCGGTGCAACGCCACCCGGGTGGTGGACTCGCCGACCGGGTTGGCCTGACACAGTGCGGTCAGCTCGGCGAACCCTGCCGGGTCGCGGGTCCGGGCCATCTCGGCGGCCAGGCGTTTCGGGGTGGCCGGGGTCAGCAGCCAGGCCGGCTCGGGCCGCATCACGTCGGCACAGATCCGCGTCAGCAGGCCGGTGCCGAGCACCGCCGTGTCGAACCGGCAGTCGAACCCGGTGGTGGCCTTGCGCCGCCGGATCGGCATGGTCCTCCAGTCGGTGCGGCCGTCCTGACCGGCGCCGCTGGCCAGCAACCGCTGTTGCCAGGTGTCCCCGGGCTGCGCCTGCAGCCAGTCCAGGACGAAACGAACACCACGACGGCGGTTCTCCTCGCCGGACTCGGTGTCCGCGACGAACGGCGCGGCATGGAGCCGCTGCAGCAGCCCGGGCCTGGCCAGCCTGGTCGGCAGCCACACCGACCTGCAAGTGCGGCACATACCCATTGAGATAGATCCGGTCCAGGCACTGCACATCGAGCACGACATGACCATCGTAGAAGATCACCGATCCGAAGCACGTCACCCATCACAACAGCGTGCGCCCACAGACCCGCCCAGGCCAGCCCCAGACTCGGCGTACGCGGCGACCTGCTCATCGCTGAGGAACTCCACCGGCATGAGGCACGACGGTAGACCCACGACCAGCACCACACGGGCGAGCCGCTGAGCTGTGCCAAAATCGCGCCTATCGCTCACCACTGCTCCGTTGTTCCTCAACCCCGCTCTACGACGCACGGGCAGGGCAGGCGGCCGCGGGCTGCGGCCGCGCCTGGTCAGGATCACCGCCGCTGTTACGTAAACTCTCCCCGTGACGTCCAGCGTGACGGACGCGCTCGTCGGTCAGGTCATCGACGGCCGCTACCGCATCCTCAGCCACCTCGCGGACGGGGGCATGGCCTCCGTCTACGTGGCGATGGACGCACGCCTCGAGCGCCGGGTCGCCCTGAAGATCATGCGTCCGGGCCTGGCCTCCGACCACCTCTTCGTCGACCGGTTCCGCCGCGAGGCCCGGGCCGCGGCTCGCCTGAGCCATCCCAACGTCGTGGCGGTCTTCGACCAGGGCGAGGACGGCGGTGAGGTCTTCCTCGTCATGGAGCTCGTGGCGGGCAAGACGCTGCGCGAGGTGATCCATGCGGAGGCGCCGCTCACGGCCCGCGAAGCCCTCGCCGTCCTCGAGCCGATCCTCGAGGCGCTGCGCGCAGCCCACGACGCCGACATCATCCATCGTGACGTCAAGCCCGAGAACGTCCTCGTCCGCACCGACGGCGAGGTCAAGGTCGCCGACTTCGGCCTGGCCCGCGCGGCCGGCAGCCAGAGCACGACCAGCCAGAGCGGCGTCGTGCTCGGCACGGCGTCATACCTGTCCCCCGAGCAGGTCGAGCACGGCACGTCCGATGCCCGCAGCGACCTCTATGCGGCCGGGCTGCTCCTCTTCGAGATGCTGACGGGGCGCAAGGCCGTCACCGGCGAGACCGCCATCCAGATCGCCTACCGCCACGTGCACGGCACGATCGAGCCCCCGTCCGAGATCGTCCCGACCGTACCTACCGCCCTGGACGAGATGGTCGCGCGGGCCACCGCCACCGAGCCGGCCGACCGGTTCCCCGACGCCGCGACCTTCCTGGGGGCCCTGCGCAGTGTGCGCGGCCTGCTCTCGAGCGATGAGCTCGACCGCCGCGGCGTCGCCGGACCCGCTCCAGAAGCACCCTCGGAGCCCGACGCGCACCGGTCGACGAGCCCGACGCAAGCGCTGGGCACCACGACGGACCCACCGGCGGCACCTGCGGCCCACGAGGCGGCCCCGGTCCTCTCCCCGACTGCCGCGCTGCCGATTCCCGCCACGAACCAGCGGCCCCGCACCAGACGCAGGTGGCCCCTCGTCGCGCTGCTGCTGAGCCTGCTGGTGCTGGGCGGGTCCGCGGGATGGTGGTTCACGGTGGGGCCGGGCGGCACGACGCTCGTTCCTGACGTCGCCGGCGTCCGCCTCGAGCAGGCCGAGGGCAGCCTCGTCGCGCGCCACCTGCGGGGGGCACCGACCGAGGCGTTCTCGGAGTCGGTGCCCAGAGGGCAGGTGATCGGGCTGACCCCGACCGCCGGCACCGAGGTACGCAAACGCAGTGTCGTCACCCTCGTGGTCTCCAAGGGCCCGGAACGCTACACCGTGCCGGACCTGACCGGTGTCAAGGCCGGCCAGGTCGAGCGGACGTTGCACAAGCTCACCCTCACTCTCGGCCCACGCACCGAGCAGTGGAGCGAGACGGTCCCCAAGGGCGAGGTCGTCAGCCAGGACCCGGCCACGGGCACGTCCGTAGGGCGCGGCGCCGCCGTCTCCCTCGTCGTGTCCAAGGGCCGCGAGCCCATCACCGTCCCCGAGGTCGTAGGTAAGCCGCTCACCGACGCACAGGCCGCGATCACGGCGGCCGGGCTCGAGATCGAGCGCGCCGACGACGCGCACAGCGGCACGGTCGCCAAGGGCAGCGTCATCTCCCAGAAGCCGGCCGAAGGCACCCTGCACCGCGGCGACAAGGTCACCGTCACCGTCTCGAAGGGCCCGGTCATGGTGCAGGTGCCGTCCGTGGTCGGCAAGCGCGTCAAGGCTGCGGAGAAGACGTTGACCGACCTCGGCCTCAAGGTCAGGATCGAACGGCCGCTCGGCGAGTTCTTCGAGCTCGTGCGCAACCAGAGCGTCCGGGCCGGCCAGAGCGCGCCGAAGGGCTCGACGATCGTGCTGACGGTGGTCTGACCCACGTGAGACCGGCCACCCAGCGACGCGTCGCGACCCTCCTGCTGCTCGGCATCACCGCCGTGTGGGGGTCGACCTTCTTCCTCATCCGCGACCTCGTCGCGTACCTGCCGCCGGTCGACTTCCTCGCGGTCCGCTTCGCCATCTCGGCCGTCATCATGGTCATCGTCTTCTGGCGGCCACTGCGCGCCCTGACTCGGCGCCAGCTCGTCATCGGGGCGGGGCTGGGGGTCGTCTACGGCCTCGCCCAGATCTTCCAGACCCAGGGCCTCGCCTCGACGCCGGCGTCGGTCTCCGGCTTCATCACCGGGACCTACGTCGTGCTGACGCCGGTCTTCACCGCGGTCCTGCTGCGCGAACGGGTCGCCGGCTCGACGTGGGCAGCGGTCGCGCTGGCCACCTCGGGCCTGGCCCTCCTGTCGCTCAACGGCCTGTCGGTCGGCGTCGGTGAGGCGATCACCCTGCTCGCCGCCGCGCTCTACGCGCTGCACATCATCGGGCTCGGCAAGTGGAGCGGCAGCGAGATCGCGACCGGCCTGTCGGCCGTCCAGATGGTCGTCATCGCCGTCATCTGTGTCCTCGGCGCGCTCCCGGACGGCATCTCGATGCCGTCCGGCCTCGGCCAGTGGGCCTCGGTGCTCTACATGATCGTCTTCGCCAGCATCGGGGCGCTCTGGGCCCAGACCTGGGCGCAGGCCCGGCTGCCGGCGACACGGGTGGCGATCATCCTGACGATGGAGCCGGTCTTCGCCGCGTCCTTCGCCGTGTGGCTCGGGGGTGAGGCGCTCACCGGACGCATGCTCGTCGGTGGGGCACTCGTGCTCATCGCGATGTATGCCGTCGAGCTGCTTGCGCGCCGGCGCCCCGGTGAGCTGCCGGCGGAGACCCTCCACCACGAGGTCTGACCTGGATCCACCGGGTGGACATCCCCCGGCCCG
>NZ_JAKDLO010000026.1 GCF_030452765.1 Intrasporangium sp.
TCAGTCGTCGTGATCACCCGGATGATGCGCTGGCCAGGCGTCGGACGAGGCGCGGCCGGACGGGGGCGGGGGGATTCGGTCTGGGTCCGATCTGCCGTCGTCGTCACTCGCTTCGCCACCTCACGCTGCGCCTGCCGACATCCGACGGCGGGCATCGTCTTTCAGACTGTACGGCGGATCGCGCCGATTTGACAGGTTGCCTTCGCCTTTCTACCACTGGACAACCGCGACCGTTTCCATACCCGTTTCGGCCACGACGTCGTCGGTCAATGTAGCGCAGCACCGCGAATGCGGCGTGAGACCCGGCGTCATGCGATGCGGTGCACGGTGCTCGTCACGCCGGCGATGATCCGGCTGTAGTCACGGGTCGGGTCACCCCCCAGAACCGCACCCCACGCCGGGACGAGCTCGGCGCCATACCGGTGGCCGTATCCGTCGGGCGGGTCGTGGCCCACGGCCATGTCCGTCGTGAGCTGCCAGAACGTCACGAACGGGATCCACGTGACGTCAGGATTGACGTCACGACCGCGCGGCTCGAGCAACCAGTCCGGCTCGGTGGCGAGCAGCGCCGGGTCCCACCACACGATCGGGTCCGACGGATGCTGCGCGTAGACGAAACGCGGGAACTGCCAAGAGCCGTACGGGCGCCCGTAGTAGTCGTGGGTCAGGTTCTCCGGCCCCGCCACGAAGCGGACGTGCCGCCCGTCGTCGACGACCGGCACGATCTCGGGCGAGCCCTCGGTGCGCCGTGCCGTCAGGCGAGCGGCGATGTCGGTGAACCGCGGAGTGCCGACCCAGACTCCACCGGCCGCGCGCTGCATCATGTCGGACACGTCGGTGAAGGCGGCTTGCCCGCCGTACGAGCCGAGCGACTCACCGCCGACGACGAGCTTCGGCCTCCGGCCCTCGGGCAGGTTCTGCAGGGCCGCGTAGACCTTGTCGAACAGGATCCGACCCGCGTCACTCGGGGTGTCCCGGTCGGTCATGATCGACATCGCGCTGGGCAGGTAGGAGTACTGCATCGAGGCCACCGCGCAGTCGCCGCCGGTGAGGTACTCGATCGACTGGACCGACCAGTCATCGACCCAGCCGGTACCGGTCGAGGTGAAGACCGCGAGGACAGACCGGTCGAACGCGTCGGTGCGGCCGAGTTCGGCGACCACCCGGTCGGCGACCTGCTGGAGCGCCTCGTTCGTGTGCCGCCCGGCGTAGACCCGGATCGGCTCGAGCGCCGGCTCCCCGGTCGCCGCCCGGATCTGCTCGGGGGTCGGCGCACTCGTGACGAAGACCTGGCCCTCATAGCCGAGCGTCGAGTACGCCTCGAGGGACTGGGGGCTGCCGGACTTGAGTGGCGACGCCGGCGGCACCACTCCCGGCGGGGGCCGCTCGTTGACCTGGGCCGCGACCGTCGCGAAGCGCTGCATCGCCCGGTGGAACAGGACGCTGTCCCCGACCCACGCGGCCACAGTCACCACGACCACCACGGCGCAGACCGACGCCATCGTCGTCGGCAGCACCTGCCCGACGGCCTGCGCGAGGCGGTGGGTCAGCCGCCTCAGTCCCCGGGCGAGCAGGATGAACACCGCGAGGATGAGCAGGGCGAGCACGACCGACCTCAACCAGTCGCGTGGTCCGGGCGGACTCAGGTGCACGTATGCCGCGGTCCGCCCTTGGGAGCGGACGTTGCCCACGGTCACCCACACCACCGCGGCTGCCGCGAGGGCGTGCCACCCGGTCCGGAACCACCACCCGGCCGCGCGGGACACCCGGATCTCGAGCCGGATGAGGCGGGCCAACCGCACGACGAGCCAGCCACCGACTACACCGATCGCGTAGCCCGCGCCGGCGCAGATCCCGCTGATGAGGCCCTGGTAGTACCACGTGCGCGGCAACAGGCTGGGAGACCACGAGACGAGGAAGAAGACCGCACCGAGATAGAGCCCGGGCACCGAGAGCCCCAGCACCGTGCGCCGCACGTGGTCGAGGACGATCCGCACGGGCATCTTCCCGACCCTACGTCACCGGCAGGCCGGTCCATGAGGGGTCGATGGCGACCTCGCGGGTCACGGCGCTCAAGCACGACGGGCTCGTTTTCGACGTGACCGACTCGGGCCCGGCCGATGGCGTGCCGACGATCCTCCTGCACGGCTGCTCCTGTGGGGCTCGCGCGATGTCACCCTCGGGCGCACCGCCGCGGAGTCGACCGCCGAGCACGTGACAGGACCGTACGCCTTCGTCGAGGTCGACGCCGGGCACTGGCTGCCGGGGACGCGGCCCGGCGACTGCGCCGTCGCGGTACTGGACAGGATTCACTCGCTCAGGTGACGCCGACCTACAGTGGGGCCGTGAAGATCGACATCTGGGCCGACATCGTGTGTCCCTACTGCCACCTCGGCAAGGCTCGCTTCGAGGCGGCCCTCGCCCAGTTCCCGCACGCAGCCGAGATCGACGTGACCTGGCACAGCTTCGAGCTCGACCGGTCCGCCGAGCCGATCGCCGAGGGCACCCTGTCCGAGGGACTCGCCGTCAAGTACGGCATCACCGACGATGAGGCCGTCGCCCAGCACGAGGCGATCGCGGAGCAGGCTCAGGAGCTGGGTCTCGACTTCCAGTGGCGCCGAGCCCGCCGAGGCAACACGTTCGACGCCCACCGGCTGGTCCACCTCGCCGCCGACCTCGGCCTCGAGCAGCTGATGCTCGAACGCCTCATGCGGGCCTACTTCACCGAAGGGGAGCCGATCGGAGACCGGGCGACGCTCGTGCGGCTCGCGGCCGAGGTCGGCCTCGACGCCGGCCGGGTCGCCACCATGCTCGACTCGGACGACTACGGCAACCACGTGCGCAGCGACGAGGCGACAGCGTCGATGATCGGCGTCACCGGGGTGCCGTTCTTCGTCCTAGACCGCAAGTACGGGGTGTCCGGGGCCCAGCCGGTCCCGGTCTTCGCGCAGGCGCTGCAACAGGCGTGGGACCGGCGCCACGAGGAGCCCGAGCCGGCGATGGCCGGTGGCGGGTGCTGCGGCGGGTCGTGTGGGTGCGGCGCCGGAGGGTGCGGCGACACCTGCTGACCCCTACCGTGGTTCGATGGCCCACCCGCAGATGTTCGACGCGTCCGACGGCCACCTGAGCCGCGTCCGGTCGGTCTGCCTCGCCCTCCCAGGGGCTGCCGAGAAGGTGGCGCACGGCCGCCCGAACTTCTTCACCACCAAGGTCTTCGCCGTCTTCGGCGGCTCCCTCAAGGGAGACCACTTCGCGCCGGTCGCGAGGCGCGCGTTGCTCTTCCTGCCCGATGCCGCGGAGCGTGCGGCGCTGGCCCAGGACGAGCGGTTCTTCGTGCCCGCGTATGTCGGACCGTCGGGGTGGCTCGGCCTGACGTTCCACGGCTACGGCCTCGAGGAGGTCGACTGGGGTGAGGTCGCCGAGCTCGTCGACATGTCCTACCGCAACACCGCCCCCGCCCGCCTCGTGCGTGAGCTCGACGCGCGATGACCGAGCGGCCCGGGCCGGACGGCCCCTGGCACAGCCAGGACAACCACCCCGTGCGCCTGGAGTGGGGACCGGTCGGGGCGGGCTTCCTCGTCGGGTATGCCGCTGCGCGCACCTCCGCTGTCATCGCCGTCGTCGTCGACGTGCTGAGCTTCACGACGTGTGTGTCCGTGGCCGCCGACGTGGGGACGACGGTCCTGCCGTACCGCTGGGGCGACCAGAGCGCGGCGGCCTTCGCCTCCTCACGGGGTGCGGCGCTGGCCGTCCCTCGCAGCATCGCTCCGCGAGCCGGCGGGATCTCGCTCTCGCCGCGCTCGATCCGCGAGGCGGGCGCGGTCGGCTCGCTCGTGCTGCCGTCGCCGAACGGCGCCACGACCGCTCTTGCCCTCGCCGACGCCGGAGCCACGGTCGTGGCGGCGTCACTGCGCAACGCGACCGCGGTCGGCCGGTGGGTGGCGCACCGGTTCCGCGCGAGTGCAGCGCCGCCAGCTCTCGTCCTCGTTCCCGCGGGGGAGCGCTGGCCGGACGGCTCGCTGCGACCCGCAGTCGAGGACGCCTGGGGCGCCGGCGGCGTCGCGGCGGCTCTGCTCGACTCGCTCGGGCACCAAGCCGGCCCGCTCCTGCTCAGCCCGGAGGTCGGGCTGGCGCTGGCCGGCTTCACATCGGTCAGAGACCGGGTCGACGAGGCCCTCGCGATGTGTTCGAGCGGACGGGAGCTCATCGAGCAGGGCTACGCCGAGGATGTCGCCGTCGCGGCCGAGCTCGACTCGAGCACGACCGTGCCGGTGCTGACCGAGGGCGCCTTCACCTCGGCCGGGCTTGCCTGACCCATCGACCGGCACGAGCAGGCTCGATCGGGGGCAGCTTGTGCCTGCGGAGCGTGTGCTGGTCGGTGCTAGTCGCGCTGCGCGGTCGCGCGGTGAGGAGCGCGACCTGCACCGCGACGAGCCAGGCGGTCACGAGCAGCAGGACGGCGACCGCCTGCCGCAGCTGGGGTGAACCGATCCTCAGGTCGAGCCCCAAGGTGCGGCCCACCCAGGCGAGCAGGCCGGAGGCGCCGGCCTGGAAGATGAGGCTCAACATGATCGTGCGCGGCCAGCCCACGGGGACTCCGAGCAGCCTGCGCACGATGAAGCTCACGAGCGCGACGTTGAAGACGGTGGCGAGAAGGTAGGTGAGGACGTCCAACTGTGTTCCTTCACGGATGGCCAGGGTTCTTGTCACCGGAGTACCCGTCCACCGACTGCGTCTGCGCGGGGACGGCGTCCCGAACAGTGTCGCACCCGAGCGCAGGAGCACACCGCGAGGGCATGATGAGGACGTGACCTCCGCGACCGCATCCGATCCCACGCCGGGGCTGCGACGCGGGCCGCGGAGAGCGACATACCACCACGGGGACCTGCGCCGAGCACTGCTCGACGCGAGCCTGGAGCTGGCCCGGCAGGGTGGACCCGACGCGGTGGTCCTGCGCGAGGCGACCCGCCGGGTCGGGGTCTCCGCGAACGCCGCCTACCGGCACTTCGCCGACCGTGACGCACTGCTCGCGTCCGTGGCCAGCCGGGCCCAGGCGTGCGCCGCGGACGTCATCGCCGAGGCGATCGCGGCCGTCCCGGACAGCGACGACCGGAAGTCCGTCGCGCGGCAGCGCTTCCGGGCGGTCGGCCTGGGGTACCTGCGGTTCGCCCTGACCGAGCCGGGCCTGTTCCGCACCGCCTTCGGGGTGCCGGCCGATCTGCGCCGCTCGAGCTCACCGGAGGCTGCCGGGCAGGGCGGCCGGACCCCGTTCCAGCTCCTCTCGGACCAGCTCGACGCCATGGTGGAGGTGGGCGCCCTGTCGGCCGAGCAGCGGCCGGGAGCCGAGCTGCTGGCGTGGTCGACGGTCCACGGACTCGCGATGCTCGCCCTCGAAGGCCCGCTCCGGGGTATGTCGGCCGGGGCGATCGAGCGGATCGCACCCCGTCTGGTCCAGATGGTCGACCTCGGTCTGGGCGTCGTCGAGGTCCCGCTCCCCGGCCGCTAGGGTGACCGTGTGACGACCCGTTCCGAGCAGCTGCGAGATGACTTCGAGCTCGTCACCGACGTGCCGGCCAGCTACCTCCCGCTCGGAGAAGGCCGATACGCCCCGACGATCCACGTCCAGGGTGCGTGGCGCGACGACGAGCAGCACATGGCCCCGGTCGGGGGCCTGATCGCCCACGCGATCGAGCGCCACGAGCCGCGCCACGGGATGCAGCTCGCACGGGTCAGCTACGACATCCTCGGGGTCATGCCGGCCCGGCCCAGCACCATCGAGGTGCGCACCCTCCGCCCCGGACGCACCATCGAGCTCGTCGAGGCGACCATGTCCGTCGAGGACCGGCCGGTCGTCCGGGCACGAGCCTGGCGGCTGGCGACCGGTGACACCTCCTCGGTCGCGGACCTCGAGCTCAAGCCGATGCCCGGGCCCGACGAGTTCCCGGCGTGGACCGGCATGAAGGTCTGGCCCGGTGGCTACATCCGCAGTCTCGACCTGCGCTCGGACCCCGCGCGACGACCGGGCCGTTCGCGGGTCTGGCTCCGCTCACCGAACACCCTGGTCGCCGGCGAGCAGGTAGCCCCGACCGCCGCGTTCCTCGCCTACGCCGACACAGCCAACGGCGTCGCCGTCCGGGTGTCCCCGGGCCAGTGGGCGTTCCCGAACGTCGATCTCACGATCCATCTCCTGCGCGAGCCGGTGCCCGGCTGGGTCGGCCTCGACACCCGAGTGAGCTTCGGCGACAACGGGATCGGTCTGACCTCGAGCGTCCTGCACGACGTGCAGGGCCCGGTGGGCACCGTCGAGCAGATCCTCACGATCCGGCCACTGCCCGGCGCCTGAGCCGCGGTTCTGCTGGCCAGACCGGGCTCCGCCCGGCAGAGTGTGACCATGGGCGACAGGAGTGACCATGGGCGACACTGACAACCGCACCCGGGTCGGTGACGGCGAGATCGCCGTGGACGACCGTTCTCACGGCGCAGACCGACCACGACATGACCCTTTCGATGACCCACCGCAGCCGCTCCGACCCGGCTTCTGGTTGACGGTGCTCGGCGGCTTCGTCGCGGTCCTGGCTCCGCTCATCGGCTTTCTCGGGGGGAGCATCTCCGGGGCCGGCAACGACCCGACCGGACGCCAGCTCGCCATCTGGCTGCTCGTGGGCCTCGTCATCGGCGGGCTCGGCGTCCTGTGCGCCTTCATCGGTGCGCTCCGGTGGTGGCGCGCCGCCGAGGAGTGACCGGCGCAGGGCCAGGTCAGCAAGGACGATCAAGTGCACGCCCCTCGGCGGCACGGACGATGATCGTGTGAGCATCGCAACCGACACTTTCACCGCCTGGCTCGACGTGCTCGTCGACACGCTCGACGAGCCCGGCCTGACCGGCGCGGAGATCGCGGGGCGGCTCCACCTGTCGCGGTTCCACCTCGACCGGGTCATCAGCGCAGCCGCCGGAGAGGCGCCCACCGCACTGCGGCGCCGCGTCATGCTCGAACGGTCGGCCTTCCGGCTCGCGACGAGCCGTCGCTCGATCCTCGACGTCGGCGTCGAGGCGGGCTACGGCTCGCACGAGGCGTTCACCCGGGCCTTCCGCAGGGCCTACGGGACGACGCCTCGCGACTGGCGCGCCCAGCCGGCGCGGATCCGGATCGAGTCGGTCAGCGACGTCCACTTCCACCCACCCGGCGGCATCCGCCTGCCGGCCCAGCAGAAAGTCACCGCCATGGACCTCATCCAGCGCATGGTCGAACACCACATCTGGCTGACCCGTCAGCTGATCGAGTGCGCCCGGGAGCTGACCGACGCCCAGCTCGACGAGCCCATCGTCCTCAGCGTCGAGGACGACCCCGACCCGTCCACCCTGCGACGGATCATCAGCCGCCTCGTCGGGCAGATGCAGATGTGGAACGCCTCGATGGCCAGCGAGGAGTACGACTTCGCGGTCGAGCACGGCGAGTCGCTGCTGTCGGCGCAGCGCCGCCTCGACGCGGCCGCCCCCGCGTTCCTCGAGAACGTCCGGCGGGCGATCGAGAACGGCGAGCTCGACGACGTCTTCGTCGACGCGACGTGTGACCCACCCTTCACGTGCACCTACGGCGCGATGGTCGCGCACGTGCTGACCTTCGCCGCGCATCGCCGCACGCTGGCGGTGCTCGCCCTCGACAAGCACGGGGTGAGCCGGCTCGGCTGGGGGGACCCGATCAGCTACCTCGACGCGCCCGCACGCTGAGCCCAGCGGCATACGCTCGGATCATGCGGCCCCAGTCAGCCACAGCCCGCGCCACGAGTGGTCACTCGACCGTCGCGCTGACCGACGCACCGAGACTGACGGTGCGGCTGACCGTGCAGAACTCCTCGTGCGAGCGCCGGACCATCGTCGGCAGGATCGCGCGCGCTGCGTCGCCGCCCTTGCCCTCGGGGAACCGGACCCGGAAGGTGATCTCGATGTCCTTGAGGTGGTTGCCCTGCTCGTCCTTGACCTTGTCGGCGGTCACCTCGATCTCGAAGCTCTCCGGCTCGGCACGTCGGGTCGTCACGGCGTCGACGTCGATGGCGGTGCATCCGGCGATCCCGGCGAGGAGCAGCTCGACGGGTGAGAGCTCGTCGGTGCCGCTGCTTGTCGTGATCGAGCCGCCCCGGTCGTTGCGCACGGTGTAGCGCCCGACGCTGTCGCGGGTCAGGGTGACGCGGCGCAGATCCTGGTCAGTCATGGGCACAGCCTCCCAGATGCGGGCCACCACGTCCTAGCGCCACGCCTCGGCGAGCAGCTCGTAGGAGCGAAGGCGAGCCTCGTGGTCGTGGGCTCCGCACGTGAGGATGACCTCCTCGACCCCCGTCGCGTCGGTGAACTCCTGCAGTGCGTCGCGCACCTGGCCGGGCGTGCCGACGAACGAGACCCGGACCATGTCGAGGACCGCCGCCTGCTCGGCCGGACTCCACGTCGCCAGGAGCGACTCCATGCTGTCGGCGGGCCCCGGTACGCCGCCACGGCGGCCGGTCACGATGCCGTGGAACCGGGCCAGCACCGAGGTGAAGAGCCGGCGGGCCTCCGACTCGGTGTCGGCGACCATGATGTTGGCGCCCGCCATCGTCCGCGGCGCCGGCAGTCCGCCCTGCTCCGGCGACGGCTGGAACTGCGTGCGGTAGACCTCGAGCGCGCTCAGGAGCATCCGCGGCGCGAAGTGCGACGCGAACGAGTACGGCAGCCCGAGCGCTGCCGCGACCTGGGCCCCGCCGTGGCTCGACCCGAGGATCCACAGCGGCACGTGGGTGCCCTCCCCGGGCACCGCCCGGACCGTCGCCGACGGGTCGGGCTCGCCAAGGTAGCCCCTCAGCTCCTGCACCTCGACGCCGAAGTTCAGGGCGGCCTGGGTGTCACGCCGCAGCGCCCGCGTGGTCTGCGGGTCGGTGCCCGGCGCCCGTCCGAGCCCGAGGTCGATCCGGTCCTCGTGGATCGTCGCGAGCGTGCCGAACTGCTCCGCGACGATGTAGGGCGCGTGGTTGGGCAGCATGACCCCGCCGGCGCCGACGCGGATCGAGCTCGTCCGGTCGGCGACGTGCCCGATCAGGACCGCCGTCGACGACGAGGCCACGCCCGGCATGTTGTGATGCTCGGCCATCCAGTACCGCCGGTACCCCCACTCCTCGGCGTGCTGGGCGAGATCGACCGTGCGTGCGATCGCCTCGGCGGGCGTCGAGCCCTCGTTGATCGGGACCAGGTCGAGGATGTCGAGGTCGGCGCGGTTCACGCCCAGGTCAACCGCGCGTTCGGGCCGTTTCTTCCGATGCGGCCGGTCCCCTTGCTACGAGGGCAGCTTCAGCTGGTGGAGCTGGGAGTCGTAGGTGGGGCAGAGCGCCTGCACGGCGGCATACATGAGCTTCTTGGTGCGCAGGCCGTCGCCGCTGTTCGGCAGTGGGGCACCCTGCGAGTCACGCGCGATCTCGTCGAGCGTGAGGCCGCCCGTCTTGAGGGCCCAGCAGGTCGTCGTCCCGATCTCGATGTCGTCGCCGACGCTCTGGCCGGTGACCGTCACGCCGAGGTCCTGCACGGCCAGGACGAACTTCGCCTCCTCGGCCGTGATGCTCGGGCGGGCGGACATGACGTCGGGCGGCAGGTCCCTCGCTGTCGGCTCGCTGCTGCAGGCCGTCAGCGCGACCAGGGCGATCAGGACGAGGACGCGGCGCATCGTGCCTCTCTCCGGGCTGTCTCTAGGCTGATCGGGTGACCGAGTCCCATCATCCCCGAGACGTGCGGCTCGCGCGGGAGGCGCCCCTCGCGCGTGGGGCCGTGGTGGCCTCGGTCTCGGCCCTCGTCCTCGGGTGGTGCTTCCTGCCACAGCTCCTCGGTATGTCGCTCAGCCTGCTCTCGCTCGCCCGTCGGGAGCGCGCGGGGCGGCGTCTCGCGCTGCTGGCCCTGGCACTGGGCGTGGGCCTGACCGTCATCTGGGGTGTCGTGCTCGGGCTGCTCGTCAAGTGGTGGGCCCGGACCCGGTGAGGCTGCGGTGCAACGGGTCCGCCGACTCGACCTCGATGTCGCGGACGAGCTCGCTCAGGCTCTCGAGGTCGCCGAGTGCGAACAGCTCGCCCGCATCGTCGTCGCAGAGCCCGAGTCGGGTCGTGGCGTGGCGCCACGCGGTGTCGGCGATCCCGTCCGGTGAGGTCGCGCGGTCCGGATCGAGCGGGTCGACGGTGTAGCCGCACATGACGAGGGCGTGTCCCGCGACACAGCGCACGGGACCGAACAGTCCGTCCGACTGCCAGGTCCGCTGGTCCCACTGCAGGGGGTGGTCGGCGACGAAGGCGAGCGCCTGCTCGAGCAGGGGGATGTCGGGTGTGCCGGGCCGGTCGAACCACGCGGTCGCCTCGATTAGACCGGGCTGGTCGGCCAGATGACCGCCCGGATCGGCGCCGAGGTCCGGCCCCGCCAAGCCGGACGAGAGCAACCGGGCGAGATCGGGCCGGGCGGGGGGATCGACCCGGGAGCCTGGATCACGGTCCTCGATCTCGTCGATGAGCGGCTCGGTGGGCAGCCCCACCCGGATCCAGTCGACGGCTCTGGCGAGGTCCTCGACCCGGGCCTGGGGGTGGACGAGCACCTCGAGGTCGTGCTCGCACACCCCGCACGCGATACAGACCGCGGCGAGGGCATCGGCCGAGTCGAGCCACACCGACCCGCTGGACCGGGTCCGGCTGGGCACCTCGATCTCGCCGAGGAACAGGACGTGCCCGAGGAACGACCGGGTCGTCCCACCGAGCGCCTGACGCTCGAGGCCGGGCGCAACCGACTGGTCCCACTCGAGGGGACGGTCGGCGACCCGGGCCAGCGTGTCGTCGAGCAGGGTCAGGTCACCGGCGGCGCCTCGTAGGTCATCGGGGTCGGCCCGGTTGGCGGGGCAGGACCCGTTGTCACACACGCTGCCATGGTGCACCTCGCCCCGCGCCTGGCGCAACGATGCCGCGGTGCGCGGCGAGCGGCATACGGCCCCGCACGAGCGTCACTGACTGTAGGTGGCGAGGAACTTCTCGAGACGCCCGACGGCGTCCTCCAGCTCGTCGACCAGCGGGAGGAAGACGATGCGGAAGTGGTCGTGCGTCGGCCAGTTGAAGCCCGTGCCGTGCACGACGAGCAGCTTCTGCTCGCGCAGCAGGTCGTACGCGAACTGCTCGTCGCTGACGAGGGGGTAGACCTTCGGGTCGAGCCGGGGGAAGACGTAGAGGGCGCCCTTGGGGATCGCACACGAGACACCGTGGATCTGGTTCAGCAGCTCGACGGCCTTGTTGCGCTGCTCGAGCAGGCGTCCACCGGGCAGGATGAGGTCGTTGATCGACTGCCGGCCACCGAGCGCGACCTGGATCGCGTGCTGGGCCGGGACGTTGGCGCACAGGCGCATGTTGGCCAGGACGTCAAGGCCCTCGATGTAGTTGCGCGCATGCTCCTTCGGGCCGGAGAGGGCGAGCCAGCCGGAACGGAAGCCGGCAACCCGGTAGGCCTTCGACAGTCCGTTGAAGGTGAGGCAGAACAGGTCGGGTGCCAGCGCAGCGACGGAGTGGTGCTTCGCGTCGTCGTAGACGATCTTGTCGTAGATCTCGTCGGACATGACGATCAGGTCGTGCCTGCGGGCCAGGTCGGCGATGGCCTCGAGGACCTCACGAGGGTAGACGGCACCGGTCGGGTTGTTGGGGTTGATGACGACGATCGCCCTCGTCCGGTCGGTGATCTTGCTCGCGAGGTCGTCGAGGTCGGGAGCCCAGTCGGCCTGCTCGTCGCAGATGTAGTGCACGGGCGTGCCGCCGGCCAGGGAGGTCGCGGCGGTCCAGAGCGGGTAGTCGGGAGCCGGGATGAGCACCTCGTCGCCGGTGTCGAGCAGCCCCTGCATCGCCATGACGATCAGCTCGGAGACACCGTTGCCGAGGTAGATGTCCTCGATGTCGATGCGTGGGAAGTCGCGCAGCTCGTAGTGCTGGGCGATCGCCCGCCGCGCGGGGACGATGCCCTTGCTGTCGCTGTAGCCCTGCGCGGTCGGCAGCGCCTGGATGACGTCGACGAGGATGTCGCTCGGCGCCTCGAAGCCGAACGGCGCCGGGTTGCCGATGTTGAGCTTGATGATCCGGTGTCCCTCGTCCTCGAGCCGTTTCGCCTCGGCCAGGACCGGGCCACGGATCTCGTAGCAGACGTTCTGGAGCTTGTGCGACTGGGTCACCGGGTGCATGGCGTCAACTGTCCCACCTCCCCACCGATCGACAGTGCACGTGTGCTGATCGAGAGTGCCCTTATCCGCTTCGAGAGTGCCCTTGTCCGGATCGAGAGTGCCCTTGTCCGGATCGAGAGTGCACCTGTCCGGATCGAGAGTGCACCTGTCCGGATCGAGAGTGCACCTGTCCGGATCGAACCGAGCGACATCATCGGCCAAAATACCCCCGCCTCGGGGCGCGTCGGGGCTGTTCAGGTGCACCGGCTCCCGCTTCAATGGGGAGTCGAGAATCCACCCAGGCATCGGAGGACAATATGGCCGGCACCGTGATCGAATCGCGTTCGATCGACGTGATACCGGGGACCGAACGCCACGGTTCGCCGATGAACCAGTTCACCCTGTGGCTCGGAGCCAACCTGCAGATCACCGCCATCGTCGACGGCTCCCTGGCTGTGGTCTTCGGCGCCGACGCGATCTGGGCGATCATCGGGCTGCTGATCGGCAACTGTGCTGGTGGCGTGGTCATGGCGCTGCACTCGGCCCAAGGGCCACGGCTCGGCCTGCCGCAGATGATCTCGAGCCGCGCCCAGTTCGGCGTGTACGGGGCGGTGATACCGCTGCTCTTCGTCATCCTGATGTACCTCGGCTTCACCGCCACCGGTACCGTCCTGGCGGGACAGGCCATCAACGCGTTCCTGCACGTCGACGCACCCGCGATCGGCATCGTCATCTTCATCGCGGTGGTAGCGGTCATCGCCATCGTGGGCTACAACCTCATCCACAAGGTCGGCAGGGTCGCCTCGATCCTGGGCATCGTCGGCTTCGGCTACCTCGCGATTCGGCTGTTCACCACGCACGACGTGCCGGCCGCCTTCGCAAACCCGTCGTTCGAGTTCGTGACCTTCCTGCTCTCCATCGCGCTGGGCGCCGGATGGCAGCTGACCTACGGTCCCTACGTCGCGGACTACTCCCGTTACCTGCCCGAGGAGACACCGGAGAAGGCGGTGTTCTGGGCCACCTGGGCGGGCAGTGTGGTGGGCTCTCAGGTCTCGATGACCTTCGGCGTCGCGGTCGCCGCGGTGGCCGGTGATGCCTTCCTCAAGAGCCAGGTCGGCTGGCTCGGTGGCCTCGCCGGCCCCGCCGTGGTCGCTGCGCTGATCTACCTGGTGATCGTCATCGGCAAGCTCACCGTGACGTGCCTGAACGCCTACGGCAGCTTCATGTGCGCCACCACGATCACGACCGCCGTCAGCGGAAGGCAGCGAGTGAGCGGCACCACCCGCATCGCGTTCATCCTGACCATGCTGGTGCTCTCGATGTTCATCGCGCTGTGGGGCAGCGCAGACTTCCTGGACAACTTCAAGAACTTCGTGCTCCTGCTGCTGATGGTCTTCACCCCGTGGAGCGCGATCAACCTGACCGACTACTACCTCGTCTCGAGGGAGAAGGTCGACCGGCCGGCGCTCTACGAGCCGGACGGACGTTACGGCCGCTGGAACGCGGCCGCGCTCACGACCTACTTCGTCGGCGTCATCGTCCAGATACCGTTCCTGGCACAGTCCCTCTACACCGGTCCGCTCACCGAGATGCTCGGCGGAGCCGACATCTCATGGATCGTCGGGCTCGTCGTTCCCTCGGTCATGTTCTATCTGTGGGGGTCCCGGACCAACGTGGCACCGGCTGCGATGGTCCCGATGCCGGGGGTCGTCACCAGTGCCACGCCCAACGACGACCTCACCGGCTCCGCCAGGGCGAGAGGAGGCAGGTGATCGGTGCGCGTCGCCTTGGCTAGATCGCGACGCTGCACTCTCGAACGAGATTGCTGCACTCTCGAACGAGATTGCTGCACTCTCGAACGGGAGTAGTGCACTCTCGAACGGGAGTAGTGCACTCTCGAACGGGAGTAGTGCACTGTCGATCAGGAGTAGTGCACTGTCGATCAGGAGTAGTGCACTGTCGATCGGGATCGGTGGGCCCAGCGCCAGCCGGCGCGGACGAGCAGGACCGTGGCCACGATGTCGACCGGGACGCCGATCGCGGTCGTCGTCAGTCCGAGGCTGTAGCCGTCGGGCAGCTGGGCGAGGCACAGCACCGTCGCGGCGACGGCGAGCCAGGTGTGGGTGCGCCACCGCGCGCCGTTGCCGTGCTGCGGAGCCACCGACACGGCCAGGACCGGGAGCACCCAGAGGAAGTACCAGCCGAGGAACGCGGGCGCGAGCACGACGACGGTGAGCAGGGCCCAGCCGAGGGCACGCACGACGAGGGCCCGGTCGGTCGCGAACCGCAGCGCGCGGAGCCAGATCACGACGAGCAGCACCAGCATCACCACGAGGCCGACCGCGCGCATGACGGCGATCCCGGTGTCGCGCCAGTCCTCGTGGCCCAGGACATGACCGACGGCTCCGATCGCCATGCCGAGCCCGGTCGGCAGCGAGGTCCACTGCTCGTTCTTGCCCGAGGTCGCGACCGGGTTCAGCCACGACCAGCCGAGGCCGGTACCGAGCGTGACCGCGACGACCGTCACACCCGTGGCGACCACCCCCACCACCGCCGGCTCGAGGTACTCCACGACCCGGTTCCGCCAGCGGAACACCTCGAACCGGGTCGATGACGTGGCGGGCAGGTGCGCGAGCAGCACGACGAAGGGCAGCGCGACGATCGCGGTCAGCTTGACCATCGCCGCGAGCCCGACCAGCACGCCCGCCCAGACGAGCCGCCGTCGCACCGCCAGCACCAGCGCACCGAGCATCCCGGCGACCATCAGCGCGTCGTTGTGTCCGCCGCTGACGAAGTGCGCGCCCACCAAGGGAGTCGCGACGCCGAGCCACGTCGCGTGCTCCGCCGAGACGACCCCGAGCCGGCCGGCGAGGTCGGCGACGGCCCAGGCGATGACGACGACCCCGAGCACGGCGACGAGCCGCAGGAGCAGCAGCGCAAGCCACAGGTGCCCGCCGGACACCGCCGCTACACCACGCGCCACCAACAGGAACACCGGCCCGTATGGCGCCGTCGAGTCGAGCCAGGTCGGCGCGGTCGAGACCCGCCACGGCAAGTCGAGCTCCCGGACCGTGTGGTCGTAGGGCGAGAGCCCCTCGTGCCAAAGCGCGCCTTGAGCGGCATACGAGTAGAGGTCACGGCTGTAGAGCGGCACGGACGCCACGAGCGGCAGGAACCACGCCCCCGCCGTGGCCCACCACCAGCGCAGGGACACGTCCGCGCCGCGCAGTCGCCACCACGCCAGGAGCAGCACCGCCATGGCGACGACGGTGACGAGGGCGGCGAGCGGCGACCCGCCCGACGGTGACCACCACTCGAGGCCCGGCCACAGGATCGCGGTGTGGCGTGTGGGCCGCGAGCCGGCACCCCACGACGCGGCGGCCAAGCCGACAGACGCCGCGACGCCGGTCCAGCGCCAGACGGCCGGACGGTGTCGGTCAGCCGTCATGCGTGACCGGCTCGTCGCCCCAGGCGAGCAGGCGCCATCCCGCGTCGGGGTCGCCCTCCATCGTGACGACGAGGGTGTTGTCCATGCGACGCGCATCGAAGAAGTCGACCGGCAGGCCGAGCGAGACCGAGCACCAGACACGCATCGCAGCGCCGTGGCTGACCGCGAGGGCGGACTCGTGCCCGTCGTCGGCGATCCGGCGGATCGCCCTCGTGTAACGCGTCATGAAGCCGACCCCCGAGTCCCCGCCGGGAATGGTCCTGGTCGGATCCTCGACCCACGCCGCGACCGCCTCGACGTAGGGGCCCCACTCCGTCGACATCTCGTAGTCGCCCGCCTGGATCTCACGCAGGCCGGGCCGGATGACGAGCCCCAGGCCGAGGGTGGCCGCGAGCGGTGCGGCGGTCTGCTGGGTGCGGACGAGGTCGGAGGTGTAGATCGCCCCGAGCTCCTCGTGCTCGAGGCGGTGGGCAAGGGCGACGGCCTGCTCGCGCCCGACCTCGGTCAGGTCGAGCCCGGGGCGGGCGGTGTCGAGCTGCCGCGCGACGTTGGCCGGGGTCTGCCCGTGCCGGACGAGGAAGAGTCGCATCACTGCTCCTTGACGGTGACGCCGGTCAGGCAGGTGAGGCCCTTGGCCGGCGCGGTGTGGAAGGCTTTCGCCTCGACCGGGACGCTCTGGCCGGGCGGCACCGTGACGGTGACCTCCTTCGTGAACACCTCGCTGAGGTCCGCGGTCTTGAGCAGCGTGATGCCCACGGTGTAGGTCTCGGGGGCGTCGTTCGTGTTCGTCACGGTGCCGGAGAAGCTCCATGAACTGCCCTGCGCCTCGCACGTCGCGCCGGTCAGCGCGGCGGACGCGTCGTAGAGGCTGTCGTCCGCCGGCGCGGAGGGGTCCGGCGCCGCCGTGTCAGGCCCGGTTGGGTCGAGGGGCGCGATCGTCGGCTGGATGACGACCTCGACCGTGGTCGGATTGCTCGGGGCGGGGCTCGTCGGCTGTCCGCAGCCCGCGAGCCCGGCGGCGAGGGCAAGCCCGAGCAGGACTCCATGTCCCGCTCGCAGCGTCGGTGGCATCGGTCGCGCCGCTCGCACACGCACTCGGCCTCCTCGCGTCGGGTGTCTCGCCATTGTGCAATGCCGGGCCGTGAGTCCGGGCTCCGGCACGCGGGTTTGGCACTGCTCAGCCGGACCACACGGCACGGGCCGCGACGGCCACGGCGATGACCGCGAGCCCGGCGAGCACCGCGAGGGAGTCGGCGAGACGCCACGGAGCATCCCCCGCCCACGTGCGGCGGTGCGCGCCCGCGAAGCCCCGCGCGTCCATGGCGAGCGCGAGGACGGCGGCCTGCCCGAGCGCCCCGACGAGCAGCCCGACGGTGACGGCGCCGAGCTCGCGCAGCTTCGCGACCGGACCGTGGTCGGCCCGGATGCCCCGCACCCGCCGGGTCGTCAGGAGCTCGGCCCACAACACGTCGAAGGACTGGACTCGTTGCAGCGCCGCCGTCGCCGCGACGACGACACGAGCCGGCAGATGCAGCCGCTGCGCGAGATGGTCGCCCAGCCGTTCCGGGTCGAGGTAGCCGACGACGAACGCCGACGGCACGACGAGGCAGGTGACTCGCAGCGCCGCCCCGGCCGCGACCTCGACGTCGCGTCCTCCGAGCAGCCACGCCGACCACCCGACCCCGACCACGGCGAGCAGCGCGGGTGCCAGGCGACGCAGCACGCCGGCGATCCGGCCGGTCGGGGCGCGACCTCGCCCGGGGGCGATCAGGCCGACCAGCCCGAGGAGCACCTCGGCGGCGAGAACGGCAAGCCCTTGTCGCCAGTTCTCGAGGAGCGCGGGCAGCACGAGGACGGACAGCGCGGCGAGCAGCAGTCCCAACGGGCCGACGCGCGAGATGAGGGTATGCCGCTGGGCTTCCTCCTGCTCGTGCGTCGTCTCCTGCGCGTGCGTTGTCTCCTGCGCGTGCGTTGTCTCCCGCGCGTGCGTTGTCTCCCGCGCGTGCCGGTGCGCCGAGCCGCCCTCGCCCCCTGGTGGGGAAGGGGATGCGGGCGGCTCGAGCCGGACGACGCGGCGGGCCCGGTCGATGACTCCGGCATCGTGGGTGGTGACCAGGACCCCCGAGCCCTCCCGTTCGGCGGTCGCCAGGACGCCCATGACGGCCGACCACGTCAGGCGGTCCTGTCCGACGGTCGGCTCGTCGGCGAGGACGAGAGCGGGGCCGTGTGCGATCGCGGCGGCGACGGCGAGGCGGCGCTGCTCGCCGCCGGAGATGTTGCGGGGATCGACGTCGGCCAGGTGTGCCAGCCCGAGGGTGGCCAGCAGGACATCGGCACGACTGGCCGACGCGGCCGGATCGAGGCCGATAGCGCGAGGCGTCGTGAGAACCTCGTCGCGAACGGTCCGGGCGACGATCGTCGTCGCGGCTCGCTGTGGCACCCAGGCGACGACACGAGCCAGGGCCTTCGAGCGCCAGCGGTCGGGTTGTGCGCAGGTGCACTGTCGATCAGGACAAGTGCACTCTCGATCGGGAGAAGAGCACTCTCGATCGGGAGAAGAGCACTCTCGATCAGGACAAGTGCACTCTCGATCAGGACAAGTGCACTCTCGATCAGGACAAGTGCACTCTCGATCGGGAGAAGTGCACTCTCGATCGGGAGGGGCGAGCCGGTCAGCGACCGTGACCTGCCCCGACGTCGGGGCGACCAGGCCCCCGGACGCGGTCAGGAGCGACGACTTGCCCGCCCCGCTGGGGCCGACGAGGGCGACGGTCTCTGCCGCCGCGACCGCCAGGCTCTCGTCCCGGACCGCGACGGTGACCCGAGAGCTCTCCCCGAGCCGGCGGCTGCGGTGCTGCACCGTGACGGACTGCGCGCTGACCACCGTCTCGCCGTCGGGGACGAGCCCCACCGCACCCCCAGAGGGTGGCAGGTCGATGACGAGGAGCTCGGGGTCGGGCACGCCCGGCACCCAGATGCCCTGGGCGGCAAGTGCCTCCCCCTGTTCCTGCAACACCGGCCCAGCAGGCCCGTCGGCGACGACCCCACCATGCGCGTCGAGCACGACGAGCCGGTCGACCTGGTCGAGCCAGCCCTCGAGCCGGTGCTCGACGACGACCACGGTGAGGTGGCGGCGGCGGGCGACCCGGTCGACCACCTCGCGGACCGTCGCGGCCGTCTCGGGGTCGAGCATCGCCGTGGGCTCGTCGAGCAGCAGCACGCTCGGCTCCATGACGAGTGCCCCGGCCAGGGCGAGCCGCTGAGACTCGCCGCCGCTCAGGGTCGCGGGTGAGCTCGTCTCGGGCATGGTGAGCCCGACCTCGGCGAGCGCCGCACTGACCCGGTCGGACATCCGCACGCGCGGCACCGAGACGTTCTCGAGGCCGAAGGCGACGTCGCGGCCGAGCGTCGAGGCGACCACCCCGGCGCCAGGGTCCTGCAGGACGAGGCCGACCGCCCCGGCCCGGTCCTGCGGCGGGACACCAGCGATGGTCACCGTGCCGGAGAGCTCTCCCGAGTCGGCGGTGAGCAGCAGGCCCGCAATGGCGCGCAGCAGCGTCGACTTGCCGGAGCCCGACGGTCCGGCAAGCAGGATGCGTTCGCCGTGCGCGATGGTCAGCTCGAGGTTCTCGAGGACCGGACGCGACCGACCGTACGGCCGCCAGGTGAGACCCCTCACCTGGACCGCTGCCGCAAGGCCCGGCCGCTGTGCCGCTTTCTCGATCTCGTCTCCCGGTTCGAGGTGCTGGATGCTCTTGGAGTCCTCGAGCTGCTCCGTACCCGCGGAGGACTTGCCAGCCTCGACCCGGGGGGACTCGGGCCGTGGCATGTCAGACCGCCTGTCGCTCCCGGACCTCCTGCCCCGGCGGGAAGGGGTTCAACGCCCCGGCTTTCGCCAGCAGCCGGGTCAGGCCCAGTGCCAGCAGCGAACCGAAGACCGCGACGCAGGCGCCGAACAGGAGCAGGTAGGCGAGCTTGTAGCCCCAGGCCCAGTCCTGCCAGTACGAGTACCACTCATAGACGGCCTCGAACGCGCCGCCGAGGAACCCGCCGACCAGCAGGGGTCCCCAGCGGAAGGCGGCATACCCGAAGGCGGCGAAGCCGAGCTCCACGCCGAGGCCCTGGACGAAGCCCGACACGAGGGTCGTCAGCCCCCACTGGGTGCCGATGAGGGCCGAGACGATCGCAGCGAGCAGCTCCGTGAAGACGGCCGCACCGGGCCGGCGGATGACGAGCATGCCGACGATCCCGGCAACGAGCCAGGGCCAGGCGAAGAGCGCCGCGAGCGGCGGAAAGGCAGCCTTCACGAACGTCGACGGCGCCTCGTAGATCAACCCCCAGCCCCAGTAGGCCACGCCGAAGGCGACGCCGAGAAAGGCGCAGGTGAGCAGGTCGATGGTCCGCCAGCGCCCAAGCGGGGCGGACGCGGTGATGTCCTTCATGGTGTTCGACAACTCCCGGGTAACTCAAGGATGGATACCGCGGGGAGGCACACAGCGGCATACGTCATGAATCATGAACGCAGCGACTGTGGGCCTGAGATGTCCCGACTTCCTTCGCCGGTGCTAACCGGAGCAGGTTCGAGGGTCTGCGGCGGGGGCCGCACTCTCAGCGCGTGACGCGCTCCCCTGTCGTGTGGTGGGGTCGTGCTGTTCAGTTGTGCTACTCCTGACTCTACTCTTGGCCCATGGAACAGTCACAGCACGAGGACACGAAGTCGTCCGGAGGGGCGCTCGGCAACGTCGTCTGGAAGGTCATGACGATCGTGGCGGCAGTTGTCGCCTCGAAGGTCGCCACCACCCTCGCGTCTAAGACCTGGGGGATCGTGACCGGCAAGCCTGTTCCCGTCAAGAGTGACTACGACAAGGAGCGGACCCGCGACGTTGTCGCGTACGCCGCCCTGTCCGCGATGTTCCTCACCGGGGCCAAGGTTTTCGCCGAGCGTAGGGCCGCGCAGTACTTCCGCGACTCGAGTGGGCACCTGCCCAAGCACCTTGTCGAGACGAAGCCGACCAAGCAGGAGAAGAAGGCGCAGAAGCGGCTCGAGAAGGCGCACAAGCAGGAGTCCGGCGAGCAGCAGCACGCTTCGTCACCTGCCGACTGAGCCTCGGTGCGGCGAGCCCCTTCCGGATGACGCCGTACCGTGATGTGCTGGGGGCGACCGGCACAGCAGGACCCCCAGGGAGGTAGGGATGAAGGCGAAAGTCGGAGACGCGATCACGATGACCACCGAGCGGGTCGGTCAGGTCAACCGTCAGGGAGTCATCCGGGAGGTGCACGGCGCGGACGGTGGGCCGCCGTACCTCGTCGAGTGGTCCGACGGGCACACCGGGCTGATCAACCCGGGACCCGGCTCGGTCAAGCGGATCGGCGAGCAGGCCGGCGGGAAGACGGCCACCTGAGGCCGGCGGCCTGAGGCGGTCAGGCGGCGCTCAGTGCGCCGAGGCGCCGATGACCCGCTGGATCGAGGCCCCGAGCAGGCGCCCCACGTCGCCGAGACGGTGGTGCCCCTCGGACACGACGAGCTCGCCGCCGACGACCACGGTCGACACGTCAGAGGCGACCCCGGCGTAGAGGATCTGCTCCGGGGCCGCCCCTGCGGTGTTGACCGTGTCGGTGCGCACCGTGATGAAGTCGGCGAGCGCTCCCTTGGACAGGTGCCCGCCGTCGGACCAGCCGAGCGCCCGGTAGCCGTTGAAGGTGGCCGCGAGGAGCAGGTCGGCGGGCGAGAAGCGGTCGCGCTCGTTGGACACCAGGCGCTCGTGCATCTCGAGTGCACGCAACTCCTCGAACGGGTCGATGACCACGTGCTGGTCGGTACCGAGGCTGATCGTCGACCCTGCGTCGTGCAGGGCACGTGAGGGGCCGATGCCGTCGGCGAGGTCGCGCTCCGTCGTCGGGCACATGCAGACGCCGGTCCCGGTGCCACCGACGAGCTCGATGTCCTCGTCCGTCAGGTGCGTCGCGTGGATCGCCGTCAGGCTCGAGCCGAGGGCACCGGCATCGGCGAGCAGCTGCGTCGGCGTGCGGGCGTAGTACATCTGGCAGGCGAGGTTCTCGCCGTGCTGCTCGGACAGGTGGATGTGCAGCGGGAGGTCGCCGGCGGCCGCGACGACCGTGGGCAGGTCCTCGCGACGGACGGCGCGCACGGAGTGGATGGCCGCGCCTAGCCGGACCCGGTCGGTCTCTGGGCGCCGGGCCAGCATCCTGGTGGCCCACGCGTCGACGGAGCCGTCGCTGAAGCGCAGCTGGCCGGGGTGCAGCTCGGTGTGGCCGTCACCCCTCAGCCCGCCCGCGAGGTAGCAGGTGTCGAGCAGGGTCAGCCGGAGTCCGGCCTCGTGTGCCGCGTGTCGCAGGGCGAGGCTCATCGCGTTCGGGTCACCGAACGGTTTCCCCCCGGGACGATGGTGCACGTAGTGGAACTCGCCGACCACGGTGATCCCCGCAGCGGCCATCTCGGCGTACACGGCCCGCGCGAGGGCGAAGTAGGTGTCCGGGTTCAGCTGTGCGGCAACGGCATACATCTGCTCGCGCCAGCTCCAGAAGTTGCCGCCACCACCGTTGACGCGGCCCCGGAGCGCCCGATGGAACGCGTGACTGTGGGCGTTGGCCATGCCCGGCAGCGTGACGCCGTCGAGCCACACGTCACCGGGCTGCGGGTTGACCCCGCTCTGGACCTCCTTGAAGATGCCAGCGGCCTCGACGAGACGCACCTGGTGAGCGAAACCGCTTGTCAACCAAGCGTACTCGCACCAGTATGCGGTCATCCCACATCGCCCTTCCATCGGCACAGGTCGGCGACGGCCATCGTCGGGCCGTGGCCCCATTCTCGCAGTCCGAGAGTCCGGCGTGGGGCGCCTGTGACCACTTGTTACGGTTGCGGGGCGCACGGGGTCGGGCTCGTGATGGGCGGTGACGACGTCATACGGCTCTTCGACGCCACGGTCGCCGACATCTGCGACGAGCAGACACGCCCGTCCTGACCCCTGCCGCCTCACCGTCCCGACCCGTCTCAGGGGCGAGACCCGAGCACCTTTCCGTGACCCGGCCCGCGGTCCTACGATCGTTGACAGACGTCACACGGAAGGCGACCCGATGGCGAACGCGCCGGCCGCGGCCAACGCCCTCGACGTGCTGGAGCACCTTTCCAGGCACGCGGAGCCGATGCCTGCGGCCGCGATCGCCCGTGACCTCGGGCTCCCCCGGTCGTCGGTCTACCACCTGCTCAAGGTGCTGGGCGGTCGCGGCTATGTCACGCACTACGGCGAGGATCGCCGGTTCGGACTCGGCTGCGCCGCCTACGAGCTCGGCTCCGCCTACCAGCGTCAGGCACCGTTGGCCCGGCTCGCACGGGCCGCGATGCGCCGCCTGGTCGACGAGGTCGGGCGCAACACCCACTTCGCGACGCTGGACGGGCGCGACGTCATCTACCTGCTCGAGGAACGTGCCGTCGGGCAGCCCACCCTCGTCACCGATGTCGGCGTCCGACTGCCTGCGCACCTGACCGCGAGCGGTCTCGCCATGCTGTCGGCTCTCCCCCAGTCGCGCGTCCGCGCGCTGTACCCCGATCGTGCCGTCCTCGTGCAGCGATGCGGCGGCGGGCCAGGGTCGCTGACCGAGCTGCGCGCCCTGCTCAGCCGGTCGCGGATGGACGGGTTCGCCCGCGAGAACGGCACCGTGACTGCCGGCCTCTCCTCGGTCGGGGTGCCCGTCCTCGACCGGTCCGGGCGACCGCTCGCGGCGATCGCGGTGACATTCCGCTCCGAGGACGGGTCGGCCGAGCAGATCGCCGAGTTCGTCGCCCGGACGAGGAGCACTGCCGCGGACATCGGGCGTCGGCTCGGACCCACCCGTCCGTGACGGGTATGCCGCTCACCCACCTTCGGGGTCGTCCGTAGGCTTGGGCGCATGCGCGCCATCACGATCCCGCAACCGGGTGAGGCAGACGTCCTCGTGGTCTCCGACGTCGAGGCGCCCGCGCCGCTGCCGGGTGAGGTGCTCGTCGACGTCGTGGCCGCCGGCGTCAACCGGGCGGACATCATGCAACGCAAGGGCTTCTACGACCCACCCCCCGGCGCCTCGCCCCATCCGGGCCTCGAGGTGAGCGGCCGGATCTCCGAGCTCGGCGAGGGTGTCGAGGGCTGGCAGGTCGGCGACGGGGTGTGTGCCCTGCTCAGCGGTGGCGGCTATGCCGAGCAGGTCGCCGTCCCCGCCGGGCAGCTGCTGCCCGCGCCACGTGGCGTGCCCCTGCAGGACGCGGCCGGACTGCCCGAGGTCGCCTGCACGGTCTGGTCGAACGTCTTCCTGACCGCCAACATCCAGCCGGGCCAGTGGCTCCTCGCCCACGGCGGGGGCTCGGGCATCGGGACCATGGCGATCCAGCTGGCCAAGGCCGTCGGGGCTCATGTCGCCGTCACCGCCGGCACCCCGGAGAAGCTCGACGTGTGCCGCCAGCTCGGCGCCGAGGTCCTCGTCAACTACAAGGAGGACGACTTCGTCGCGGCGGTGCGCACCGGGACCGGCGGCCACGGCGCCGACGTCATCCTCGACACCATCGGCGCGAAGTACCTCGCCCGCAACCTCGAGGTCCTGGCAGTCGGCGGCCGGCTCGTCGTCATCGGGCTCATGGGGGGTCGCCGTGCCGAGCTCGACCTCGGCATGCTCCTGGCCAAGCGGGCTGCCGTCATCGCGACCGGGCTGCGGGCACGGCCTGCGGCGGAGAAGGCCACGATCGTCGCGGCCGTCCGCGAGCACGTCTGGCCGCTGATCGAGTCCGGTGTCGTGCGGCCCGTCATCCACTCACGGCACCCGCTCGAGAAGGCAGCCGACGCGCACCGAGAGATGGAGGCCTCGACCCACATCGGCAAGATCCTGCTGACCATCTGACCATCTGACCACCTGACTCGCTGGGCGCGGAACCGTCTCGGGACGGACACACGACCGCCACGAGCAGGCTGGGCGGCATACCGTTGTGGGTTGGCCTCTTCATCCGGAAGGGCCCTGAACACTGCAGGAGGTTGAGGTGTTCATTCAGGTCATCCAGGGAATGTGTCACGACCCCGACATGCTCCACCGCCAGATGGACGGCTGGCGCGACCGGCTCGAGAGCGGGGCCGAGGGCTTCCTCGGCGGCACGTACGGAGTCACGGACGACGGCGAGTTCCTCGGCGTCGTGCGGTTCGACTCGAAGGAGGCGGCCCAGCGCAACAGCATCAGGCCCGAACAGGGCCAGTGGTGGGCCGAGACCGAGACGTGCTTCGACGGACCGGTCACCTTCCACGACTGCAACGATGTGGTCATGATGATGGGCGGCGGGTCCGACGACGCCGGGTTCGTCCAGATCATGCAGGGCCAGCTGACCGACCCGGCGAAGTTCCGCGACGTCATGAACCAGCCGATGGACATGCTGCACACCGCACGACCCGACATCATCGGTGGCACCGTCGCGATCGACGACAACGGCTTCTTCACCCAGACGATGGCCTTCCGCACGGAGTCGGAGGCCCGCGAGGGCGAAGGCATGGACATGCCGGCCGAGATGCGTGAGCAGATGTCGCAGCTCGACGGGGTCATGGGCGAGGTCAGCTACCATGACCTGCACCACCCGTGGTTCGAGACGGCCGGCGCTCGCTGACATCCGCAGCACCCCTTGCGTCACCTTGGCATACCCGGTATATATGCTCTCACCTGAGGGAATACCGAGTATGCCAGGGAGGCGTCCATGTCGGTCAAGCAGGGTCTGCTCGCGCTTCTCGCCGAGGAGCCGATGTACGGCGCCCGGTTGCGCAGCGAGTTCGAGGCGCGCACCGGCGGCACGTGGCCGCTCAACATCGGGCAGGTCTACACCACCCTCGCCCGGCTCGAGCGGGACGGCCTCGTCGAGCCCGTCGGCGGGCCGGACGTCGAGGGCCGGATCAGCTACCGTCTCACCGAGCTCGGGCGCACCGCGGCGGACGCGTGGTGGCGCACCCCCGTCGACCGCGACTCGACGCCCCGTGACGAGCTGGTCATCAAGCTCGCCCTCGCCGTCACCTCGCCCGGGGTCGACGTCGCCGCGGTCGTCCAGACCCAGCGCACCGCGACCCTGACGCACCTGCGTGACCTGACCCGCCTCAAGGCCTCGGCCCCCGACGAGCCGAACGGCCACGACCTCGCGTGGCAGCTCGTCCTCGAGAGCCTCCTGTTCAACGGCGAGGCCGAGGTGCGCTGGCTCGACCACGTGGAGTCCACGCTCGCCCGACATGTCGGTATGCCGCTCAGCCCGGTCCCAGCCCCTGCTGACCTCCCGGACGTGGCGCAGCCACGCATCTCGAGCCGGAAGGGAGCCCGGGCATGAGCACGAGCCAGCACCAGACCGGCACCGAGACGCGGACGACCGGTCCGATCCTCGTCCTGACCGACGTCACCCGGGTGCACGGGTCCGGTCAGACCGAGGTGGTCGCCCTCGCCGGCGCCTCGCTGTCCGTCAACGAGGGTGAGCTCGTCGCGGTCATGGGCCCGTCGGGCTCCGGCAAGTCGACCCTGCTCAACCTCGCCGGCGGGCTCGACAAGGCCACGTCGGGCGCGGTGGAGGTGAGCGGCATACGGCTGGACTCGCTTGATGCCAAGGGGCTTGCGGCGCTGCGGCGCCGCTCGGTCGGCTTCGTCTTCCAGGACCTCAACCTCATCCCGAGTCTGACCGCAGCCGAGAACATCGGCCTGCCGTTAGAGCTCGACGGCGTCTCGGTGCGGCGGGCCCGCTCACAGGCGCTCGACGCGCTGGGCCGGCTCGACCTGCGCGAGCTCGCCGACCGCTACCCCGACCAGATGTCCGGTGGCCAGCAGCAGCGGGTCGCGATCGCGAGGGCCCTCGTCGGCGAGCGCCGGCTGGTCCTGGCCGACGAGCCGACCGGGGCGCTCGACTCGCACACGGGAGAGGGCGTGCTCAGGGTGCTGCGACAACGCTGCGACGCGGGTGCCGCCGGGCTGCTCGTGACGCATGAAGCGCGTCACGCGGCGTGGGCCGACCGGGTGATCTTCCTGCGGGACGGGCGGATCGTCGACTCGACGGGTGGGCCGGACTCGGCGGACTCGCTTCTTGCCGAGGCGCGGTGACGCGATGAGGACGGGACAGGGGGACACGGAGCAGCCCGCACATGGGGCGAGCCGCTTCGAGAAGTGGAGGTCCGGGTGGCGCGTCGCACTGCGGATGGCGCGACGGGACGTGCGACGCCACCGGGGCCGGAGCGTGCTCATCACGGTCATGGTGGGCTTGCCGGTGCTGCTGCTCGTCGCGGGCAGCACGCTGTGGTTCAGCAACGACTTGAACTCCGCCGAGCGCCTGCCGCTGCAAGTCGGCCAGAGCCAGGGCTACCTGGTCGGGCCGCGCCCCGAGGCACTCAAGCAGCTCCTCGACCCGTACAGCAGCTACGACAGCGGTGCCGAAGGGCAGGTGCCCGCACCGGCGCGGCCGGTCCCGGGCTACGGCCCAGGCACGCAGGAGAGAGCCCTCGAGGACCTGGTCGGCGGGCGACTGCACCACCTCACGATGACCTACGGAACCGCGCGGGTCGGCAAGCACCTGTTGCACGTCCAGGTCCTCGGGGCAGACGGATCCGCGCGGGGCGCGGCGGCGACGCTCGCCCCCAGGGTCACCCTGAGCAGCGGCCGCTGGCCGGCCGGCCCCGGCGAGGTCCTCGTCACCCCGGTCGGGGTTGCCGAGGGGCTCCCGGCCTCGGGCACCTTCGAGCTCGGGATCGACGTCGTCGTCGGCGACCACCAGGAGCGACAGACGCAGCAGGTCACCGTCGTCGGCACCGGGCAGGGCTTCCAGGTATGGGGCGCTCAGCAGATCAGCCCCGTAGGTGTCATCACGACCCCGACCGAGGGCCCCATGGAGGGCCAGTGGCTCGTCGAACGCAGCGCCCCGATCACCTGGCCCGAGATCGAGCGGCTCAACACGTATGGCGTCGGCACCTACAGCAGGTATGTCGCACAGCACCCCGACACGATGAACGTTCCGTCGGAGTACACCGCACGGTCCGACGACACGCTGTTCGTGGTCGGGAGCGCCGCCCTGGGGCTGTTGCTGCTGACCAGCCTGCTCGCCGGTCCGGCCTTCGCGGTGAGCGCAGCCCGGCAGCGGCGCACCCTCGCGCTCGCCGCCTCGAACGGCGCCACCCGGGCCCAGCTGCGGCGCAGCGTACTCGCGCAGGCGCTCGTGCTCGGGGTGCTGTCCTCGCTCGCCGGAGCGGTCGTCGGGGTGGTCGGGGGGCTGGCCGGCGCCCTGGTCCTGGGCCGGTTCAAGCCGTACTACTTCCTCGGCCCACTCGAGGTGCCGTGGACAGCTGTGGCCATCGTCGTCGCGGCGGGCATCCTCAGCTCGGTCGTCGCGGCGCTGGTCCCGAGTCGGGGCCTGGGGAAGCTCGATATCGTCTCGATCCTGCGTGGCCAGTCGGTCTCGGCGCCGCTGCGGGCCCACATCCCGGTCGTCGGGGCGATCCTCGCCGGGATCGGCGTGGGCGCCGTGCTCTACGCGTCATTCCGTTCGCAGGGCGTGTACGTCTTCGTGTTCCTCGGCGGTGTCCTCCTGCTCGTCGTCGGGGCGTTGCTCATGGTGCCGCTCGTACTCGCAGTCGGGGCACGCCTGTCCCAGCGGCTCCCACTCGCGGGCCGCATGGCGGCGCGCGAGGCAGGCCGGCTGCGCGGCCGGGCCACCCCGACGGTCGCGGCGATCATGGCGGGCGCGGCGGTGCTTGCCACCGTGTGCATCGCACTGCAGGCAGACACCGTGCGATCGTCACGGAACTACCAGCCCCAGACGCTGGAAGGGCAGGCGGTCCTGAACGCGTGGGGACCGGGTGAGACCCTCTCGGGGGTGCTCACCGCGGTCCAGCGCGCCGAGCCGTCACTGCACGCCCTCGTCGTGCGAGGCGACGCCCAAGGCACCGACGACACCAGTACCCGTCTGGCCGCCGTCAGACCTGGTTGCACCCCGGACGAGACGATCCCGGAGATCGCCGAGGACCCGAACGGGCCACCCTCGACCGCACCGGGTGATCGGCCGCCTCCGTGCGCCACGCTGGCACTCTCTGGTTCAGCGCCCGGGACTCGCCTCATCGTGGTCGACCTCGACGAGCTGGCGGACTTCGTCGACCTGACCGAGGCCCAACGCGCGGCCCTCGCGAAGGGTGGCCTCGCCGTGCTCGACCCGACGGTGACCAAGACGCTGCCGGTGCAGGACCCGTTCCGGATGGGCAACACCGACATCGACCTGCAGCGGCCGGTCGACGTCGATGTCGCGGACGGAGCGGTCGGCTTCTACCGCTATGAGGTCACACCGAAGCCCGACGGTTATGACGTGGACGCGAAGCACACTGACCAGGTGGAACTACCGATCGTCCCGCTGTCCCACGAGCAGTGGGTGCGCCTGGCCGTCGGCTGGTTCGGCGTACCCGGGGGCCTGATCACGACCGAGACCGCTGCCAGCCTCGGGGTCGAGACGGCACCCGACATGGCCCTGCTCCGCGGCGACAGTGCCATCACGCCCGCGCAGGAGCAGCGGCTGGTCGACGCTGCCGCGAGCGTCTCGCCTGAGGCCACGGTCACGGTCGAGCGGGGCTTTCAACGCTCCGACGGGCTCGTCATCGCCATCGTCATCGCGGTCATCGCGCTCGTCATCCTGGTCGCGACCCTGATCGCAACCGCGCTCGGGCAAGCCGAGGCTGCGCCGCTGCTCGGCACCCTCGCTGCAGTGGGGGCCACGCGCCGAACCCGGCGGGCCATGGCCGGCGCACAGGCGACCTACCTTGCCCTGCTCGGGGCCGTGCTCGGCGTCCTCGTCGGGATCGCACCGGGCATCGCGATCTCTCGGATCATCACCGCGAACTACACGGAGGACGGCATCGACCTGTCCGGCGTCGTCATCGACATCCCATGGCTGCAGATCCTGCTTCCGGTCCTGCTCGTCCCGCTCGTCGCGGGAGCCCTGGCGTGGGTGAGCATCCGACGGGCACCGGTGGTCACGCGAAGGTCGACCTGAGCCCGGTCCGCTGCCGCACGCGGCGTGGCGGTCCGGCCTGGCAGGCGCCGAGCCTTCGAGAGAACTGGCGTGCTGGCCGGCATACCTCAGTCCGGCACCGGGTAGGTGCGCAAAGATGGAACCCATGAATGACGACGCGCACGCGCAGGCCAAGGAAACCCCAGACGGCGCGGACGACAAGCCGGAAACCCGCATCGTCGTCGTGACGCCAGAGGGGATGGGCGTCGTCGACCCCGCCGGTGGCGACGACGCGCGCGACCGGGAGCGCACCAACCCGGCCGACCTCGTCGAGGAGCCGGCCAAGGTCATGCGGATCGGGTCGATGATCAAGCAGCTGCTCGACGAGGTGCGCAGCGCTCCGCTCGACGACAAGGGCCGCAAGCGCCTCGCCGAGATCCATCACCAGTCGATCGAGGAGCTCAAGGACGGTCTCGCCCCGGAGCTCGTGGAGGAGCTCGAGCGGATCGCGCTTCCCTTCACAGACGAGTCGCCGAGCGACCCCGAGCTTCGCATTGCCCAGGCCCAGCTCGTCGGCTGGCTCGAGGGACTCTTCCACGGCATCCAGACCGCGCTCGTCGCCCAGCAGATGGCGGCCCAACAGCAACTCGCCCAGATGCGGGCCCTCCCTGCGCCGCCCGGTTCGTCGTACGGTCAACCGCCGGGCATGCATCCCGGGATGCACCCCGGCCATGGCCACCCGGGCTCCGAGGCCGGTGGTTCCACCGGACAGTACCTCTGAGCCTGACCTCCCCCGAACGCTCGGTCAGCGGCCGACGCGGGAGTTGTGCCGTGCCTGCAGGATGGCAGTCGGGAGGAAGGCAAGGACGATCCCGAGGAAGAACCACCCGAGCAGCGAGGTCGGGGTGAGGACCGCGGCGAGCAGACCTGCGAAGGCGCCGGCCACGCGCAACACGAGAGTGCTGCCCGGTTCCTGCTCTGGTCGGCGCATCCACGGCAGCGGCGACCTCGGGTTCGCCAGGATGAGCTGACGCGTCGAGAAGGTCAGCAGCACGGCCGCGACGACGAGGGCGACGATCCACATGTCGGCGATTGTGCCAAACGCGCCCGCAGAGCGGCCCGGACTGGGCACCTAGAGTGAGGGCAATGGTGGTGATGAGCCGACGGGCCTGGCTGCGCCGGGCGGAGATGCTCGGGCGCTGGCTCGCCGTGCTCGTCATGTGCTACCTCGGCGGCGTGGCAGCCACGAACCTCGCACCGACCGTCGTGAAGACCGACCACTACCGCGCTGTGCTGCGCCTCGACGTCGTCCCCCGGCCCAGTCCGGTCTTGCATGCGCCGACGATTCTCGGCGATGTCGACCTGAAGTTCGACTCCCCGCTCGTCGCGCCCGGACTCGACGTGGCTGTCTCCGTCCGCGAGGAGATCACCGGGCTGCTCACCCGACCCGACATCTCCGTCGACGCGCTCGAGCCGAGCGACGCGGAACTGTCGACGGCCATTCACGAGGCGGTCCTCGGTCTCGGGCTGCGCTTCGTCGCGGGAGCCCTGGTCGTGGCCCTCGCCCTGACGATCATGATCCACTACGCGATGCGGCGCCGGCCTCGGCGACACTACATGTGGCTGGTGGCTTCCGGCCTCGTCGCCGCCTGCGTCGTCACCGGGGCGAGCACGGCCACGACCTACCAGCCCGAACGGTTCCAGTCCTTCACGACCACGGGCGTACTCGGGCTGGTCAGACGCAGCGCAGGGATGCTGACCGGTGTCGAGGCGCGTGCCGACGAGGTGACGCCATACGTGCGCAACCTGCTCGCCGTCTCGCAGGCGCTGCAGGCGAAGTTCGTGCCGGGAGACCTCACCAAGCCGGTGGCCGCCCGCTTCCTGCTCGTCTCGGACATCCACGGGGCGAACCAGTACCCCCTCATGCGCTCGATCATCGAAGAGGAACAGATCGACGCCGTCATCGACTCGGGCGACCTCATCAACTTCGGACGGGTCGAGGAGGCCGAGGCGTCCGGCCTGTTCAAGAGCATCGCCTCGCTGGGGGTGCCGTACATCTTCGTCTCGGGCAACCACGACCAGGGTTCGCCCACCGACCGGGCGCTCCTCGAGCGGCTGAGCCAGATCCCCAACGTCGTGCTGCTCCAAGGGCCGAGAGGCACCTACCACGAGCTGACCTTCCACGGGTTGCGCATCGCCGGGTTCAACGACCCTCGGTGGTTCGGTGACGACAACAAGGACCCGGTCGCCAAGGAGGCGCCTGCGGTCGACCAGTTCAACCGGACCATGGCAGACCAGCCCGAGCCGGACATCGTCGTGGCCCACGAGCCGTATGCCGTCACCTACGTCAAGCGCGCCCGTATCCTCATCAACGGCCACATCCACAAGGCGGGCCTGTTCGGCAACCGGATCCAGGTCGGCACCTTCACCGGGGGCGGACTCTTCGCGCACTACACGACCGGGGAGGACGCCGAGCTGACCGGCCAGCCCTACGCCTTCGACATCGCCACGTTCGGTACGGCCTGTAACCTCACGCGGTTGACGCGCTACAGCTACCGCAACCTGCTCGAGGGGCGCCCAGCCTACGACTCGATCCAGGTCATCAACGGCTCGACGATCGAGCCGCGGGTCCAACCACAGGAGCAGGCGGGACAGGGGCAGCAAGGCCAACCGGGCCAGCCCCCTGCCGGCACGGACCAGTCGCCTCGTTCGTGCAGCGACACGGACCCGACGACGACGCGCAATATCACGCCGGTGCCTCCTGGAGCGGAGCCTCCGGGCACCCAGGCGCCGGCCACGACGACGACGATCCCCACGACCGGGCCGACCAGCACGGGGCGCGAGTGAAGTGTTACGCGTCAAGCTGCGCCGCGCCGCTGGGCTGGGTTCCCCTCAGACCGAATCCCTCAGAAGGGTGGTGGGTCCGCGCCGTGATCGTGGCCGTCGGGCTCGGTCCTGGCCTCGGGGTCTGGTTCGGGTCCGTGGGGTCGGGTGACCGGGTCGGGGTTGTGGTCGTGTCCGCCGGACCTGGCCCGGGGGCGGGCGCTGTCGAGCCAGTCGGCCGGGTAGGTCA
>NZ_JAKDLO010000328.1 GCF_030452765.1 Intrasporangium sp.
CGACAGCCAGGCGGGGGTGGGCGAGCCGTGCCGGGTTTGGGCGCTGTGCGTGCCGGCGTCCGGGGGCGCGGGGGCGCCAGGGTGCCATCGAACCTGTCCGGTGTCGAGTCGCATTGTGGCGATGCCGGGGCCCGGGTCGGGTGCGTTGACCAGTCGGATCTGCTGGCCGAAGCCGGGGTGCCCGAACAGCGCCCGCGCCGGGCGGGCGGCGGCACGGCCCGGGCCTTGAGCCCACTCGGCCGGGTTGTTGGCGACTGCGACGACAGCCTGACAGGATCCAACAAGCTGGGCGGCCGCGCCTCCAAAGGCCGTCAGCGTCTCACTCATGGCCGGGACGAGGATCAGGTTCGCGCCGACCTCGCTCAGGGTGTGGACCGCTTCGGGGTTGAGCAGGTCACGACAGATGACGACGGCCAGATGCCAGCGGTCCTGCGTGACGTAGACGCGCAGCTCCGGGTGCGAGGGTGGTTCGATGTCCTCACGTACCGGCCGGTCGGCGGCGGAGAACTTGTCATGGACGAGGGGTTCGAGGCGTCCGCGGACCCAGGAGATCGACTGATTGCGTCGCCTGCCGCCGGTGCCGGTGTGGTGCAAGCTGCCGGCCACCAACAGGTCGGGTCCATCCGGGCGGGTTACCCAGCCCTGCAGTGCTTCGGATATGTCGGGGGTGACGGCGAGCTCCGGCAGCACCACGATGCTGGCTCGCGCCCGGGCGGCGCTGGTGAGGAGCCCGTCGATCTCGGCCTGCTGTCGTGCCTCGTCGGCGGGCCGAATCGGGAAGGAGCGCCCGTTGGGAGCGCGGGGGAAGTCGAACTCGGACAGGGAGCGGTTCGGGTGCACGGTCGCCAGCACCGTGCCCCGCGTCAGAGCGTTCGGTAGCACACCGATCAGGGAGTAGTCGAGGATCACCCGGAACTGGGTTGCCCACTCCCCGGCCAGCCTCACGTGTCGGGTCTCGTCGAGCCGGTGCGCGAGACGCCAGGGCGGTGCCGTCGGTGTCAGCGCGGTCAGGTTCGGCACGTCGGGGGAGTCCAGGGGAATCGGATCCCCGACGCCGGGCTGGTACGGGCTGCGGCGCCGGAACGAGGCGTCGAGGCTGGCGCCGTAGAAATGGTCCAGCAGCTGGGCGGCCTGGTGGGTGATCACGACCACGGGCAGCTTCGCCGTGGCCGTCATGACCGCCGCCAATTCGGCCCGCACCCGGGCCCCCAGTGCGAGCGACCCCGTATCGGCGGACATCGCGGCCCGTGCCGGCCGCAGGAGCTCGGCCACGGCGGACCGGAGCTGCGGGCTCTCGGCCAGGGGTTGGAGCCGCTGGTGCTCGTCGCGGCACCAGCGCAGCAGATGGGTGAGCGTGACCAGCGGCTCGGTCTCTGAGGCCACAACCGCGCGCAGCGCCGCCGTCCGGTCCGCCTCCGAGACCAGCTGGCCGACACAGGGCTCGCAGCCCGGCGCGGGCAGGGCAGCTGAGTCAGGGCTGGCGTCATCCGCGCGGCGATCCGGCGCCGGCGAGGCGTCCGGGGAGCTGCAGGCACACGCCGACGAAAGGGCCGCGTCACCGGGCGCCCGGACGCCGGCACCGGTTGACACCTCTGCCGAGTGCCCTCGTCCAGCATGACTGCGGCCCACCTAAGTGGTCAGGATCGTAAGTTCGTCGGGGGTCAGGAGGCTTGGGCCGGGTCGG
>NZ_JAKDLO010000027.1 GCF_030452765.1 Intrasporangium sp.
GCCGAGCTGGGCGCGGTCGTCATCGACGCAGACGAGGTTGCCCGCGAGGTTGTCGAGCCGGGTGAACCGGCCCTGAACGCGATCCGGGACCGGTTCGGCAGCAGCGTGATCCGGGCCGACGGCTCGCTCGACCGGGCCGCGCTGGCCGCCCTCGTCTTCCCCGACCCCGAGGCGCTCGCCGCGCTCAACGCGATCACCGGGCGGGCCATCATGACGCGGGTCGCCCAGCGACGAGCGGCCGCACCCGCCGAGGCCGTCACCGTCTTCGACATGCCGCTGCTGGTCGAGCGTCGGCTCTGGGTCCAGGAGCACCTGGCGGTCGTCGTGCACGTCGATGTCGAGACTCGGGTGCGGCGCCTCGTCGAGCAGCGCGGGCTCGACGAGGCGGACGTGCGCCACCGCATCGCCACACAGGCCGGCGACGCCGACCGCCGAGCCGCGGCCGACGTGTGGCTCGACAACACCGGCGCACCCGAGCAGCTCACCGCGGCCGTCGAGGCCCTCTGGCGTGAGCGGCTCGAGCCGTACAACGCGAACCTCGTGCGCGGCATACGGACCCTTCGTCCCGAACGGGACGCCGTGGTCAGCCCCGAGCCGGACTGGGGCGCTCGCGGTGCGCGCGTCGTCGCGCGCATCTCGACGGCCCTCGAGCGGGCCGGTGTCGCCCGCGAGGTGAGGCACATCGGCTCGACCGCGGTGCCCGGGCTGGTCGCCAAGGACGTCATCGACGCGCAGGTCGGGCTCGATCAGCTCGCAGACGCCGACCGGCCCTGGTTCGTGACGGCCATGCGCGACGCGGGCTACCTGCTCAGCGTGCGGAACCTCGGGGACACGCCGCATCCGGTTGGCGCCGCCCCGGCCGGCTGGGCCAAGCGGTTCTACGGCGGTTGCGACCCGGGGCAGGTCGTGCACGTGCACGTGCGGCAGACCGGGTCCCCCGGGTGGCGTTTCGCGCTGCTCTTCCGCGACTGGCTGCGGGCGGTGCCCGCCGAGCGTGAGGCGTATGCCGCTCACAAGCGCGCGCTGCTCGCCGCGGACCCGCGCACCGACGTCTACACCGAGGCGAAGGAGCCGTGGTTCGAGCAGGCGTGGGAGCGGGCCAACGCCTGGGCCGCGGCGACCGGTTGGACGCCGGTGCCGCCGGGTGAGCGGGACGTGGGGGAGTAGGGCGGGACTGGAGCGTGTCTGTCGTACGGCAGGTTTACGGTTGGTGCATGCGTCCGACCACCGACCTACAGCGCACGGTGGCCCCGTTCGAGGTCATCTCCGACTACCGGCCCAGCGGCGACCAGCCGTCGGCGATCGCGGAGCTGGCGCGGCGGGTACGGGCGGGCGAGCACGACGTCGTCCTGCTCGGCGCGACCGGCACCGGCAAGTCCGCGACGACGGCCTGGCTCATCGAGCAGGTGCAGCGGCCCACCCTCGTCATGGCGCCCAACAAGACGCTCGCCGCGCAGCTCGCCAACGAGTTCCGTGAGCTGCTGCCCAACAACGCCGTCGAGTACTTCGTCTCCTACTACGACTACTACCAGCCCGAGGCCTACATCCCGCAGACCGACACCTACATCGAGAAGGACAGCTCGGTCAACGACGAGGTCGAGCGGCTGCGGCACTCGGCGACGAACTCGCTGCTGACCCGGCGCGACGTCATCGTCGTCGCCTCCGTGTCGTGTATCTACGGTCTGGGCACACCGCAGGAGTACGTCGACCGGATGGCGCGGATCAAGGTCGGGCAGGAGGTCGTCCGCGACCAGCTGCTGCGACGGTTCGTCGAGATGCAGTACACCCGCAACGACCTCGCCTTCACCCGGGGCACCTTCCGCGTGCGCGGCGACACGGTCGAGATCATCCCGGTCTACGAGGAGCTGGCCATCCGCATCGAGTTCTTCGGCGACGAGATCGAGCGCATCTACACGCTGCACCCGGTCACCGGAGAGGTGGTCCGCGAGGAGCAGGAGATGTATGTCTTCCCTGCCTCGCACTACGTCGCGGGCCCCGAGCGGATGGAGCGGGCCATCGGCGGGATCGAGTCCGAGCTGGAGCAGCGGCTCGCCGAGCTCGACCGGCAGGGCAAGCTGCTCGAGTCACAGCGTCTGCGGATGCGCACGACCTACGACATCGAGATGATGCGCCAGGTCGGCTTCTGCTCCGGCATCGAGAACTACTCGCGGCACATCGACGGTCGCGAGGCGGGCTCCGCGCCGAACTGCCTGCTCGACTACTTCCCCGAGGACTTCCTGCTCGTCATCGACGAGTCGCACCAGACGGTGCCGCAGATCGGTGCGATGTACGAGGGCGACATGTCCCGCAAGCGGATGCTGGTCGAGCACGGCTTCCGGCTGCCGAGCGCGATGGACAACAGGCCGCTGAAGTGGGAGGAGTTCCTCGAGCGCATCGGCCAGACGATCTACCTGTCCGCCACCCCGGGCGACTACGAGCTCGCGAGGTCCGGGGTTCCGGTGGAGCAGATCATCCGCCCCACCGGCCTGGTCGACCCCGAGGTCGTGCTCAAGCCGACGAAGGGCCAGATCGACGACCTCATGCACGAGATCCGCGAGCGCACCGAGCGCAACGAGCGGGTCCTCGTCACCACGTTGACCAAGAAGATGGCCGAGGACCTCACCGACTACCTGCTCGACAAGGGCATCCGGGTGCGCTACCTGCACAGCGACATCGACACGCTGCGGCGGGTCGAGCTGCTCAGAGAGCTGCGTACCGGTGTCTTCGACGTCCTCGTCGGCATCAACCTGCTCCGCGAGGGCCTGGACCTGCCCGAGGTCTCTCTCGTCTCGATCCTCGACGCCGACAAGGAGGGCTTCCTGCGCTCGACCCGCAGCCTCATCCAGACCATCGGCCGGGCGGCCCGGAACGTCTCCGGGCAGGTCCACATGTATGCCGATGCGGTCACCCCCTCGATGCGACAGGCGCTCGACGAGACGAACCGTCGCCGCGCGAAGCAGGTCGCGTACAACACCGAGATGGGCATCGACCCGCAGCCGCTGCGCAAGCGGATCGCCGACATCACCGACCTGCTCCAGCGCGAGGACGCGGACACGCAGGAGCTGATCGGGTCGGGGCGCATACAGTCCCGCGGCAAGACCGGCTCCGGCCGCGGCGCGGTGGCCGCGGATGCCGGGGTCGCCGGCGCTGTCGGTTCGAAGCGTCCGGCCGACCTGGCTGCGGCCGACCTGGCCGCCCTAATCCTGGAGCTCACCCCCAATATGCACCCGGCCGCCGCCTTGCTGAACTTCTTGGGGGGGGCGGGGCGGCGCGACGAGATCGGCGAGCTGAAGAAGGAGCTGCGGCAGATGACGGCCGCCACCCACTGAGGGACGTGTGTCCGTAGGCTGGACGCTCAGCGGTCTCCGATTTGAGCCGGCCCACGAGAGGATGAGAGGATCATAAGACACGGGCGGGTAGTACCCCCCAAGCGCCGTGCGGGCCACCAGGGGCGGGGGCCCGCGGCCGCGCGGCCCCGGGCCGTCGGTCCGCCTTCTGGGCGGGAGAGACCTCCGGTCTCTGCTGCCGTGTCCGGAAGGTTCCATTCATGAATGTGCCCACCTGGGGCTGGATCGTCACGATCGCCGTGTTGACCGTGTTCCTCCTCGTCGACGTCTTCGTCATCGCCCGACGACCGCACGTGCCATCGATGGCCGAGGTGACGCGCCATCTCATCTTCTTCATCTCGCTCGCCATCCTCTTCGGGCTCTACGTCTGGTATGAGTGGGGGGGCAGGTACGCGGGCGAGTTCTACGCGGGCTGGCTGACCGAGTACTCCCTGTCGGTCGACAACCTGTTCGTCTTCCTGCTCATCATGCAGAACTTCCGGGTACCGGCCCGGCTGCAACAGTCGGCCCTCATGACCGGCATCGTCATCGCGATCATCCTGCGCGGCATCTTCATCGCGGTCGGGGCGGCGGCCATCAACGCGTTCGCATGGGTCTTCTACATCTTCGGTGCGTTCCTCATCTATACGGCCGTCAAGCTCGCCAAGGGAGGCGACGAGGAGGACGAGTTCGAGGAGAACCGGATCCTCAAGTGGGTCGAGGGCCGGTTCCCGGCGACGACGGAGTTCCACGGGACGAGCCTGATGATCGTCGAGAACGGCAAGCGGCTGATCACCCCGATGTTCATCGTCATCATCGCCCTCGGCACGACCGACGTGCTCTTCGCGCTCGACTCCATCCCGGCGATCTTCGGCCTGACGAAGGAGCCGTTCCTCGTCCTGACTGCGAACATCTTCGCGCTCATGGGGCTGCGCCAGCTCTACTTCCTCATCGGCGGACTGCTCAAGCGGCTCGTCTACCTCAGCATCGGCCTGGCGGTCCTCCTCGGCTTCATCGGCGTCAAGCTCATGCTGCATGCCCTGCACGAGAACAACCTGCCGTTCATCAACGGCGGGCAGCCGGTCCACTCGGTCCCCGACATCCCGATCTCCGTCTCCCTCGGCGCGATCATCCTCATCCTCGGCGTCACGACAGTGGCGAGCCTGTGGAAGACCAAGCACGACGCGAGGGCATCCACGACTGACTGACCGAGCCCCGCGGCTGGCCTGCTCGTCGTTCTCTACCAGGTGTGGCCGTTCGCTTCGGCGTTCCGCTCCGCCGGGCTCTCAGGCACGTTGCTGTGGACGGGAGAGCGACTGGACGCTAATTTTGGTCCCGTCGCTGTTGGCCGTGCGCCGCGTCCGACCGATCGAGAGGGCTGCCCATGTCTCGCTCAGTGCCACTGCACCGTTCGCTGATCGCGCACGGGGGTTCCTGACGTGGCCGGCGGCGGCCCCGAGCTGAAGAAGGCGCTCAACCAGCGTCAGCTGACCATGATCGCGATGGGCGGCGTCATCGGCGCGGGCCTGTTCGTCGGGTCGGGCACGGTCATCCACGACACCGGACCGGGGGCGTTCCTCACCTACTTGCTGTGCGGAGTCCTGATCATCCTGGTCATGCGGATGCTCGCCGAGATGGCGGTGGCAAACCCGACGACGGGGTCGTTCGCCGACTACTCCCGCAAGGCACTCGGTGACTGGGCCGGCTTCTCCGTCGGCTGGCTGTACTGGTACTTCTGGGTCATCGTGGTCGGGTTCGAGGCAGTCGCCGGAGCGACGGTCATCAACTACTGGCTCCCGGATGTGCCGACCTGGCTGCTGAGCCTTGTCCTCATGCTCCTCATGACGGGGACGAACCTCATCTCGGTGTCGTCCTTCGGCGAGTTCGAGTTCTGGTTCGCGGGCGTCAAGGTTGCCGCCATCATCGTCTTCCTCTTCTGCGGTACGCTCTTCGTCCTCGGGATCTGGCCCAACGCAAGCCTGGACTTCAGCAACCTCACCTCGCACGGGGGCTTCTTCCCCAACGGCGGGTTGGCCATCACCGCCGGAGTCGTCACCGTGATCTTCTCGATGGTCGGTGCGGAGATTGCGACCATCGCAGCCGCCGAGTCCGACGATCCCGCGCGCGGTGTCGCCAAGGCCGCCAACTCGGTCATCACCCGCATCGCGATCTTCTTCGTCGGCTCGATCTTCCTGCTGGCCGTCATCCTGCCCTGGAACTCGCCCGAGCTCCAGGCCTCGCCATACGTCGCGGCGTTCAAGCAGATGGGCATCCCGTACGCCGACGACCTGATGAACGCGGTCGTCCTGACCGCCGTCCTGTCCTGCCTCAACTCCGGCCTCTACACCGCCTCCCGGATGCTGTTCGTCCTCGCTGCCCGCCGCGAGGCGCCCGCGTCGATGGTGTCGGTCAACCGCCGCGGCGTGCCGATGGTCGCCATCCTGGCCTCGTCGGTCGTCGGATTCCTGGCCGTGATCATGGCGGCCATCTCGCCGGACACCGTGTTCTCCTTCCTGCTCAACTCATCCGGTGCCGTCATCCTGTTCGTCTACCTGCTGATCGCCATCTCCCAGATCGTCCTGCGCGCTCGAGCGGACAGCTCGACGCTCAAGGTGAAGATGTGGTTCTTCCCCTTGCTCTCGGGGATCACGGTCCTGGGCATCGTCCTCGTCCTGCTCCAGATGGGACTGACCGAGGACGTGCGGATCCAGCTGATCCTGAGCCTGTTGTCGTGGGCCGTGGTCATCGTCCTCTTCTTGCTCAACAGGGCCCGGATCGCCCGGCTACCGGAGAGGCTCACCCCCGAGCCGACCGGCGAGGCGCGTCGCGTGCTCGTCCTGGCCAACCAGACCCTGGAAGCCGGCGAGCTGCTCGACGAGCTGAAGCGGATCGACGCAACGGGCAAGGCGAGGTACTACGTCTGCGTGCCGGCCAGCCCGGTGGAGACGGGGACCGCGTGGACCCACGGCGCGGTATCGGTACGGGATGCGACGGTCGAGGCCGCGCAGGCGCGGCTGGACAGGACACTCGCAGCCCTCTCGGCACAACACCTCGACGCCTCGGGCAGTCTCGGCGACTACCGTCCGCTGCGCGCGCTCCAGGCTGCCGTGCAGGAGTTCCACCCCGACCAGATCCTCGTCGTGACCCTTCCCGCGTCGGAGTCGGTGTGGCAGCGCTTCGAGGTCGTCGACCGCGCGGGTGAGCTGGGCGTGCCGGTCACGCATGTCGAGGCCGCCTCGCTCGTGGCGCCGGTATGAGCCATGACGATCGTCGTCGGCTACACCACGCAGGAGAGCGGACTCTCGGCCCTTGAGCTGGCGGCCGTGCTGGCGCGTTCCACAGGTGAGCCGCTGGTCGTGACCGTCGTCATCGCGACCCCGAACGTCGCCGGAGTATCGGACCTCGTCGACGGCGACTACGTCGCGCCGCTCAGGGAATGGGGCGAGTCCGTCCTCGACAGGGCCAGAGTCACCCTCCCACAGGACGTCGAGGCGACCTTCGAGGTGCGTCAGGCATCGTCCATCCCCGCAGGGCTCCTCGAGTCGGCTGCGGACGCTGACGCGTCGGCCATGGTCCTCGGCTCCTCGAGCAAGGGGTCCCTCGGCCGGATCTCGCTCGGCAGCATCATCGACCGGCTCGTGCACACGGCGCCGCTGCCGGTGCTGCTCGCCCCGCGCGGGTTTCGCTCGGGGCCGACCTCGCGCATCCGCCGGGTCAGCATCGGCTACGGAGGGTCCTCGGGTGATGCGCGCCTGGTCGCCGTGGGCGCGCAGTTTGCCGAGTCCGTCGGCGCGGACCTACGAGCCGTCTCTTTCCTGGCCCGACCGCCCAAGAGGTTCTACGGGACCATCGAGGAGTCCGCGGACGATCTGGTCGTCGACGAGTGGGTGGCTCGCACGAAGGCCGCTCTCGAGACACAGCTGGGTGCGGTGGATGCCGCCCTGGACCGGCTCGCCTGTTCGCTCGCAGTCGGTGTGGGTGCCTCCTGGAGCAAGGCGATCTCGGATGTGCCCTGGGCAGACGGTGACCTGCTGGTGCTCGGCCCGAGCTCGGCCGCCCTGGCCACCCGGCTCTTCCTCGGGTCCCGGGCGTCCAAGATCCTGCGATCGGTGCCGGTGCCGGTCCTGATGGTGCCCGCCCCGCGCACCGCCCGAGTCGAGGGCTGACGGGCGGCCCGGGGTGGTCGCCTCGTCGTCTACGTCTTCTCCTGCGGGTCGAGCTCGTTGAGAAGCCAGTTTGCATCAGGCGATGCTGCTCGAACGACAGGCCGCGCTGCACGCTGGCGTAGTCGTGGAACAGCGGCATGCTCGGGTCGGCCGGCCGGACCGGACTCGTTCATCTCGGCGGCGAACTGCTGGTACTCGGCGAGCGCGGCACGGTGCTTCTCTCTCGGTAGCGACGAGCGACCGCGCCTCCTGTCGGTCCGCGAGCCACAGCGAGTAGAGCCGCAGCAAGACCTCGTCGCGTGTTGTCTGCGGGGGAGCAGGGGAGGTCGCCCAAGCGATCAGCGTTCGCTTGCCGGCCGCGGTGATCGAGTAGCGCTTGGTGTCGCGCGGCCCCAGCCCGTCGACCACACGGTGCCGGACAAAGCCCTTGGCCTCCAGCCGGGCCAGCTCGGGATAGATCCCTGCTCCCGATGGATGTCCATCCTCCTACGATGGGCATCGGGACCTCCTCAAGCTCCCGATGGACGCGCGAGCGCGTCCCGTACGCGAATGGTTGATACGACTGATGATGACGCGTCTGAGCTGAGGAGGATTGGCCTGGTCGCGACAGGTTGTCCCGCTGTGCTCCCGGGCCACCGGTCGTTGCAGGGCGGCTGCACCTGGTCGGGGACATCGTGCGCGACGGCCAGCAACTCGTCCCCACAACGGCTCCGGCGAAGTCCCGGTGATGGTGCGAACATTCGTGATGGGTCCTCAGTAGTCGTAGCGGGCCTCGACCTCGTGGAAGTCGTCGGTCCCGAAGTAGTCGATGCGCCCGGTTCCACCGTGGGTCACATCGTGACCTGGACCGCCCACGACGCAGTCGTCCCCGCGGTCGCCGTAGAGCTCGTCGTGGCCTGCGCCGCCGAGGATGACGTCGTTGCCCTGCCCGCCATGGATGGTGTCGTGCCCGCCGAGTCCATCGATGATGTCCCGTCCCGGTGTGCCGATGATCTCGTCGTCACCTGGCCCACCCATGATGCGGTTGCCGACGAACGGCGAACACCAGGCGGACGCGACGTCCGCGCTCGGGTCGGGCTCGGCCCCAGGAGCCGCGCCGGCAACCGTGCTGGCGGCAAACAGACCCGCCATCGCGGCCGACGTGGCGAGGGCAGTGACGCGGAATGATCTGTGCGACATCGTGATTCCTTGCTTCTGGTGGTCCGGCCTGTTGACCGGTGCTGCCTGTGCAGTGACTCAGAGTGTCAGGGTGGCGTCATCATGGGATCAGAACGGAAGGGCCGTGTGCTGGCGCCTGCACTACCCCCAGCACCGCCGCGTCGGGCAGGGGTGCGTCGATGGCGGACATCGCCTCGACCCACCGCTCGAAGGCCCGACGGGCCTCACCGTGGCGTCCCGATCGCGACAGGCTCGTGACGAGCCTGCGGTGCACCCGCTCGTCGTATGGGTCGACGATGAGCAGACGCATGAGCAGCCCGACTGCCTCGCCACCGCGACCTGCGCGCCCGTGCAGCAGGGCGAGACTGCGCACCGAGCGCACCCACGCTGACCGGGCCTCTTCCCGCAGGCCGTCGGCCCACTGCTCGGCAGGCTCATCCTCGAAGGCATCGCCGCCGTATCTCGTGTCAATGCTCGTGAGGATCTCCCGGGCTCGATCACCGTCTCCTGCCTCGACGAGCTCGGCGGCATAGGCCGCGTCCCGGATGAGCGCGTCCGCATCCAGCGCCACGCGCGACAGATCGAGGCGGACTCCGGTCTGGCCCGCCGCGATGTAGCGGTCGGGCGGCCAGCACTTGCCCGGGTCGAGGACCCCCCGGACGGTGGCGAGCAGGACGGAGAGGCGGTGGCCGGTCCGCGCGGGGTCGTCGTCCGGCCAGAGGAGCTCGCACAGCCGGCCGCGAGTCACCACCCGACCGCGGCGCGCAGCAAGGATCTTGACGAGGGTCCGGGCCTGGCGTGAGCGCCAGGCAGGCAGCGGCACCTCCATCTGGTTGACGCTCACCCTGAACGGGCCGAGGACGTCGATGGCCACCGCCGCCGCGGCACCGCGATCCGCTGTCACCGGATGGCCGTGCACGCGCAGGATGCCGAGTCGCTGCAGCTTCCGGCCCGCCTCACGAGCCCGGGATCGGTCCGCGCCGTCCGCACCCGGGAGGCGACCGAGGAGGACCTCGACCCGAGCCACGGCCGGAGCTGCGCCGCCCTCATCCCAGAGCGAGAGCGCCTCCTGGAGCGCGATGCGGGCATCACGTGGATCGCCCGCAGACTCCCCTGCCAGCTCCAGGGCCTCGGCGAGGAGATCGACGGTCTGGGCGGCGCGTGCGGATGCGACCCCCCGGGCGGCGTGCTGGGCAGCCTCGATCAGGTCACCACGCGCCAAGGCCACCCAGCCTCGCGCGGTCATCGCCACGGGTAGGAGGTCAGGCGTGGCGATCTGCTCGGCCTCCGTCGCCGCCGACCTGGCCGCGTCAGGAGACAGCTCGACCGTCAGCCTGGCGAGACCGGCCAGAGCAGGGACGAGCACCTGCAGGTCGCCCGAGTCGCGGGCCAGGGCGACGGCCTCGAGGTAGGCCGCCCGCCCCTGCTCCTCGTGATGCAGCTCTCGATGAATCTCCGCGAGGCCGAGCAGGCCCATCGCAGTACGGCCCGGTCCGAGGCGGCGACAGTGCACGATGGATCGATCCAGGTGCCACTTCGCCTCGTCGAACTCGCCGACTCGGGTCAGTGCCTCGCCGAGGTTGTGCAGGGTGACCGCCCGCAGTCCGGTCGGACTGGACAGCTCTGCCATCCGCAGCGCCTCGCGGGCGATGACACAGGCCTCGCGATACCTGGCCGAGGCCAGCAGCAGATGCGTCTGGGCCGACATGACCCGCGCCGCGGTGACGGCGTCGCCGGTCGTCAGGGCCGCTCGCAGGGCGTCGTGGTGATGGGCTTCCCTCAGCGCGCCGGTGCTGGTCCGCGCCGCCGCCAGATGACCCAGAGCAAGGGCATCCGTGGATCCGGATCGCGCGGCCCGATCCAGCGCGCGAGCAGCGTCGAGGCCGGCCTCCGTGGTCCGCCCCAGCATCCACAGGACGTCGACGCGGCGGGCCAGCCAGCCGACCTCGTCCTCAACGCATGCCTCAGCCGGCGCGACCGAAACCCGGTCGAGGACCTCGAGCGCATCGGCGAAGTCCCCACGTGAGTAGTGCAGCGAGGCGACCCGCGTCGCCAGAGCCGCCGACCAGCCCTGGCGGTCGGCCCGACGGGCCAACGGGTCGAAGGCCCGTCGGGCGGCTGCCAGCTCGCCGGACATGCGCAGGGCATCGGCATGGATCCGTTGCAGCGACTCGGGTCCGTCAACCGGATCCTGCCCGTCAAGGAGCGCAACGACTCCAACCGCCTGGCCCCCGCGAAGCATGGCCTCACCGTGGTCCGTGACGAGCCGTGCGGCCGCGCGGGCCTGACCCGCCAGGGCGTGGGCCTGCGCGGCCGGGAACCAGTCACCCTCACTCTCGTGCGCGGCCGCCGCTGCGAGCAGTGCCGTCGTATCCTGCGTGGTGCCGCCGCGCAGCTGGGCGAGGACGGCGGACACGGCCGGCACGACGACCAGCTCGTCGGTCGTCCCAGCTGCACGCCGCGGGACGAGCAGGCCGATCTGACGAAGCGACTCGACGACTCCCGGGGGCTGGGCAAGATGCGACCCGGATGCGATGGCCACCGCATCCCAGCAGCGTTGGCTCACGGGACCGAGACCGGCCAGCACGCCGAGCACGGCCAGGACCTCGGGCGGGAGCCCACCGAGCACGTTCGACGCGATCCAGATCGCGGCAGCCGAGCCCGGCTGCGACAGCGCGGCGGCCAGGTCCACGCCGGGGTCACGGCGCAGGGCATCACCCGCGAAGTGCACCAGGGCGGCCCAGCCGGCGGTCAGGTCTCGCACCGCGACGGCGGCCTCCGGATCGGTCACCGAGTATTCCTCGGCGAGGAGCGCCACAATGCGATAGGCGGCCAAGGCCAGATCGACCGGCCCCCGGTCGTGGACCTGGACCCGCAGGCTGCTGCGCACCTGCGCAGGGATCGGGGTCCGCGACGCGATGCCAAAACCCAGGTCGGGCCCGGCGGTGAGCATCCGGAGCACGTCCGCCTGCCCATCCGTCGTCAGCTCGTCGAAGTCGTCGACACCGACCCACGGGATCCCCGGTGGCAGGCCCCGGTGCCGGACGTCGGTGGCTGCCCTCACCACCCCGCCCTCGGGACGATCGGCCTCCAGCAGCGCAGACTTGCCGTATCCCGCCCCGGCAACCACGAGGAGGCGACTCGGTCGTCCAGCGGCGAGGGTCACCCTCCCTAGGTGGGCGTGGCCCCCGGCGTGATACAGAGCGACCGCCCCCTGGACGGGCTGATGGGACCCCACGGCTGGCATTATGGGACCCATCACGCGGCTCTCTGGAACCTCGGAGTGCAGCCGCCGGTCACCAGCCGATGGTCGAGACCGGGCTGAACTCGAGGGTGCTCCATCCTCCGGTGACCTGACCGCTCGTCACGCGGAACTTCACCTTGTGGTAGACCTCCTCGTCGAAGTCCGTGTCGGTGTGCGCCAGTACCCGGCGGAACTCACCGACGTCGATGCCGCCGAATGCGATGATCTCTTCGCGCGTGCTCGCCGAGCCGATCCGGTCCTCGTCGGCGCTGTCGCCGCCGGTCGCGTCCACGTCCCCGAAGCCCGAGTGAAGGAATAGCTCGAGCGGCGCGGCCTTGGCGGGGGTGATCGGCGAGCCGACGCGCCGCTGATAGTCGCCTTGAGCCGTCAGGCGGACCCGGCGGAGCTCCGGTCGATCCGGTGGTGGTCCGTCGACGAATTCCATGAGGCAGACCCCTCACAGCTCGATCCACACCTGTACCGGATGCCCGACAAGCTGGAGGGGGCAGCGCTGGCTGGCCGCAGATGAAGGCGCCTTGGCCCAGCAAATCAGGCTGGTTCCGCATCCGGCGGCTGAGCGCTTGGGGGGTGGTGTGCGACGGACTCTTCCGAGCAAGTAGGACTCGGGTCCTTGGTGATACGCGGCGGTGCCCACGGCCGTGGCCGTGCGCACCGCCGGGCCGGTCAGGTTACGGAGTGAGCGCGCGCGAGTTCCCGATGGCCTCGCTCGACCAGGTGCCCGTCACGGCCCCGCTCGTCACCCGGAACTTGGTGACCTGGAACATCTCGAGCGGCACGTCGGTGTCGTCGTTGGCGGCGGGCAGAGTGGCCCGCACGATGATGTTCCTCGTCTGGCCGGCAGCCGCGAAGGAGAGGTTCTGCGTCGACCGTCCGGTGAACTCGTCGGGGGCGTCGGGGTCACCGGCGCGGCCGACGAGGTCGCTCTCCCAGCGTTCCGGCCTCACCTCGACCGACACGCCGGCTGCCGATGCCGCGCAGGTCAGGTGGTAGTCGTAGTCGAACAGCTTCGCGCCGGCAGCGTTGAAGACGTTCCTGAACTCGGGTGCGTCGACGGTGATCGTGCAGCCGTCGTGGCTGACCACGGTCGCTGCTTGGGCCGGCACGGCCAGCCCGAGTGGGACCAGGCCGGCGATCGCGGATGCGATGGCGAGCTTGGTGGTGGTGCGAGTGTTCATGATGGCTTCCTTTGTGCGTGGCGGCCCTCACCGCCGACGGTGGTGCCGGTCCCACCGGTGTGGGCGACAGGACCACGGTGCGGCAGACACGTCAGCGTGGCGTCAGAACGTGCTTGCGCCGACGGCGCCGCATGTCGCCGAGCCAGCCCTGCCCTCCCAGCCACGCACGGGCCGCGGGCTGGTGCGGCGCGAGGCGCAGGCCAAGGAATTCCGTGACGGCCCTCGCTCGCGCCGTTGGTCCACCGCTGTCCTGGCCAGGATGTGCTGTTGCTTGCAGGACCACCCGGCCGTGGGGCAGTTGGTGGGACAGTCTTGGGTGGCCTCACCCGACGAGACGCTCCCACGATTCGGGAGTTGGCGCGCCGGTGAGGCGTTCGTTGTGCGGGGGTGGTGTTGCCGAGCAGGTACCGATGCTGGAGACGGGACGAGCCAGTGTGGGGCGCTCAGCAGCGTGTGCCGTGCGGGCGCATTCTCGAGCCCACATCTCCCGGGCCTGGCCGGCATCACCTGCGCCTGCTCGCCGGTCCAATCGACCAGCGGGCCAGATCGGGCTGGCCGCCCGTGGAAACAGCCTGCACGGTGTCGAGCAGCACGTGGCTGACCAGCAGGTGGTCGATCAGCTCCCGCTGTCCGCGGTAGACACGCGCGAGTACCGCTGCGTGGGCGGGATCAGCGGGGCCAGGTTCCACTGCGCCGACGCTGCTCGCCGTCGCACCGAACGACCCGTACTGCTCCATCGCCTCGATGCGGAAGTTCTACTCCGAGATTCCGACGGGCGTGAAGCCCCTAGACGTCGAGACGGCCTACCCCGGTGTGCAGCTGGGAGACCTGCTGCTCGATGGCGACGGCAACGCGCGGCCCCTCGCCCGCACCGTCGCCCAGAGCGGGCCCTTGGACGCATGAGGTGAGCACCCGCCTGCAGACCGACGGCACGGTGATGGCCAGGCCGCGGCTGCGGCCAGGGCAGCCAGGTCGGTCCGATCAGGGCAGCTGGAGCGTGCCGTCGACCCGCCGCACGAGCTGCCACGGGTTCTCGTCGCGCACCGCATCGGGCAGCAGCGCCGCGGGCAGGTCCTGGTAGCAGACCGGACGCTGCCAGCGCTCGATCGCGAGCGTGCCGACCGACGTCGAGCGAGGGTCCGAGGTCGCCGGATACGGACCGCCGTGCACCATCGCCTCGCTCACCTCGACACCGGTCGGCCAACCGCCCCAGAGGATCCGGCCCGCCCGGGTCTCGAGCACCGGGACGATCACGCGGGCATCGTCCAGGTCGGAGTCCGTGCCATGGATCGTCGCGGTCAGCTGACCCTCGAGCCCGCCCAGGACCGTGGCGAGCGACTCGACGTCGGGATAGCGGACGACCAGGCCGGCCGCCCCGAAGACCTCCTCGGCGAGCCCTTCCTCGGCCACGAAGTCGTCGAGCTCGGTCGCGAAGACGGCGGGAGCCGGGGCGTTCGCCGCCTGGCCGACCGTGCCGGTCGCCACGGTCGCGACGGCCGGAGCGCTCGCCAGGAAGGAGGCCCGCTCGTCGAAGTGGGCCCGGATCTGCGGCGTCAGCATGGTCTGGCCGGAGCACGTCCGCACCGCCTCGCCGACCGCATCGAGGAAGCGGTCGCCAGACGCGCCGCTCGGCAGGAAGAGCAGCCCGGGGTTGGTGCAGAACTGTCCCGACCCGTTCGTCAGGGAGGTGACGTAGCCGGTGGCGAGCCCGGACCGGTCACCCTCCAGCGCGCCGGGCAGGACGACGACGGGGTTGACCGAGGACATCTCGGCATAGACCGGGATCGGCTGCGGACGCTTCGCGGCCTGCGCGACGAGGGCGAGCCCGCCCCCTCGCGAGCCGGTGAAACCGACTCCCTGGATGGCCGGGTCGGTCACGAGGGCGGCGCCGATCTCGTTGCCGATGCCGAAGACGAGGGAGAAGACACCGGCCGGCATGCCGCTCAGCTCGGCGGCACGGGCGACCGCCCGCCCGACGAGCTCGGCCGTGCCCGGATGGGCGTTGTGACCCTTGACGACGACGGGGCAGCCGGCCGCCAAGGCCGAGGCGGTGTCACCCCCGGCGGTGGAGAAGGCGAGCGGGAAGTTGCTCGCCCCGAAGACCGCGACCGGCCCGATCGGGACCTGGCGCATGCGCAGATCGGGCCGGGGCAGCGGCTCGCGCTGGGGCTGGGCGGGGTCGACGCGGACCCCGAGGTGGTCGCCCTGCCGGACGACACCGGCAAAGACGCGCAGCTGGCCGCAGGTGCGCGTTCGCTCGCCCTGGACCCGGGCGGTGGGCAGCCCGGACTCCGCCGCGGCCGTCTCGGGCAGCTCGTCCCCGATCGCCTCGATCTGCTCGGCGACGGTCTCGAGGAAGCGGGCCCGGTCCTGCGGAGCAGTGGCGCGGTAGTCCGGGAAGGCTCCGGCAGCAGCCGTGGTGGCCGCCCGGAGCTCGTCGATCGTCAGAGCCTTTACCTCCGGCCCGATCGGCTCGTCCGTCGACGGGTCGACTGCGCGGAAGGTGCCGGCCGTACCCGAGGTGGGGACTCCCGCGATGATCGACTGGCCAGTGACTGTCATGGCTCTCCTTGCCTGGTCTGGTCCGACATACCGGCGGGTCGTGAGCGGGTCACGCGCGCCTCGACGCAAGGGTACGACTCCGCCTCAGTAATGTGTAACATTACACACCATGCGATACGGGTACCACCGATGACTCGGGCGGTCATCATCGGCGCGGGGATCGTCGGGTCGGCCTGCGCCGAGGCTCTGACGCGTCGCGGCGTCGAGGTCGTCGTCGTCGACCGAAGCGCCGTGGGCTCCGGCACGACCAGCCGTGGTGAGGGCAACATCCTCGTCTCCGACAAGGGACCCGGCACCGAGCTCTCCCTCGCCGAGCTGTCCCGCCGGGCGTGGCTCGAGGTCGGCGAGCTCATCGGGCCGTCGCTGATCGAGCTCGAGGAGAAGGGCGGACTCGTCGTCGCTCAGTCGCGGGCGGGGCTCGAGGCCCTGGCCCGCTTCGCCACCGGGCAACGCGCCGCGGGGGTGACCGCGCTCGACGTCGGCGACCCCCAGGTCCTCGAACCGCGCCTGGCTGCCGGGCTGCCCGGGGCTGTTCACTACCCCGAGGACATGCAGGTCCAACCGGTCCTCGCCGCCGCCGCCCTGCTCGCCGCGGCGCTGGAGCGGGGAGCCACCTTCCGGACCGGGACGGACGTGACAGCAGCGGTCAGGGACGGCGACGGCTCGCTGAGCGGCATACGGACTGCGGATGGTCAGGTGATCGAGGCTGACGTCGTCGTCAACGCGTCCGGGACGTGGGGCGGTGAGGTGAGCGAGCGGCTCGGGGCGCCGGTGCCGGTGCTGCCGCGGCGCGGGTTCGTCCTGGTCACCGAGCCGCTGCCGCCGCTCGTGCGGCACAAGGTCTACTCGGCGGACTACGTCGACAACGTCGGCTCGTCCGACGCGGGGCTCGAGACGTCGTGCGTCGTGGAGGGCACCCGGGGCGGGACGGTCCTCATCGGGGCGAGCCGGGAGCGCGTCGGCTTCGACACGACCCTGTCGGTCCCCGTCGTGGAGACGCTGGCCCGGCAGGCCGTCGCGCTCTTCCCGTTCCTGGCCCGGGTCAACCTGCTGCGCGTGTACCGCGGCTTCCGGCCGTACTGCCCGGACCACCTGCCGGTCATCGGCCCGGACCCCCGGGTGCCGGGGGTCATCCACGCCTGCGGCCACGAGGGCGCGGGGATCGGGCTCGCCGCGGGCACGGGCCGGCTCGTCGGCGACTACGTCACCGGGGCCCGAACCCACGAGTCGGCGGGGGAGTGGGCCGAGCTGCTGCCGGACCGCTTCGCGGGCCCGAGCGAGCAGCAGGTGTAAGGACGGTGGGCCAGTGAGCACGTTCGAGTTCGACGGCGCCGGCATCGAGTTCCGGCCGGGCCAGACCATCGGTGCCGCGCTCGTGGCCGCTGGGCAGGTGTCATGGCGCACGACCCGCGTGGGCGGGGTGCGGCGTGGGCTGTTCTGCGGGATCGGCATCTGCTTCGACTGCCTGGTGACGGTCGAGGGCGAGCCGAACCAGCGGGCCTGCCTCGTGGTGGCCGAGCCCGGACTGACCGTCACGACGCAGGAGGGCACGGGCCATGAGCACGACTGACGTCCTCGTCGTCGGCGCGGGACCGGCCGGGTTGGCCTGTGCCGCAACGATCCTCGAGCACTCCTCGCTGTCCGTCGTGGTCGTCGACGCGGGTCACGGGCCGGGTGGCCAGTACTGGCGGCAGCCGGCTCCAGCCGTCGGTGCCGATGCGCTCGACCCCGCCGAGCTCGCCGACCTGCACCACGACCGGGCCAGGTTCGACGCACTGCTGCACCGTCTCGAGCAGGGCCGCACCGATGGGCGCCTGCAGCTCCGCTCCCAGCATCACGTGTGGTCTGCGGTGCCCGACATGCAGGGGTATGCCGTCCACGCCGTCGACCGCGGCCGTGGCCCGAGCCACGTGCCCGGGTCCACCACCGTGGCGCGCGCCCTCGTCCTGGCAACGGGCGCCTTCGACCGGGCGCTGCCCTTCCCCGGCTGGGACCTGCCCGGGGTGATGACCGTCGGTGGGCTGCAGGCGTTGCTCAAGGCGGGCGGCGTCGTCGCAGGGCGCCGCGTCGCGCTCGGCGGCACGGGACCGTTCCTGCTGCCGGTCGCCGCCGGGCTGGCCCGCCACGGCGCCACGGTGGTCGGGGTCTACGAGGCGAACCGGCCGGCGCGCTGGCTCCGTGAGGGCCGGGCCGTCGCGCGGAACGCCGGGAAGCTCGGCGAGGGCGCCGGCTACGCCGCGGCGCTGCTGCGGCACCGAGTGCCGGTCCGGGCCGGACGGATGGTCGTCGCCGCTCACGGCGCCGACCGTGTCGAGGCGATCACGCTGGCGCGCCTGGACCGGGCCGGGCACCCCGTGCCGGGCAGTGACCAGCGCGTGGCCGTCGACGCGGTCGGGGTGGGCTGGGGATTCAGCCCCCAGCTCGACCTCGCGGTGACCCTGGGTGTCGACCTGACGCCGGACGTGGCCGGGACCGAGGTCGTCGCCGTCGACGACGCCCAGCGTACGAGCCGGCCGGGCGTCTATGCGGCCGGAGAGGTGTGTGGAGTCGGGGGAGCGCCCCTCGCCCTGACCGAGGGCAGGCTCGCTGCTGCTGCGGTCGTCGCGGACCTGACCGACGGCCGGGTGCCTGCCGACGTGGTGTCTTCGGCGCGACGAGTCGTCACCCGTCAGCGAGCCTTCGCGACGGCGATCCTCCGCGCCCACCCGGTCCCCGCGGGCTGGGCCGACCGCCTGGCGCCCGACACGATCGTGTGCCGGTGCGAGGAGGTGACCCTCGGTGCGGTCCGCGCCGCGATCGACGAGCGGGGCGCCCGCGATGCCCGGCAGGTCAAGCAGCTGACCCGGACCGGCATGGGGTGGTGCCAGGGCCGGGTGTGCGGTTACGCGGCAGCGTTGCTGTCATCGGGTCGCCCGGGGCCCGCGGTGGAGCGCCTCGTCGCCGCGCCGGTCCCGCTCGGGACACTCGGGGCGCTCGCCGAGCCGACCGCTCGTCCGTCGAGACGGACTGGCATTTCCGACGATGCAATGTAATATTGCACTGACGGTCACGGTCGGCTGGGACCGGGCTGAGCGGCATACCCCCACCTCTAGTTCAGGAGTGACTCATGACGGACACCGACAAGAAGCCGTGGCACGGCATCCTCGTCGCGACGAGCCTGCAGTTCGACGCCGACGGGGAGATCGACTTCGGCGCCTACAAGGACAACGTGGCCTGGCTCAAGGAGCAGGGCCTCGACGGCGTCGCCCCGAACGGCTCGCTCGGCGAGTACCAGTCGCTGTCCTGGGAGGAGCGCGACAAGGTCGTGCAGACCGCCGTCGAGGCCGGCGGTGACGACTTCGTCGTCATGCCGGGCGTTGGCGCCTACAGCGGCCGCGAGTCGAAGCGACACGCGCAGGTCGCCAAGGACCTCGGTGCCAAGGCCGTCATGGGGCTGCCCCCGAACGCCTACCGGGCCGACGACCGCTCCGTGCTCGCGCACTTCGAGCTGCTCGCGAGCGCCGGTCTGCCCGTCACGGCATACAACAACCCGATCGACACCAAGGTCGACCTGACCCCGCCGCTGCTCGCCAAGCTCTACGAGGAGGGCTTCATCGTCGGGGTCAAGGAGTTCTCCGGCGACGTCCGGCGCTGTTACGAGCTCAGCGAGCTGGCCCCCGGGATCGACCTGATGATCGGCACCGACGACACCGTTCTGGAGGTCGGCATCGCGGGCGCCAAGGGCTGGGTGGCCGGCTACCCGCAGGTCTTCCCGCAGGCCTGTATCGAGCTGTTCCGAGCCTCGGTGGCGCGGGATGTGGAGAAGGCGCTGCCGCTCTACCGGATGCTGCACCCGGTGCTGCGCTGGGACTCCAAGACGGAGTTCATCCAGGCCATCAAGCTCGGCCAGGACATGATCGGGCGCAACGGCGGCACCTGCCGCCCGCCGCGCCTGCCGCTCACGGCGGAGCAGGAGAAGGTCGTCCGCGAGGCCACGCAGGCGGTCATCGACGCCGGCCTCGCGTGACCGACTAGCCTGACCGTCGATGCGTAGTCGCAAGCTCTTCCACGCCGTCGACTCCCACACCGAGGGGATGCCGACCCGCGTCATCACCGGCGGGGTCGGCGTCCTGCCGGGGGAGACGATGGCCGAGCGCCGGCTCCGGTTCATGGCCGAGCGCGACGACCTGCGCACCCTGCTCATGTGCGAGCCACGCGGGCACTCGTCGATGTCCGGCGCGATCCTGCAACCGCCGACCCGTCCCGACGCGGACGTCGGCGTGCTCTACATCGAGGTCTCCGGGTGCCTGCCGATGTGCGGGCACGGCACGATCGGCGTCGCGACCGTCCTGGTCGAGACCGGGATGGTCGAGGTGAGCGAGCCGGAGACGGTCATCCACCTCGACACCCCGGCCGGGCTCGTCGTCGCCCGGGTCGCGGTCTCCGGCGGCGCCGCCACCTCGGTGACGCTCGACAACGTGCCCTCGTATGCCCACGCCCTCGACCAGGTCGTCGAGGTGCCGGGCTTCGGGCCGGTCATCTACGACATCGCGTACGGCGGCAACTTCTACGCGTTCGTCAAGCTGGCCGACCTCGGCCTGCGCTTCGAGCGCAGCGCCAAGGGGAGGCTGCTCGACGCGGGGCTGGCGATCATGGACGCGATCAACGCGCAGAACCCCGTCGCACACCCGGAGCGGCCGGACATCGACGTGTGCCACCACGTCTACCTCGAGGCTCCCGACTCGACGCCACTGCACGGGCGGCACGCGATGGCGATCCACCCCGGCTGGTTCGACCGCTCGCCCTGCGGCACGGGCACGAGTGCCCGACTCGCGCAGCAGCACGCCCGCGGGACCATCGCGGTCGGCCAGGAGATCGTCAACGAGTCGTTCATCGGGAGCCGGTTCACCGCCCGGATCCTCGGCGAGACGACGGTCGGCGGCCGGCCGGGCATCCTGCCCAGCATCACCGGCCGGGCCTGGGTCACGGGCACCGCCCAGTACATGCTCGACCCGACCGATCCCTTCCCGGCGGGGTTCGAGCTCTGACCGTCGGACGAGTCCTGACATGTCCGGACCGTCGCAGGTCACGGTTTGGCAACAGCCCCGCATGCCCTTGTCCCGGACCTCCGCAGTCCCTAGATTCGTGCAATGTCACACAACATAGGTGGCGGCAGTCGATGACGGCCTGGCCGTCCGGAGGGGAGATCTCAATGATGCGCACCACACGGGTCGGGGCGGTCGCAGCCGCGGCCGGCGCCGTCCTCGCACTGACGTCCTGCGGGGGAGGCGGGATCACCGGCGACTCGGGTAGCGGCGGCGGCGACACGGGCGACATCGTCCTCGGGATGGTCACCCCGCTCAGCGGCAGCAGTGCCGCCATCGGTCCCTACATGAAGAACGGCGCGCAGCTCGCGGTCAACGAGGCCAACGAGGCCGGCGGGGTCATCGGGCGCCAGGTGAAGCTCGTCGCCGAGGACGGGGCGTGTGACCCGAAGACGGCGGCGGCCGCCGCCGCCAAGCTCGTCACCGCGGGCACCAACGTGTCGGTCGGCGGCTACTGCTCCTCGGCCACCCTGCCGACCCTGTCGATCTTCGGCAAGGCCAACATCCCGATGATCATCCCGGCCGCGAACTCGAACGACCTGCTCAAGGACCAGCACAAGAACGTCTTCCTGCTCAACGGCACCGGCGCGCAGCAGGCCCAGGCCGCGCTCGACTTCATGAAGAAGTCGGGCGCCAAGGCGATCGCCCTGGTCGACGACAACACGTCGTACTCGAAGGACATCACGACCCGGACCGCCGAGGACGCCAAGGGCGACTCCGCGCTCAAGGTCGTCAGCCGGGAGTCGGTCACGGCCGGCGAGTCGGACTACTCGGCCGCCGTGACGGCGATCCTGAGGGCCAACCCGGACTTCGTCTACTGGACCGGCTACTACCAGGAGGGCGGGCTGCTGATCAAGCAGCTGCGCGCGGCGGGCTACAAGGGCGACGTCATGGTCGCCGACGGCTCGGTCGACAAGCAGCTGATCACGATCGCCGGGAAGGACAACGCGCAGGGGGTCTTCGCGACGATGACGCAGACCCCGCAGACGATCCCGGGCGGGGACGCGTGGATCGCCAAGTACAAGAAGGCGTTCAACGCCGACCCGGGTCCGTACTCGACCCAGTCGTATGACGCCGTGCGGGTCGCGGTCGAGGCGATCAAGAACGCCGGCTCCACCGACGGCACGAAGGTCATCACTGCCCTCCAGGCCATCGACGGCTTCCCGATCTTCAGCGGCAAGCTGAAGTTCACCCCGGAGCACACCCTGAGCGAGGGCGGCTTCGACATCCTGGTCGTCAAGGGCGACGGGTTCGTCCTCAACAAGTAGCCACTCGGGCCCGCGGGACATGAGGCGTCCCGCGGGCCCACGTCGAAGGAGTCGGTGAACGTGGAGTACTTCCTCCAGCTCGTCCTGAACGGCCTGTTCGTCGGCGCGTTCTACGGGCTCGTGGCGCTCGGCTACTCGATGGTCTACGGGATCATCAAGCTGCTCAACTTCGCCCACGGCGATATCTACATGCTCGGTGCGTTCGCCGGGTACACGATGCTGACCATCGGCGCCGGGGCCCTCGGGGGTGGCTCGCTGGTCGCGCTGGTGGTCATCCTGATCATCGCGATGATCCTCACGGGCACGCTCGGGCTCGTCCTGGAGCGGGTGGCCTACCGGCCGTTGCGCAGCGCGCCGCGGTTGTCGGTGCTGATCACGGCGGTCGGGGCCAGCTTCGCCCTCGAGTACGGGATCGCGGTGCTGTACGGGCCGAACCCGCGGGTCTATCCGGTCGGGTTCGGCAACGCGGCGATCGAGATCTTCGGGGCCCGGCTGACCTGGGCGCAGCTGTTCATGATGCTGGTGGCGGTCCTGCTGATGGTCGCGCTCGACACGTGGGTGGGCCGCACCCGCTCGGGACGGGCGATGCGGGCGATCTCGCAGGACCCGAAGGCGTGCCTGCTGATGGGGATCAACGTCGACAACGTCATCTCGCGCACCTTCTTCATCGGCTCGGCGCTGGCCGGTGCCGGCGGCGTCATGGCAGGCGCCTACTACGGCAAGATCGACTTCCTGATGGGCTTCATCATCGGGCTGAAGGCGTTCACGGCCGCGGTCATCGGTGGCATCGGCAACATCCGCGGGGCCGTGCTCGGCGCGGTCGTCCTCGGGCTGCTCGAGTCGTTCGGCACGGCCTGGCTCGGCAGCGAGTGGCGGGACGTGTTCGCCTTCGGCTTCCTCATCCTGTTCCTGACCGTGCGGCCTACCGGCCTGCTCGGTGAGCGTGTGACGGAGCGTGTCTGATGAGCGACGAACCCCTGCGCGGCTCGACCCCCGAGGACCCGTCCGGTTTCGTGCGGGCCGTGGACGAACGTGGCGCCGCCACGGTCGGCACGGTCGGCGGGGGTCTCACGCCGACCGGCCGGAAGGGTGGCAACCCGGTCAGCCGGGTCGTCGGGCATCCGCTGTTCGGCTGGCTGGTCATAGCCGTCGCGGTGGCGTTGCCGTTCGTCAACTCGTCGGCGTACGCGATCCGGATCTCGACCGACGCGTTGATCTTCATCATGCTCGCGGTGGGCCTGAACGTCGTGGTCGGCTACTGCGGCCTGCTCGACCTGGGCTATGCCGCGTTCTTCGCGATCGGCGCCTACACCTCCGGGGTGCTGTCCACGACCTTCGGCTGGCCGATCCTGGCCACGATCCCGTTCGTCGTGATCGCGGCGGTGATCGGCGGTCTGCTCATCGGGGGTCCGACGTTACGGCTGCGCAGCGACTACCTCGCCATCGTCACGCTGGGCTTCGGTGAGATCATCCGGATCACCGCGAACAACCTCGACTTCACCGGTGGGCCGAACGGGGTGTTCGGTATCCCGGACTTCGGGGACTTCGGGCTGCGCAGCGACATCGCCACGTACTGGGTCGTCGTGGTGGTCGTCGGACTGGCCGTGCTCGCCTCGTCCCGGCTGGGCCGGGGCCGGCTCGGACGCGCCTGGCGGTTCGTCCGCGAGGACGAGGACGCCGCCGAGGCGATGGGGATCCACACGTACAAGGTCAAGTTCGCGGCATACGTCACAGGGGCGATCTTCGGCGGGCTTGCCGGGGTCCTGTTCGCCGTGCACCAGACGGCGATCTCGCCGCCGAGCTTCAACTTCCTCTGGTCGGCCCTCATCCTGATGGCCGTCGTCCTCGGCGGTATGGGCTCCACGCCCGGCGTCGTGATCGGGGCGATCATCATCTCGCTGCTGCCCGAGCTGCTGCGCGGGGCGGAGAACTGGCGCTACCTCATCTTCGGGGTGCTGCTCATCGTGGTGATGATCTTCCGGCCTCAGGGGATCTGGCCGCACCGGGTCGAGGAGAAACCGGACCGCGGTCGGCGCCGGCGCTCATCGCCGGAACCCGAGGAGGTGGCACGGTGACGAGTCCCGCGGTCTCCCAAGCCCGTTCCAGCACGGACGAGCCGGTGCTGCTCGACGTCTCCGGGCTCACCGTCACCTTCGGCGGGGTCACCGCAGTCGGGGGGCTGAGCTTCGACGTGCACGAGGGCGAGGTGCTCTCGGTGATCGGCCCGAACGGGGCGGGCAAGACCAGCGCGTTCAACTGCATCACCGGGTTCTACAAGCCGACCGCCGGGCGGATCCGCTTCGCCGGCGCGGACATCACCGGCAAGCGCCCTGCCCTGATCGCCGCGCGCGGTGTCGCACGGACGTTTCAGAACCTGCGCCTGTTCGGTGAGCTGTCCGTGCTCGACAACGTCCGGGCCGGCATGCACGTGCGGATCCGGCAGAACGCGTTCGACGCGGTCCTGCACACCCCGCGCTACCGACGCAGCGAGCAGGCCGCGACCGACGAGGCCAACCGGTGGCTCGACTTCGTCGGGGCCGCCGGTAACCGGGGCGCGGAGGTGCGCAACCTGCCCTACGGCGAGCAGCGCAGGGTCGAGATCGCGCGGGCGCTGGCGCGGGAGCCGAAGATGCTGCTGCTCGACGAGCCGGCGGCGGGCCTGAACCACGGCGAGAAGGCGGCGCTGCTCGACCTGCTCCGCCGGATCAGCGGCCTCGGTACGGCCGTCGTGCTCATCGAGCACGACATGGGCCTGGTCATGGAGGTCTCCGAGCGGATCGTCGTGCTCAACTTCGGCAAGGAGATCGCCGACGGCACGCCGGAGCAGATCCGCGCCGACCCGGCCGTGATCGAGGCCTACCTCGGGTCCGACGACGCCGAGGCCGAGCAGGAGGCCGAACGGATCGCCGGCAGCAGCGGCGCCCAGGCGCACGAGGACCCCACGGCCGATGCTGCGAGCCAGGAGGAGGACCGGTGAGCACCGTCCTGCAGGTCACCGACCTGGTCGTCAACTACGGCAAGGTCGAGGCGCTCCGGGGTCTGAGCCTCACCGTCGGCGCAGCCGAGACCGTGTCCCTGCTCGGCAACAACGGCGCCGGCAAGTCGACCACGGTCGGTACGATCTCCGGCATCGTGCGCGCCGCGGGCGGCACCGTCACTGCGTTCGGCCAGGACGTCACGAACGCCAAGCCGTGGGACCTGGTCGAGATGGGGATCATCCACGTCCCGGAGGGCCGCCGGATCTTCTCCCGGCTCACGGTCCACGAGAACCTGCAGATCGGCGGCTACACGGTCAGGGACGGCAAGGCCATCGACACACGGATCGCCGAGGTCTACGACCTGCTACCCCGCCTCGCCGAACGCCGCGGCCAGCAGGGCGGCACCCTCTCCGGGGGCGAGCAGCAGATGCTCGCCATCGGACGGGCCATGATCGCCGGCCCGAAGCTGCTCATGCTCGACGAGCCGTCGATGGGCCTGGCGCCGCTCATGGTCGCCCAGGTCATGGACGTCGTGCGGACCATCACCGAGCAGGGCACCGCCGTGCTGCTCATCGAGCAGAACGCCCGCGCCGCGCTCAAGGTCGCCAGCCGGGGTTACGTCCTCGACTCGGGCGTCGTGACGATCGAAGGGTCCGCCGACCGGCTACGCGCCGACCCGAGGGTCGTGGAGGCCTACCTTGGCGCGTGACCTGCCCGTCCGGTTCCGCACCGACGACTACCACACCGGCGGCGAGCCGTTCCGGATCGTGGCCGCCGGTGCGGTGCCGCTTCCAGGGACGACCGTGGCGGACAAGCGGGTCGCGGCGATCGCGAGCGGGCCGGTCCAGCGTGCCCGGCGGCTGCTGTGCAGCGAGCCACGCGGCCACGCCGACATGTACGGCGGGTTCGTGACCGAGCCCGACGACGACGGCGCCGACCTAGGGGTCCTCTTCTGGCACAAGGACGGCTTCTCGACCGCGTGCGGCCACGGCACGATCGCCCTCGGGGTGTGGGCGGTCGAGACGGGCCTCGTGCCGGCGCAGGAGTCCGGCACGCGGGACGTCGTCATCGACGTGCCGTCGGGGCGGGTGATCGCACGGGTCGCCTTCTGTGACAATGCGATCCGTGACGTGTCCTTCGTCAATGTCCCGAGCTGGGTGCACGCACGGGGGGTCGAGGTGGTGACCGGCCGTGGCACCGCGACGTGTGACGTCGCCTTCGGCGGGGCCATGTATGCCGCTGTCCCCGCTGCCGCTGTCGGATTGCGGGTGCGCCCTGCCGACCTGCCCGAGCTGATCCGGACCGGGCGACAGATCCGGGACGCGCTCAACTCGGTCGGTGCCGCGGAGCACCCCGGTGACCCGCGCCTCTCGGGGGTGTACGGGACGATCTTCCACGAGGACGTCGAGCCTGGCGACGCGGTGGCGGCCGCGCCGTTCGAGGGCCTGAGCGCCGAGGGTGCGGTGCACCAGCGCAACGTCGTGGTGTTCTCCGACGGCGAGGTGGACCGGTCGCCGTGCGGCTCGGGGACCGCCGCCCGGGTGGCGCAGCAGAGCCTGGCGGGCGCGTTGCCGGACGGGGCGACCCTCGTGCACGACTCGATCGTCGGCAGCCGCTTCCGGGCGCAGGTCGCACGGCACGTCAAGGCGGACGGCCATGACGCGGTCATCGTCGAGGTGACGGGAACCGCGCACCGGTTCGGCCACGGCACGTTCGTCGTCGACCCGCGCGACGACCTCGTGCCGGGCTTCGTGCTGCGGTAGCCGGCCGGATCGAGAGACAGGGGCGCGACCATGACACCGAAGGCCAGCACACCGAAGACCAGCACACCGAAGGCCGTGACAGCATCAGGTATGGGCCTCTCCGGCACCACACCACAGCACGGTCCGGCCGAGCCGCCGCTCCGGCTGCCGAGCTTCGACAACCGCGCCAACCTGCGCCAACAGGTCGCCGAGACGCTCCGGTCCCTGCTCATCACCGGGCAGATGCGCCCGGGCCAGGTCTACTCGGCGCCGAAGCTCGCGGCCGAGTTCGGGGTCTCCGCCACGCCGGTGCGCGAGGCGATGCTCGATCTCGTCAGTGAGGGCCTCGTCGAGGTCGTCCGCAACAAGGGCTTCCGGGTCACCGAGCTCGACGACCACGAGCTCGACGCGATCGCCGAGCTGCGCGGCTTCGTCGAGATCCCCGTCATGGGCCTCGTCGCGGAGCAGTGCTCGGGGCCCGTCGCCGCGGCGGTGCAGGAGCTGCGCCCGCTCGCCAGGCGGATCACGAAGGCGGCGGCGACGAACGACCTCGTCACGTATACGGAGGTGGACAACGAGTTCCACACCCGGTTCCTCGCGCTGCACGGCAACGCGCACGTCGTCAGCGTCATCCGCGACCTACGGCACCGCTCCCGGCTCTATGGTCTCGAGGCCCTCGTCGAGGCCGGCGTCCTGGCCCAGCTGTCCGAGGAGCACGAGCAGATGGTCGATGCGGCCCTGGCCCGCGACGGTGACACGATGCGCCGGCTGATGACCCAGCACATCGGCCACATCCGGTCCACCTGGGCCGGCCGCTCCGCCACCTCCTCGCGAGTGCCCGGTCCGGGGTCCGGCTGACCGGGTCACCAGCCGCGGTCGCGCCACTCCTGCAGGTGTGGCCGCTCGGCGCCCAACGTCGAGTCGTCGCCGTGCCCGGGATAGAACCACGTGTCGTCGTCGTAGACGTCGAAGACCCGGGTCGAGACGTCCTCGATGAGCGAGTCGAAGCTCTGACCCGGATAGTGCGTCGCCCCGACGCCGCCCGGGAAGAGCGAGTCCCCGGTGAACAGGTGCGCCCACCCGTCGGATCCCCGGTAGGCCAGGGCGATCGAGCCCGGGGTGTGGCCGCGCAGGTGGATGACATCGAGGTCGATGTCGCCGAACGACACCGTGTCGGCGTGATCGACCGGCACGTCCACCCGCACCGGCAGCGCGTCGGCATCGTCGCGCCCGGCCACCGTCCGGGCACCGGTCCGGGCGATCACCTCCGACAGGGCACGCACATGGTCCCAGTGCTGGTGGGTCGTCACGACCGTGTGCAGACCCCCACCACCCGAGGCGACGAGCTGCATGATCCGGTCCGGCTCCTCCGCGGCGTCGACGAGCAGCTGCTCGTCCGTGGCCCGACAGGTGAGGAGGTAGACGTTGTTGTGCATGTCCGACACGCAGAGCTTGCGGATCGTCAGGCGATCCAGCTCGCGCATGTCGACCGGTCCGCCCGGCTGGACCTTCCCGGTGTAGGCCATCGCTCAGAACCCCCTCGGCAGCTCGGGTACCGGACCGTCGCTCGTCACGTCACGGGCGTCGCGGCGCAGCAGCCATCTGAGCATCCCGGCTCGCGGGGCACGGACGGTGAGGCGGCCGTCGCCGACGATGACCCGGTCGCCGGTCGTGGTCTCCAGCCGGAGTCCCGGGGCGTCCGCAGCCACCTCGAGGCGTCGCGCCGCGTCCCGGAGGAAGAGCTCGCCGACGGCCTCGTCGACGTCCTCGAAACCGAAGCCGGCGTCGAGGTCGACGTGGTGGATGACGACCTCGCGAAGCCGCATGAAGGGCAGCCGCGCCGCGAAGACGTGCTCACCGCCGGGGGTCCGCTCGAACGTCACGTCGGGCAGCTCGCGAGGGTGCACCTGCGCGAGGAGCGGCGCGAGCTGCGCGGCGGTGTGCCGCACGTCCTCGGCCAGCTCCGCCGCCGAGCGGCCGGCACCGGCCTCGATGTCGGCGTCACGCTGGGACTGGCCGGCATACATCGTCTCGCCAGACCTGCTCGTGGCGGCACGAGCGGCGCGGGCGATGCCCTCGGCGTTGCGGGCCAGATGCGTCAGGACGTGCGCCCGGGACCAGCCCTCACACAGCGAGGGACCGCGCACGTCGTCGTCGGTGAACGAGGCCACCGTGGTCAGCAGACGGTCGGTCTGTTCGTCTACGAGCCGACTCGTGACGTCACTGCGGTCCATGGGGCTCCCCTCCGCGCGCCTCCCACAGTGCGAGGGCGGCGCCGACGAGAGTCAGGTGGGAGAAGGCCTGAGGGAAGTTGCCGACCATGCGCTCGCCGACCGGGTCGTACTCCTCGGCAAGGAGCCCGACATCGTTGCAGAGGCCCACGAGCCGGTCCATCAGCGCGGTCGCCTTGTCCACCTGGCCCGCCTTCGCATAGGCGGTGACGAGCCAGAACGAACAGGCGAGGAAGGGGTGCTCGGTGCCCGCCAGGCCGTCGACCCCGCTCTCGGTCCGGTAGCGCAGAACGAGCCCGTCGGGCATGAGGTCGCGCTCGACGGCGCGGATCGTGCCGAGCATCCTCGGGTCGTCGCCGTCGATGAACCCGACGGCCGACATGACCAGGAGCGAGGCATCGACCTCGGTCGTGTCGTAGTGCTGCACGAAGGTCTGCCGCTGTTCGTCCCACCCCCGGGTCAGCACCTCCTCGCGGACCCGGTCGCGAAGGTCGCGCCACGTCTCGACCGGACCATCGAGACCATAGTCCTCAACGGCGCGGATGGCCTGGTCGAAGGCGGCCCACACCATCACCCGGGAGTGGGTGAAGTGGCGCAGCGGGCCGCGGATCTCCCAGAGCCCGTTGTCGGGCGCGTCCCAGTGCTCCGCCAGGTTGTCGACGAGGGCCTGCTGCAGCTGCCACGCCTGGTCGTCCTCCGCCATGCCTCGGCGGCGTGCGTCCTGGACGGCGATCATGACCTCGCCGAGGACGTCCGTCTGGCGCTGGGCGGCGGCGGCGTTGCCGATCCGGACCGGACGGGACCCGGCGTAGCCGGGCAGGTGGTCGAGCTCGCGCTCGTGCAGGTCCCTGCCGCCATCGATCCGGTACATGATCTGCATGTCCTCCGGGTCTCCGGCGATGGCGCGCAGCAGCCAGTTGCGCCAGTGCTGGGCCGCATCGACGTAGCCGCATCCGACGAGGGCCTCGAGGGTGAGGGCGGCATCGCGCAGCCAGCAGAAGCGGTAGTCCCAGTTGCGCCTACCCCCGAAGTCCTCGGGCAGTGACGTCGTCGGTGCTGCGACGATGCCCCCGGTGACGCCGTTGGTGAGCAGGCGCAGCACGAGCAGCGATCGGGTGACGATCTCCTGGTACGGCCCCTGGTAGGTGCGCAGGTCGGCCCACCGGTTGGTCTCGGAGAGGGTCTGCGCCACTCGGGCCTGCACGGACTCGGGCGGGGGGATCGACTGGTGGCTGGGGACCCACGTCGTCGAGAAGGTCATCCGTTCACCTGCAGCGACGTCGAACTCGTCGACATGCCGATCGTTCGAGGCGCTGGGCAGCCGGCTGCCGCGCAGCACGAGCATGTCCGGTCCGGCGACGGCGGTGATGAGCCGGCTCCGGCCGCTCTCGAGATCCTCGACATGCCGACTGATCCAGGGCCGGGTCTCGCCGTAGCCGAAGCGGACGATCCACTCGTGGCTCATCCGCACCGTCCCCGCCAGGCCCTCGACGATGCGCAGTACGTCGGCGCGTCCATCGGCGATCGGCATGAGGTCGGTGACCCGCACCGTGCCCGTGGTGGTCTCGTGGACCGTCTCGAGCACGAAGCTGCCGTCGACATAGCGCCGGGTGCTGTGCGCGTCCGGGTCCACCGGCCCGAGCAGCCACCGCCCGTTGCCGGACGTGCCGAGCAGCGCCGCGAAGCAGGCGTGCGAGTCGAAGCGGGGCAGGCACAGCCAGTCGATCGAGCCGCGTCGGCTCACGAGCGCGGCGGTGCTGAGGTCGCCGAGCACGGCATAGTCCTCGATGGGCGTGCACGTCGTGTCAGCCATGACATGGAGTATGCCGCTCACTCCTGTGCCGGCGGATGTGTCCTCCCACGCGACGCCCGTCTCATCCCGTGAAGGACTCGAGAAGGTGTGTCGGTGCAGACACCTACCATGGAGCGCGTGACCGTCAAGGCCTCCGCCAACCCGCATGCCCTCGTCGTCAGGGGTGCGCGGGAGCACAACCTCAAGGACATCTCCGTCGACCTGCCGCGTGACAGCCTCATCGTCTTCACCGGCCTGTCCGGCTCCGGCAAGTCCTCCCTCGCGTTCGACACGATATTCGCCGAGGGGCAGCGCCGCTACGTCGAGTCGCTCTCGGCCTATGCCCGCCAGTTCCTCGGTCAGATGGACAAGCCGGACGTCGACTTCATCGAGGGACTGTCGCCGGCGGTCTCGATCGACCAGAAGTCGACCAACCGCAACCCGCGCTCGACGGTCGGCACGATCACCGAGGTCTACGACTACCTCCGGCTCCTGTTCGCCCGGGCCGGCCGCCCACACTGCCCGGTGTGCGGCGAGCCGGTGACCAAGCAGTCCCCACAGCAGATCGTCGACCAGCTGCTCACCCTGCCGGAGCGCACCAGGTTCCAGGTTCTCGCTCCTGTCGTGCAGGGTCGCAAGGGCGAGTTCGTCGACCTGTTCGCCGAGCTGCAGACCAAGGGCTACGCCCGGGCGCGGGTGGACGGCGAGGTGGTGACGCTGACCGAGCCGCCGCGGCTCGAGAAGCAGCGCAAGCACACGATCGAGGTGGTCGTCGACCGCCTGGTGGCCAAGGGTGACGATACGGGTGCCAAGCGGCGCCTCACCGACTCGGTCGAGACCGCCCTCGGCCTCGCGGGCGGGGTCGTCCTGATCGACTTCGTCGACCGCAAGGACGAGGGCGACGACAACGCACCTCGCGAGCGTCGCTTCTCGGAACGGATGGCCTGCCCCAACAACCATCCCCTCGCGATGGACGAGGTCCAGCCGCGCTCCTTCTCGTTCAACTCCCCGTTCGGGGCGTGCCCCACGTGTACCGGGATCGGCACCGAGCTCGAGGTCGACCCCGATCTCGTCATCCCCGATCCCGACCTCTCGCTCGCGCAGGGCGCGATCGCCCCGTGGGCTCAGGGCTCCGGCTCCGCCGAGTACTTCCAGCGTGTCATGACCGCGCTGGCCGACGACCTCAAGTTCACGATGGACACCCCGTGGCGCTCGTTGCCTGCCCGGGCCACCGAGGCACTGCTGCACGGGCAGAACTACAAGGTGCACGTCCGCTACCGCAACCGCTATGGGCGGGAGCGTTCCTACACGACCGGGTTCGAAGGCGTCGTCCCGTTCATCAAGCGTCGGCACGCCGAGACCGAGTCGGACTGGAGCCGCGAGAAGTACGAAGGCTACATGCGTGAGGTTCCCTGCCCCGCGTGCGGTGGCTCGCGGCTCCGGCCGGAGTCGCTCGCCGTCCTCGTCGGGGGGAGCAGCATCGCCGAGGTGTGCGCCCTCTCGATCGAGGAGACGAAGTGCTTCCTCGACAGGGTCGAGCTGACCCAGCGGGAGCGGCAGATCGCCGAGCGCGTCATCAAGGAGATCCAGGCCCGCCTCGGGTTCCTGCTCGACGTCGGGCTCGACTACCTCTCGCTCAGCCGGCCGGCCGGCACGCTGTCCGGCGGCGAGGCCCAGCGGATCCGGCTCGCCACCCAGATCGGCTCGGGCCTCGTCGGCGTGCTCTACGTGCTCGACGAGCCGTCGATCGGGTTGCACCAGCGCGACAACCACC
>NZ_JAKDLO010000143.1 GCF_030452765.1 Intrasporangium sp.
CCTTCGAGCACGCGCAGCAGGGCGGGGGTGATCAGGATGGCCAGGAAGATGACCCCGAGCAGGCTCATCGGGATGGACATGCGTTCCCCGATCTCGTTGGCCTTGGCTTTCTCGGTGTTGAGCATGGCGGCGCGCATGCCGGCCGAGCGGGCCCGCAGGTTGGTGTAGACCTGGGCGTCTTGTTCCCCGGATAGGCGCATGATGTCGGCCAGGTCGTCCAGCTCGGGCAGGCCCAGCTCGCCGGCCAGGGCGTGTAGCGCCCCCCAGGGGGTCAGCCCGGACCAGCGGGTGCGGGCCAGCTCCTCGCCGAGGCGGCGAAAGGCCCAGCTGTCGCCGACCTGCGCGGCCACCTCCATGGCCTGGCGGGCGCCGGCGCCGCCGCGCCGCTCGAGGGCGACCAGGTCGATGTAGGCCCCCAGTGCCCGGGTGAACTCGGCGCGGGCCTTCTTCGCGTCATCGCGCACGTTGTGATCCGGCAGGAAGAACAGCAGTATCCCCAGGGCGATCGTGCCGATCGCGGGGATCGCGATCGGGACCGGCAGCCCGGCGATGGTCAACAGCCCGGTCAGCAGCGGCGGGATCAAGGTGCCGAGCAGGGCGTAGAGCAGTTTCTCCCCGTAGAAGCGGGACAGCGGGATCGCCATGATCGCCAGATCCCTGGCCGGCACGGTGCCCCAGGCGCCGGCCGGCAGGGTCTTGATCGCCCACCGCCCGACCCGCTCGCGCGAGTCCCCGCCGGTGTGCGCCTGTTCGCCGGCGGGCCGGCGGGCCCGCGGCGAGAGGCGCCGCAGCGCCTCGCCCAGGTCCGGGTCCGCCGGGGCGAGGCGCCAGATCAGCAGCGCGGCCCCGGCCCCGATCAGGGCCCCGGCGGCGATCGCCAGTTGCAGTCCGGTGGGCATCAGCGGGCCGCCTGCTTGGCGGCGGCGCCGATGAACCGGGGCAGCCGCTGCCCGGCCGCCATCCGTTTCATCCAGATCAAGGTGGCCACGTACAGTCCCAGCAGCAGGCTCAGCAGCACCTGCCCGAACGGTGAGCCGTAGGGGGCGACGTACTGGCCGGTGACCGCCAGGAAGGCGAGCACCCCGATGGTGATGATAGTGACCCAGCGGGCCGTCGAGCGCGGCTTGGCCCGGTCGGACTCGATCTCGCGGCGGGCGCGCACATCGGCCGCGACGGACTCCGCGAGGGCCTCGAGCACGCTGGCCACCCCGGGCCCGCGGCGGCGGGCGGCCAGGATCAGGTTGCCGGCGATCAGGTCCCCGGTGGCATCATCCAGCTCGTCGGCGAAGACGCGCAGCGCGTCCTCGGTGGCCCACCTTGCCCGCAGCCGTGCGGCCAGCCGGGCCACCTCGGCCCGCAGCTGGCTCGGGGTCGAACGCAAGGTGGCGATCAGGGCCTGCTCCAGGCCGACGCCGGCGGTCAGGATCCCGGCCAGGGACCGGGTCCACTCCTCCATCGCCTCGAGCCGCTCGACCCGCGCGGCCGACTCTGGCGAGGAGAGCAGGTAGGGCAGCCCGGCCGCCGCGGCCGGCACGATCAGGGCCGCGAGCAGCCACCCGGTGGCCAGCGCGATCAGCACCCCGGCCGCCAGCCCGGCCGCCAGCAGCCGGCGGGTGCGCACGCTCAAGGCCCGGTACCGGCGGGAGAGCCCCGCCAGCAGGCGGGCGCGGGCCGGGCTCGGCGCGCCGGTGGTGCTCGTGGGTGTTAGGCGCGTCCCGGCGGCGATCCCGAGCAGCCCGGCGGTCAGTAGCGCCCCGGCCAGGGCCGCGACCAGCGCGCTCATGAGGCGGCCTGCCCGGACTGGGTGAGGAACCCGGGCAGGTCGAAGCCCCACAGTTCCAGCTCCCGGTGCTCATCTGGCATCACGTCCGCGGTCGCGGTCCGGGCCCTGGGCGCGGCCTTGAACACCGAGGTGATCGCGTAGCCGGCCTCGCGTTCGCCGGGGGCCACCGTGATGATCTCAGAGACCCAGCGGGCCAGCTGGGCCGAACCGTCCGGCAGTTCGGTCTTGTCCAACGCCAGGTGCACCACGATGTCGATGTTCGCGGCCAGCTGCCGGGTGGCGTACTCGTAGGTGATCTGCGGGCCGGCCTCCAGCGCGCAGGTGACCAGCTTGCCGATCGCGCCGGCGGCGCTGCGGGCGTGCGTGGTCGAGATGGACCCGTTGGAGGACTCCATCGCCTTGAACATGGCCAGGATCTCCGGGCCGGTGACCTCCCCGACGATCTGGCGGCTGAGGTTGAACTTGAACGAGTCGACCAGCGCGTCGGCCAAGGTGAACTCCCCGGCGGCCCGCCCGTCGGGGCCGCGTTCGCCGAACCCGGGGCGCGCCTCCCACGGGAAGACGATGTCGTGCTGCTCGCTCAGCTCGTGCAGGTGCAGCTCGTAGACGCTCTCGAAGGTGCCGATGATCTCCCTCCTGGGGATCTCGGCGCACAGGGCCCGCGCGAACGTGGTCTTGCCGGCCCCTTGCGGCCCGGAGACCACGATGCTTCGCCCGGCCTTGACCGCCGCGGCCAGGAAGGAGGCTGCGGTCTCGCTCAGGGCGCCGAGGCCGACCAGGTCGGCGAAGGTGACCCGGCGCAGCCGGTGCCGGCGGATCACCACCGACGGGAACGGGTGCACCCACGCGGTGGCGGCCAGCCGGGAGCCGTCATCGAGGCGAAGATGCAGCCGCGGCTGCGACTCGCTGAACGGGCGCGCGTTCGCCTCCGAGCGGGAGGCCAGGAACACCAGGAAGTCGATCAGCTCCTGGTTGCTGGAGGCCACCGGCGGGCCCTTGACCAGCCGCCCGCCGACCAGCTCGAGCCACACCCCATCGCAGCCGGCGATGATGATGTTCTCCACCCGCTGGTCATCGACCAGCGGCTGCAACCGGCCCAGCCCGAACAGGGCCGCGTCCAACGCGCCGGCCATCGCCTGCTGCTCGGCCAAGCTCCAGGAGTGCTGCCCGGCGCTGACCCGCGCCGAGCACTCATCGGCCAGCAGCGCCGCGATGATCTCGCGGCCCCGCTCGCGCTGCTGCTGCCCGGACAGGTGCCCCCGCTGATCGCCGATCACCGCGCTGAGCCGGTCCGAGGCCTGCCGGCGCAAGGTCGCGACCAGGTCCCAGTCCAGGCCCTCGTCATAGCCGCGCCCGGCAGCACCCAGCCCCACCGGATCCACCGGATCCGCCGGGACGCCGGGCTCGCTCCCGGCCGGGGCCGGGGCCTGCTCGCGGTCCCCGCGGCCGCCGGGCTGGTTCTCCCGACCGCCTGGCTGGTTCTCCCGGCTGCCTGGGTGCATCGTGAACGAGCCGCGGACCCGGCCCGGGCGCGGCGGGGCCGCGAACAGCGGCAGCGCCGTCGGGTCAGCCGGCCCGGCCGGGCCGGTGGGGCTCGCCTGCGCGTGGCGCTGCTGGTTGTCGCTGATGCTCACATCGGCCTCCCGGCCGCCGGCGCCGGCAGCTCCGCGCGGCCGGCCGCCACCGCTGTCTCGATGCCGGCCCGGGCCGCCTTGAGGCTGCGCACCAGCACGCAGGAGTCGAACCGGCGCGGCGCGGGACCGCCCTTGGCGAACACCCGCGCGGCCGGCTCGTCCCAGGCCACCGTGGCGGTCACCGGAACCTGCAACACCTTGCGGACCTCGCGCGGGCCGTACGGCTCGCCCTGGCCGACCATCAGCAGCCCCAGCGACGAGGCCCCTCCGACGCTCTCGAACCCGGCCCGCAGCGTCTCGGCCCAGGACCGCGCCCCGGAGAGGGAGACCAGATCCGAGCGGGTCGTGATCAGGCACAGGTCCGCCGCGTACAGCAGCGGCTCGGGCCAGCCGGCCAGGCCGAGCCGGCCGGCATCGACGATCACGTCCTGGCCGGTGCGCTCCAGCCCCTTCAGCACCGCGGTCAGCGGCTGCCACAGCGGCGCCAGGGCGCGGGCCTGGGTGTGCGAGCGGGTGCCGGGCAGCAGCGACACTTCGGTGCCCTCGATCCCGATCGTCGCCTGCGCCAGCGCCTCGCCCAGGCGCCCCTCCCGGTGCGCCAGCGCCAGCTCGATCAGCGAATCGGTCGGGGCGGTGCGCCCGCGCAGGTACCCGGCCAGGATCGAGGAGCCGCCGGTCGGGTCGGCCTCGACCAGCAGCACCGGCCGGGCCCAGGTCAGCGCCAGCCCGAGCGCGGTCGCCGTCACCCCCGGCGAGCCGGAGGCCGAGGTCAGCACGATCAACGCCATCCCGGCTCAGCGCTCCCTCGGGTCAAGGACCATCGCGACCCGCCCGGTCGCGGCCCGGGCCGCCAGCTCGCCCGCCTTCTCCTGCTCCACCAGCACCGCCACCACGGTCTTGCCCTGCTCCGCGCCCGGGTAGAGCCCGACCACGCTAGCGCCGATCTGCACCTGCCGGCCCGCGGCGACCTCACCATCGGGGCCGGGGGTGCTGACCACCCGCACCCGATCCCCGGCCCGCAGCGGCTCCCCCGGCATCAGCGAGGCCGGCAGCGCGACACCCACCACCGACTTGCCGGCCGGCGGCAGCACCCCCGGGGCGACATCCTGCGCGGTGATCAGGCTCCCGGCGGACATGTCCATCGCCGCGCGCTGACCCACCAAGGCCGCCAGATCCCGGCCCGGCACCGGCCTCAAACCGGGGTCGACCCCCACCTGCACGATCATCAGATCCTGCGCCGTGATGACCTGACCGCGGGTGATCGTGTTCCTGGCCGCGATCACCGAGCGGGCATCGCTGATCGAGGTCCAGGTCCACACCCCCAGCAGCGCGCCCAGACACACCGCGGCCACCGAGGCGGCCACCAGCATCGGTCGGCGCCGCAGCCTCGGCGCCGGCTCGACGGCCTCGACCCGCTCCCCCACACCAGGCGCCGTGCGGCCCCGGGCCTGCGGACCGGACCGGCCAGCCGTCTCGGGCCCCGCCGCCGTTGTCGTCATCCCAGCTCTTCCCATCGTTGCCGTCACTGGCTAAGCACCTGCGCCTCACCCATCGTGATGTTCGTGCTCCGCGTGAAATCCAGCGGGATCACCCCGCTCTGCCCGATCCCGCTCCAGGTCACCCTCCAGTAGCTGGTCGCCGACACGGTGTACCTGCCCTGCCGGGTGTAGGTGTGCCCGCAGTCCGGGCTCGACCTCTTCCCGTACGAATCCGCATACGGGGTGCCCTTCGAGGTGCACACCACCTGGAAGCCGTCTCCCATGTTCCAGGCGATCTTGTTGACCTTGGCTACCGCCACCACGGTGTAGCCTCCGGCGGACGCGCTACGGGTGATCGGACCCCACGTGTTCTCAGTGGGGTTCTCCACCCACATCCACGTCGGCATGCCAATGATCCCGATGCTTCCCGCGCCCGATTCGGGCACGATCCCCGGCGTAATTGCCTTCAGCCGCATCGAGGCAACCGCCTGCTGGGCGAGTTGACGCGGATCTGGAGGAGGCGGGGCCGGCGCTGACGCCGCCCAAAACAACACACGGCGCCCAGCGATGAAGAACCCCCTTCCCACGTGCGGCGGCTCATCACAGCCGTAGATCGCCCCGTCACTGTGGTCTTCCCAGATCGGGTCTGACTTCGCCGGTTGGGGATCGGCCAGTCCTGTAGGCATGCACAACACTCCGTCGATCTCAACCAGGCTAGGTCGTCCACCAGCACTGGAACTGCCACCCCCACCGCCCTCAATAGCGTCCGATCGACTCCCACTCAAGACTGCCGACCCACCGCCCACACCGGCCCAGATGAGGCAAATCCCTTTGTCGTTGTACTTCTTGCATACCGGCGCACTCGCTTGTGCCGACACGTACCCCGGTCCGGTACCCATGGTCGCGGCGATGACTACAGCCAAGACGCGAACCGCTAGCACTTGTCTCTCTTCGGTTGTACGTAGCCGACCCGCCAACCATCGGGGTTCGGGTACTCATAGTTGACGACGCCTAGCAGCCGCAACCCTGTCGGCTTACGACTGGCCGGCACGACGGATTTTCCGTCCTTATCCACGACGTTGACCGAGGAGACGTCGTAGCAGACCATAAACTGCACATACGGGATCGTCGGAGGTGAGGACTTCGGGTCCTTCGCAAGGTCTGTCTTCACGTGTGTGACCGACTTGAGCTTGGTCTCCCCCGTGAGGTGGATCCCCTGCGTCTTTGCCGAGTTGAGGGCGTTGATGTTCTCGACCAGCGCCGTCCCGGTCGACGATTCCTTGAAGAACTCCTCGCTCGTCTGGGAGGGGTCATAGAGTCCTCGGTCCGAGTCGTGATAGTACTTCGCCACCATCTCTCTTGCCTGCTCCTGAGCAACCTGCTCAGGACTCTGACCCGCCGTGGTCATCATCGGCGCACTGATGCTGGCGGGCGGGGAGGATGACGTAGCGGGAGTCGTCGCCGGAGCTGACTCCGCCGTGCATGCAGCAAGTACCGTCACGGCAACCACAGCAACCACAGCAGCTACGGCGGCTCCTGGACGCTTCCGGGTCATGTCCCTACTCCTTGTCTCTTTGGCCAAAAGACCGCGCCACACCTTCAGGCGATCACTCTGCGCCAAAGTAGAAGCAATGACACTAGCGCATATTGCTCGTACCCACGAAGTGTGCTCCTCCTGGTTGTGCGTACGGCCTCACTCACGACCCCCCTCTCCCCTCTCTGCCCCTCGGCCGCTGGGCTGTCTCATGCCTCACAAGAGCGGCTTCGATGCTGCACCGGCATATGGGATCACATCGCAGGCGACTATGCAGAGTGGGCGGTGTGTCGCTCTGTTCAGGCCCGGCCCCCACCCCAGTCCTGCCGGTACAGGTCACGGCTGCGGATGAAGCCCCGTTCGACGTCCGTGATCTCTGCTGACATGGCGGCTGCGACTCGTTCGAGAACCTGTGCGGGAGGGATGCGTTCGATGCGTCCGGCTTCCCAGCGCTGGATGTTGGCCACCGACATGTGCATCCGGCGAGCAAATTCGCGTGCGCTAAGGCCCGCCAAGACACGCATCCGTCGCAGGTCGGCGGGGCCGTGATCTGGGGTCAGCAGGGCGGTGGGTGCTACCTCGAGAACGTCAGCCAACCGTATGAGCATGCGCGGGCGAGGCGTCGACATGCCCAGTTCCCAGCGAGAGATGCGTTCACCGCCGGCGACACCGACAAGACGAGCCAGCTGGTGCTGGGTGAGACCCTGACGTTCCCGGGCAGCCCGCAGCACGTCCGGATTGAGGGTGGGGTCTGGGCGGCGCATCGAGGCCCCAGCCTATGTGCCCCCTTATCGGACGTTCGAGCATGGACCGGGATCACACTCATCACGCTCTGCCGCGTGTTGCCGCGAGCTGTCCAGCCTCGGCCACCGCCTGGTCATCTCCCCTCGGTGGCAACCTCGAGTGCGGCGATAACTACGATCGTCGCAGTCACGTGCGCGTCGTCGGCAGGCAGGTCCGAGTCGGTGACCGCGGCCGCCGCCGCGCCGCGGGTCTGGGCAAACGTATCCTGCTCATCAAGGGTGAACCGCGCCGTGACCTGGGTCGCGCCCCTCCCCCGCCTGTTCGGGCCGCGCGGCACGAGCCCGTCGGCTGGACGCAGTTGACGCAGAACCTCGTCAACCACCTCCTGCTGACGGGTCTGACAGGTCCACGCGACAAGCTGGCCCCAGGAGGGCTTGCCGCGGCCCTTGACGAGCTCTTCGGCCCGGTCGTAGAGCTCGACGGGCACGCGCGCCGGGGTGGCTGTGATCTTGCTTATCGCTACGGGACGGCCACCGACGCCCCGTGGCCGGCTCGCATGTGTGAGCGGCTCGACGGCCTCAGGCATGGGTACGAGCCGCTCCACGGGGGTTGCAGGCGTTGCCGCAGCAGTCGAGCCTGGCGCCGGCAAGGCAGTAACGCGGGGCAGCAGCTCGCCCAACGCCGGCGCGCCCTGGGCTTCGTCGCGGTCAGTGCGACTGGGGTCGAAAACGTTGGAGCGGACGCGCCTAGCCATGGCTGAGCTCCTTGGCGCCGATGCGGGTGAGGATCTCACGGGTCAGGGCCTCGTAGTCGCTGGCCAACGCGGCACCGGCATTCTTGCTCGTCGACCACCAAGCGTCCTGGTCCCCGCGCTGCTTCTCGCCACGGGCCCGCCGTCGCAGGTCGGCCAGCCGGGACTTGCGCTGTGTAATGGCCTCGACAGCCACGTCCTGGGCGCTCATGCCGTGGCGCCGGGCATCGATGGAGTTGGCGTCGTTGTAGCGGATCATGGCCTGAAAGGGCTCCCCTGCATCGCCTAAGGCATCGCCTAGTTCGGAGCGAATAGCAGCGTTCCTCGCGGTGGCCTGATGGTTCACCTTGGTTAGGACAGCGCCGAGGAACTCGATCTCGGCGCCGGCCTGCTTGGCGGCCGCATAGCGGGCACCCATCTTGTCCACTCCCGCGAAGCTGGCCTCGTCGCTGATAGTGGGGACGACGAGCCAGCGGCTGGCGCGCAGGTAGGCATCAAGTAGGCGGGTGTCGCCTGGGCCGGTGTCGATCAGGACCAGGTCGTAGCCCTTCTCGGTGCAGAGGGCGCCCAACGACGCGCGCAGGTTGTCCTCCAGGCTCACCTCCGCGCCTGGCGTCGAGGCAGCGCCGAGGGCACCCTGTAGCTCCGCTCCCCCGCAGATCACGTCGACGCCGAGCTCGTGGACCACCGGTTGGAGAGGTGTGCCGTACTGCATGGCCATCGCCAGCGACCGGCCGCGGTCGGTCGCAAGGCCGAAGTCGATCTCGGATAGATTGCCCTGTGGGTCCCCATCCACGACGGCGACGCGATACCCAGCCGCCGTGGCCACAGCCGCCACATTGCGACAGACCGACGACTTGAGCACGCCGCCTTTCCGGTTGGCCACCGTAACGACCCGCCGCAGCGAGTTAGTCCACTCATCCATGTGGACATAGTTATCGCGTTCCCGATGCTCGTGCACGTGCGACACACCCTGTCATCCATTCTCATTATGACGAAGCGATCGGCCATGTTGGTCTTGATCTGGGATCATCCCTTCTGCCGTCTAGCCGTCCGTATGTAGTGCTGTATGTAGTGCTGTATGTAGGTTCATATACCGTCCCGGCATACCCTACATCCCTGTACGCAGACAGTTGCCGTGACGTGCCCGCAGCACTAGCACCCGACTGCACCCTGCACTGAATGTTCCCGTCTCAATGTCCCCATCCAGGAGCGGGACGCATGAGAGAGAACCCGTTTGCGAGACCTTGGAGGCACCAGGCTTAGAGGCTCTGAGCAAGCGTCACCCTCGGGGCGGGTGTTGTCCGTCGTTGGTCTTGCAGACGAAGGCCGTCACTGAGAATGCGGACGCAGATCGGCGGGTTGGTCGGCATGGTGAAGGGGCTGCTCAGTGTCAAGGCCATTGGTTTCTGCCCAGGGGCGGTCGTGAAACCTGCCCCCGGCGACGGTTATGAGAACTGCCCGGTGGTGGCCACCACCGGCCCGGGTGCTCAGTTCAACGGGCTCACCCCCTGACCGGCGAGGGCATTGGGGCAGGCGCACGCTCTCGTCGGTGGTCTGGCACACGTGGGCGGTGGTCGGCATGGTGACGGCTGGTTTCGGGCATGCCGATACGCCGCCAGCTGGATGTTCAGGCGGGGGACGGGGCCAGTAGCCGGCCGCGTGCGTACAAGCCGATCAGCGACCAGGGCGAGTCGGTGCAGCCGGAACGTTCCCGGGCGCAGCGAGCCGGGGCGTTGAGCGCGTGCCACAGCGTCGGCTTGGACGCCGGCTTGGGCGTGGCCAGCAGCTGGGGGTCCAAGCGCTTCTTCGATCACCGCGACTTAGAATGGGGGCTCGGCATCCAGTGGTTCTTCGTCGTCGATGCGGTGGCCGCGGACGCTGGGGGGGCAGTCGGGGCACGGGGCAACGGTGTCCTGGTCGATGCGGATCCAGCCGTGGTCGCAGTCGGTGCGGGTGCACGGGGGCGCCTCAAAGGCGGGGGCGTCCGGGTGGTCGGCGGTCTCGTCGAGGCCGCGTAGCAGCCCGGCCAGTACGACCGCGGGACGGGTGGCGATCCGGTCGGAGCGCAGCGGGCTGGTGATGCCGCGTCGTAGCGCCTGATCGGCCAACGCCAGGATGATGTGCTGCGCGTCCCAGGGGGTGGCCGCGGTGGCGAACCGGGTCAGCGCCGGGGCGCAGCGGGCCGGTGATTCGCCGGCCAGCCAGGCCAGCCGGGCGCACAGCTGGCCGGCCAGGCGTCGACCCGGGGTTCGATGACGCCGGGCTGGGCCGCGTTGTCGTGGCCGCGACGGAGTCGTGTCCGTTCGATCGCCGCTTGCGGCGTGAGTGGGGGAATGATTTCCGCGGGTTTTCCCAGTGGTAGCCCTACCACTGGTAGGGGTAACGAGGTCCACAACCGGGGCCAGGCGCTGGGCCGGTAGCGGGATGGTGAAGGCCACCTCGGTGGATAGCCCGCGCTGGGCCGAGCCGCGGCGGCGGGCCGCGGTGGATTCGGCGAGGGTTAGCATCCGCCCGGCCATCACCACCACCTCCAGTCCGATCCGGCGGGCGGCGCGCTGGCAGCGGTGCACCGTGTTGATCGCCGCGTCCAGCACGCTGGCCAGCACCTTGGGACGCACGATGCAGCGCCGCCCGGTGCGCGCCTGCGCGTACCCGGTGCGCACCCGCAGATACTCCAACAGCAGCGCTGCTGAGACCTGCTCCTCGGCCAGCACCTGCGCGTGCTTGGCCAGCACCAGCTTGGCCACGGCCAGGAACACGTGCCGGCCCGCCCAAGCCGGGATCGTGCAGTACGCGCCCGGTGGTGCGATCGTGTGATGACCACGGTGCGCGTTCGAGGCGCCCCGATCGCGCTGGTGCCAGCGCGGCAGGCACGAGGTGTCATGCAGACACCTCGCGCGCACATAGGCGGCGTGCTCCGGGGCACAGACCCGGTGCGCCAGCACCGCGCGGGTGCGAGCCGTCTGCGAAGGCGTGGGAACAGACACGCCGAGATCGGCGTCCGCCGAGATGGTTGCATGCCCCAGGGCATGCGCTATTGTGGGCAGCACAAAGGTACTCCTCGTCCCGGGAGTTCAAACTGGTCGGACCGACTTAGGCATCGGTCCTATGACTTTCAGAGAAGCTCGCGGTTGGCGCCGCGGGCTCTCTGCTTTGTCAGGGCACTGCCCTGAGACTCATGAGGCTCGTAGATCAAGCTCCTCTTGTTGACCAACGTGAATCGGCCCATCCCACCACCTTGGGATACCCCGATCATCGAGTTCGAGGTGTCGGATGATCTCCTCGATGACGACGTTCTTGCGGCAACCCGTGGCGGCAGCGATCACATCAATCGTGCGTTTGGTTTCGATGGTCACATCGCTGTAGAGCGGGACCGTCTGAACACCGCGGCGTTTTGTACGAGGAGCCATGAGCCCGACGCTAGCGTGAAGCAGGGGATATCCATATGAAGCTCGCGGCGTGTCGTCACGTGGGACTGCTAACGGTGCCGGACTCATTGTGAACCCCTCGTGGCAGGCGATCGCGTTTCTGACGGGGCGTGTAGCCGTCACTGTCCGGCGGGGCGGCGGGTTCGGGTGCCTCGGGCTTGCGCATCTGCACGACGTGCCGCGTCAGCCTGTCTGTCAGGACGCGAACGTTGAAACTGTGGCCCAGAACTGTCCACGTCCCGCTCCACGAACTCATGCAGCGCCAGCGGTCGACCAGCCGTGTCTTCACCGCTGGCGGCGGGGTTGTGGCGCGTTGGGTGCGAGGGTGGGTGGTTGATGGTTGGGGCGTGATTTGCTGCTGTTTGCCTCGGTTTCGTGGTGATGGTGTTTTGCGCGTGGGGTTTGGTCGAGGGAGGCTGCGGCGTTCATGGCGGTGGTGCTGGCGTGGATGGTGTGCTCGGCGGGGGCGGTGAGGGTCGCCGGGACGGG
>NZ_JAKDLO010000144.1 GCF_030452765.1 Intrasporangium sp.
AGGATTGCCACATGAAGGCAACCCTGCACACCAACCACGGCGATATCGTCATCGAGCTGTTCCCCGACCACGCGCCCAAGACCGTCGAGAACTTCGTCGGCCTGGCCAAGGGCCAGAAGGACTACAAGGACGAAGCCGGCCGGACCAACCCGACCCCGTTCTACGACGGCCTGACCTTCCACCGGATCATCCCGAACTTCATGATCCAGGGCGGGTGCCCGGTCGGTCAGGGCTTCGGCGGCCCGGGCTACACCTTCGACGACGAGATCCACCCGGACAAGGACTTCACCAAGCCCTACGTCCTCGCCATGGCCAACGCCGGCAAGCGAATGGGCAAGGGCACCAACGGCTCGCAGTTCTTCATCACGACCGCCCCCACCACCTGGCTGCACGGCAAGCACACGATCTTCGGCGAGGTCACCGACGAGGCGTCCCGCAAGGTCGTCGACGAGATCGGCAAGGTCAAGACCGGCGCCAACGACAAGCCGCTCGACGACGTGCTCATCGACTCCGTCAGTATCGAGGACTGAGCCTTCTTGGCGGACAACGGCGCTGGCGGCCAGCCCCCGATCCAGCCGTGGGCTGGCCAGCAGCCGGACGCCCCGCCGGTGTGCCCCCGGCACCCCGACCGTGAGGCCTACGTGCGCTGCCAGCGATGCGGCCGCCCGGCCTGCCCGGAGTGCCAGCGTCCTGCGCCGGTCGGCATCCAGTGCGTCGACTGCGTGCGTGAGGCGGCACGCACCTCGCGGCAGAGCACGACCGTCCTCGGTGGGCGGGTGACCGACGGCAAACCGGTCGTCACCTACACCCTCATCGGGATCTGCGTCGTCATCTTCCTCATCCAGTGGGTCTCGCCGGGCTTCACGACGGATTTCGCTTTCGCGCCGATCGCCGGGTGGGTCGAGCCGTGGCGGTTCGTCACCGCGATGTTCCTGCACTCCCCGCGCTCGCTCATGCACATCGGCTTCAACATGTACGCCCTCTACATCCTCGGCTCCTACCTCGAGCCGCTCATGGGGCGCGCGCGGTTCCTTGCCCTCTACCTCATCAGCGGCATCGGCGGCCAGGTCGGGGTGCTGATCCTCGCCGGCAACCCGACCATCGCCGGCCTCGCGACCGGCCAGGACCAGGCGTGGGTCACCGCGGTCGTCGGTGCCTCCGGTGCGATCTTCGGTCTCTTCGGCGCCCTCATCGTGCTGAACCGACACCTCAACCGCTCCGTAGCCGGCATCTACGGCATCGTCCTGATCAACGCAGCCATCGGCTTCATCATCCCCAACATCGCCTGGCAGGCCCACCTCGGCGGCTTCGTGACCGGCCTCGCCGGGGCCGGCCTGCTGGTCCTCGCCCGTCGGCGTGACGTGCCCGCCCTGGTCTGGGCGGGCCTGACCGCCCTGCTGGTCGTCGTCGTCGCGATCGCCGTCGTGAAGTACCTCTCCGTACCCGAGCCGATCCGGGTGCTGACGGCCATCGCGGTCCGGCGCTGAGCCGCAGCGTTCTCGCCTCGGGCCGGCCTGCGTGGGCGCCGGGCCTGCCAGGTGGTGCGTCGCGTTGCCGAATGTGCGCTGCCTGCAGGCGACGCAGATCCGACGAAGCGACGCAGATCGGCCAGGTGATGCGCGTGCCCACCTGGGCTGCGCTCGTCCTTTGCAACAACTACCCTAGGGGGGTATAGTGACAGTTGGGGAAGGCGAGAGGACCCACCATGACCACCACCGACGACGTCACCGTGCCGGCGGATGCCGCCGAGGTCGCTGTCCCGAGGCACGAGCACAGCTACATCCACAACCGGACCAAGGACGACTACCTCAAGCGCCTGCGCCGCATCGAGGGCCAGGCCCGCGGACTGCAGCGGATGGTCGAGGACGAGCAGTACTGCATCGACATCGTCACCCAGGTCTCGGCGATGACCAAGGCGCTGCAGGCCGTCGCGCTCGGCCTGCTCGACGAGCACCTGCACCACTGCGTCCTCGAGGCCGCTCGGCACGGCGGGCCCGAGGCCGACCACAAGCTGCAGGAGGCGTCCGAGGCGATCCGACGGCTCGTCCGCTCCTGACCCAGACCTGACCAGCACCACGAGACCTGACCAGCACCACCCGAGAGGTACCACCCATGAGCCAGACCGTCACCTACACCGTCACCGGAATGACCTGCGGCCACTGCGTCGCCTCGGTCACCGAGGAGGTCCGGGAGATCCCGGGCGTCGAGCAGGTCGACGTCGTCCTCGACTCCGGCGCGGTCACCATCACCAGCGCCGAGCCCGTCGACGCGGCCGCCGTACGGTCCGCCGTCGAGGAGGCCGGCTACCAGCTCGCCTGAACACCCAACGGCTCGCGCGTGCCCTCGAGCACGGGAGCCGGCTGGGCGTCATACCCCGTGAAGTGAGGCACCCCATGAGTTCCGTGACCGACCAGCTCGGTCAGCCACCCGCGACCACCGGCATCGAGCTTGCGATCAGCGGCATGACCTGCGCGTCCTGCGCCAACCGCATCGAGCGCAAGCTGAACAAGGTCGACGGCGTCACAGCAACGGTCAACTACGCCACGGAGAAGGCGAAGGTCAGCTTCCCCGGATCACTGACGCCCGCCGACCTCGTGCGCGTCGTCGAAGAGGCGGGGTATGCCGCCGAGCTGCCGCCCGCGCCGACCACCCCTACCGCGGGTGCTCAGTCCACCGACGAGTCGAGCCCGGCCGACGAGCACCTGCGTGAGCTGCGGCAGCGGCTGCTCGTCTCGGCCGCACTGAGCATCCCGGTCATCGTGCTCGCGATGGTGCCCGCGCTGCAGTTCCGCTACTGGCAGTGGCTGTCGCTGACCCTGGCCGCACCGGTGGTCGTGTGGGGTGCGTGGCCGTTCCACCGGGCCGCGTGGGTCAACCTGCGACACCGCACGACGACCATGGACACGCTCATCTCGATGGGCACGCTGGCGGCGTTCGGCTGGTCGCTCTACGCCCTCTTCCTCGGCACGGCCGGGATGCCGGGAATGACCCATCCGTTCGAGCTGACCATCTCTCGGGGCGACGGGGCAGGCAACATCTACCTCGAGGTCGCCGCGGGTGTGACGACCTTCATCCTCGCCGGGCGCTACTTCGAGGCCCGCTCGAAGCGTCAGGCGGGGGCCGCGCTGCGGGCGCTGCTCGAGCTGGGCAGCAAGGACGTCGCGGTCTTGCGGCCCGGTCCGGATGGCTGGCGTGAGGAGCGCATCCCGACCGAGCGGCTCATGGTCGGGGACCGGTTCGTCGTGCGGCCCGGCGAGAAGATCGCCACCGACGGGGTCGTGCAGGAAGGCACCTCGGCCGTCGACGTGTCGATGCTGACCGGTGAGTCGGTCCCGGTCGAGGTCGGTGTCGGCGATGCCGTCACCGGCGCGACGGTCAACGCCGGCGGGCGCCTCGTCGTGCAGGCCACCCGGGTCGGTGCCGACACCCAGCTCGCCCAGATGGCTCGGCTCGTCGAGGAGGCCCAGAACGGCAAGGCCCAGATGCAGCGGCTCGCCGACCGGATCTCCGGGGTCTTCGTGCCGATCGTCATCCTGATCGCGGTGGGGACGTTGGTCTTCTGGCTCGTGTCCGGTGCGGGCGGCACCGCGGCGTTCACCGCAGCCGTCTCGGTGCTCATCATCGCGTGCCCGTGCGCGCTCGGGCTGGCGACCCCGACCGCGCTGATGGTGGGCACCGGGCGTGGCGCCCAGCTCGGCATCCTCATCAAGGGGCCCGAGGTCCTCGAGTCGACGCGGCGGGTCGACACCGTCGTGCTCGACAAGACCGGCACCGTGACGACCGGTCAGATGTCGCTGCGGGCTGTCCGAGCCGCCGACGGGGAGTCTGAGGAGCACGTGCTGCGCCTTGCCGGGGCCGTCGAGCACGCCTCCGAGCACCCGATCGCCCGGGCCATCGTGGCCGGTGCGCGGGAACGGGTCGGCGACTCGTTGCCGGAGGTGTCCGACTTCGCGAGCACCAGCGGCCTGGGCGTGTCAGGTGTCGTCGAGGGGACCGAGGTCGTCGTGGGACGGCCCGCCTTCCTCACTGAGCAGGACGAGACACGCCGCACCGAGCTCGACGACGTGGCGCGCGGCTACGAAGGGGAAGGACTCACCGTCGTGCACGTCGCCTGGCGCGGCGGGGTCCGGGGCATCCTCGTCGTCGGCGACAGCGTCAAGCCCACGTCGGGCCGGGCCATCGCCGAGCTGCGCGGGCTCGGGCTGCGACCGGTCCTGCTCACCGGCGACAACGAGCGCGCGGCGCGTGCGGTCGCGGCCGAGGTCGGCATCGAGGCCGACGAGGTCATCGCCGAGGTGCTGCCCGCCGACAAGGTCGACGTGGTCAAGCAGCTGCAGGACCAGGGCCGCGTCGTCGCGATGGTCGGTGACGGGGTCAACGACGCCGCGGCGCTCGCCCAGGCCGACCTCGGCCTGGCGATGGGCACCGGGACCGACGTCGCGATCGAGGCGAGCGACCTGACGTTGGTGCGCGGCGACCTGCGCAGCGCGGCCGACGCGATCCGGCTGGCCCGGCGCACGCTCGCCACGATCAAGGGGAACCTCTTCTGGGCGTTCGCCTACAACGTGGCGGCCCTGCCGCTCGCCGCGGCGGGCCTGCTCAACCCGATGCTCGCCGGCGCCGCCATGGCGTTCTCGTCGGTCTTCGTCGTGAGCAACAGCCTGCGCCTGCGCCGTTTCCAGCCGCTCACCCAGCACTGACAACCCGTCGAGAGGGCCGCAGGTGCCGCTCGAGAGGGCGGTGCGGGCGGTGCGCGATCCACTGGAGAGGGCGGTGCGCGTCCCCTCGAGCGGGCATCATCACCCCGTCGACAGGGCTGGAGCCATGGTCGCGTGGGATCCACTTGTCCACCGGGATGTCCACAGTTGTGGATGAATCACAGCGCTGTAACTATGTCCACAGGAGTTGTCCCCGGTGTGGACAGTCCAGTTGACCGGTTGCCGCCCACTCGACCGGCAAGGCGTGACCACCCGACGAGGAACTTGGCGCCCGCTCGACGGGGCGAGGGTGACGGTGTCAGCGCCACCGCATGGTCATGATGAAGCCGGCCATCAGCAGCACGAATCCCACGCCGAGGTTCCACGGGCCGAGGGCCGAGACGGGATAGCGGTACTCGGTCACGTAGTACACGACGATCCACAGCAGCCCGAGGATGAGCAGAGTGACGAAGGTGGGAGCCCACCACGTCGGGTTCGGCTGGGCGCTCTTGCTCTTCGTCGGCGCGGTGTACGCCGCCGCCTTCTTGTCGCGGCCTTTGGACTCGGGCACTGCACGCTCCTTGGGTCAGAATGGGACAAGCCTAGATCAGGACGGAGACCCAGACCGTGCAGACCGCCGCGCCGGACGACGCAGTGCCGACCGGTCGGCACGCCCTGCCACGCCGCCGCTGGCGGGTCTGGACCCTCCTCGTCCCGGGCGTGACAGCCATCGCAGGCCTCATGTTCGCGATGAGCTTCCATGCGGCGCAGGGCAGCGACCTGCGCGCCGACCGGGACCTGCCCCAGCTCATCATCGAGGCCAACGACCACGTCGCCACGACGGCTGCCCAGATCGACGACCTGCAGCGCGAGGTCGACCGGCTGTCCTCCGACGCCGCCCCCCGCGACGAACGTCTCGAGGCGCTCACCCAAGAGGCCGACGCCCTGGCGGTGGAGGCCGGAAGCACACCCGTGACCGGGCCGGCTCTGGCCGTCACCCTCACCGACTCGAAGGTGAGCCTCGACTCCCTCCCGGACGAGTTCACCGCCGACGACGTCATCGTGCATCAGCAGGACGTCCAGGCCGTCGTCAACGCGCTGTGGGCCGGGGGTGCCGAGGCGATGATGATCCAGGACCAGCGTGTCATCTCGACCAGCGCCGTCCGGTGCGTCGGCAACACCCTCATCCTGCAGGGTCGCGTCTACTCGCCGCCCTACGTCATCACCGCGATGGGTGACACGACCCGGATGGAGCAGACCCTCGCGGCCGACCCGACGATCCAGATATACCAGCAGTATGTCGTTGCCGTCGGCCTCGGTTGGGAGGTCGCCGTCGAGCCCGACGCCACCTTCCCCGCCTACTCCGGCGCGGTCGACCTCAGCCGCGCCGAGGTCATCCGTTGAGCACGGCTATCATCCTTTGAGCACGGCCGCGGCCGCCTCGACGGGTGGGGATACCCTGCCGTCCATGGGGCCGCGCATCCTCGTCGTCGACAACTACGACAGCTTCGTCTACACCATCGTCGGCTACCTCGAGCAGCTCGGCGCCGAATGTCACGTGGCGCGCAACGACGCGGTCGCGCCCGGGGACTGTGCGGCATACGCCGGCGTCCTCATCTCCCCCGGGCCGGGCACACCGGAGGGCGCGGGTGTCTCGATGGACCTCGTCCGCGCCTGCGCCGACGACTCACGCCCGATGTTCGGCGTGTGCCTCGGGCATCAGGCGCTCGCGGCGGCGTTCGGCGCGACGGTGGCGCGAGCACCGGAGCTGCTGCACGGCAAGACGTCGGAGGTGATCCATGACGGAACCGGCGTCCTGCAGGGACTGCCGTCGCCGTTCACCGCGACCCGCTACCACTCGCTGACCGTTGTCCCGGAGACGCTGCCGGACGAGCTCGTCGTGACCGGTCGCACAGCCTCAGGTGTCGTCATGAGCCTGCGCCACCTCGACCTCCCGTTGCACGGGGTGCAGTTCCACCCTGAGAGTGTGCTCACGCACGGGGGGCACCGGATGCTCGCGAACTTCCTGCACCTGTGCGGTGACGAGGACGCGGTCGCGCGGGCCGAGGGCCTGACGCCCCTCGTCAGCGGGGCCGTCTGACGAGCTGCGCGCGTCCCCGCCTGGTCCCGGAGACGACGACCGGCGGGCCGCCGGTGAGGCCCGCCGGATCTGGACGGTTTTGGGTGGTGCGGCGCCTCAGTCGTTGCCTTCGCCGCCGCCGTCCGTGCTGGTCGGCTTCGGCGTGGTGGGCTCCGGTGACGGCGGCGCCGTCACGGTCTGCGTCGCGGTGACGGTCGGGATCGGCCGTTGGGCCACCTTCACCTTGATGCTGGAGCCGACCTTGACCACCTCGCCGGCGTGCTCGACGCTGAGCACCTCACCGGGGGTCTTGTCCTTCGAGTCGACGTCCACGGGCACGGCGACGAGGTGGTAGTCGTTCGCGAGGCTGGTCGAGACGATGGTCCACTGCTGCCCGACGAGGTCGTCCGGGACCTCGACCTTGCCTGAAGCGAGGTTGAGGGTGACAGCCGAGCCGGTGTCGACCGTCTGGCCCGCGGCCGGGCTCGTCGAGACGACCTTGCCCTTGTCCTGGGAGGGGTCGTCGACGTCCTTCGTGCCGGACACGCTCAGCCCCCGATCCTTGAGGGCCTGGGTGGCCAGCTCCTGCGTCAGACCCTTCACGTCCGGCACGGCCACGGTGTCCGGACCGGTCGAGACGACGTAGTTGACCGTGCTGCCCTCGTCGACCGTCTTGCCCTCGGCCGGTTCCTGCTTGAAGACCGTTCCCTTCTCGGACTGGTCGGCAGCATCGGTGGCAGCCCCCTTCAGGTGGCGTTGGGTGAGCGCTGCCTCAGCCTGCTGGGCGGTCAGCCCGGTGATCCCCGGCACGGTCGTGCTCACGACCGCCGGCTTCAGGTTGCCGAACCAGGTCATCGCGCCCCAGCCGATGGCGGCCAGCGCGATGATGGCGAGCACGGTGATGAGGGCCGCCCGCCGTCCCCTGCGCTTGCCCTCGGCCTGCGCCTCCTCCTCGGGCTGGCCGACGGCCGGCAGATCGGCCGTGCTCCTCGTGGTGTCCTCGAGCACCGTCTGCACCTCGGTCGGAGTGCTGGCCTCCGGCAGCGTCTGTGTGAGGGCCGCGGCGCCCAGCCCGGCAGCCGCCCCGCGGGCGGCCGCGCTGATGGGGCGGCCCTGGCGGACGTTCTCCAGGTCGCGGCGGAATGCGGTCGCGTCCGGGTACCGCGAGTCGGGCTCCTTGGCAAGGGCGTGGAGGGTGACCGCGTCGAGGTCACCGCCCCCATCGGCGTTCCAGATGCTCGGCGGTTGCGGCTGCTCGCCGACGTGCTGGTAGGCGATGGCGACCGGCGAGTCACCGGTGAACGGGGTGCGCCCGGTGAGCAGCTCGTAGAGCACGCACCCGGTCGAGTACAGGTCGGTCCGGGCATCGACGGTCTGCCCCTGGGCCTGCTCCGGTGAGAGGTACTGCGCCGTGCCGACGACGGCCTGGGTGGCCGTCATGGTCGCTGCGCTGTCGGCGACGGCTCGGGCGATCCCGAAGTCCATCACCTTGACCGAGCCGTTCTCCGTGAGCATGACGTTGCCGGGCTTGATGTCACGATGCACGATGCCCATCCGGTGGCTGTAGGACAGGGCGTCGAGGATCCCCTCCGTGATCCGGATCGCCTCGCTCGGCTCGAGCGGTCCGTCCCGGACCAGCCGGTCCCGCAGGGTGGTGCCGTCGACGTGCTCCATGACGATGTACGCCAAGGGCACGTTCGGGCCGTGGGGGGAGTCGACGTCGTCCTCGCCCGAGTCGTAGATGGCGACGATCGCTGGGTGGTTCAGACCGGCGGCCGACTGAGCCTCGCGGCGGAACCGGGTCAGGAAGTTCGGGTCGCGGGCCAGGTCGGGGCGCAGCATCTTGATCGCGACGGTCCGGCCCAGCCGGGTGTCATGGCCCAGGTACACATCGGCCATGCCGCCCCGCCCGATCAGCCGACCGACCTCATAACGTCCACCGACGACACGTGGGGTGATGCTCACGCCGTCCACCTCTGATCGATCTGACACAGCCGGGTCCCATCCGTATGGTGCGTGGTCTGAGTGGTTGGTTTGCAGGATTGTCTCCCACGTTCGGTCATGGCTGGAGCACCGCCTCCATGACGTCCCGGGCGATCGGTGCTGCGACGCGGCCGCCGCCGACCTCGCTGTGGTTGACGCCGCCATCCTCGACGATGACCGCCACGGCGACCCGGGGGTCGTCGGCCGGGGCGAAGCTGATGAACCACGCGTGCGGTGCCTTGTTCGGGTCGTGCTGGGCGGTCCCCGTCTTGCCGGCGACTCTCACCCCCGGGATCTGGGCCCGTGCACCGGAACCGTGGTCGACGACCGAGACCATCATGTCCGTGACGATCGCGGCGGTCTTGGCCGAGACTGCCTGGGAGAGCTCCTGAGGCTTGGGCTCGGCCGAGATGACGTCGAGGTTCGGGCTTCGGACCTGACCCATGAGGTAGGGCGTCATGACCCGGCCCTGGTTCGCGATCCCGGCAGCGACGAGCGCCATCTGCAGGGGCGTGGACCGCACGTCGTACTGGCCGATGGCCGCCTGCGCGGTCTGCGGTGCGTTGAGGTCGGCAGGCACGATGCTCGGCGCCACCCGCATCGGGACGGTGAGGCTGTCGCCGAAGCCGAACTTGGCCGCCTGGGCCCGCAGCTTCTCGCCGCCGAGCTCCATGCCGAGGGCGCCGAAGGCGGTGTTGCACGAGATCTCGAGAGCATGCACCAGAGTCGTCCGGTTGCCCGGCCCGCACGGCAGGCCGTTCTCGGTGGGCAGCGTGGCATCGGTGAGGGGCAGGTCGAGCTGGGCGGGCCCGGGCACCTGCGACTGCGCACCGGTCACGAGACCGTTCTCCAGGGCAGCGGCGGCCGTGACGACCTTGAACGTCGAGCCGGGTGGGTAGAGCTGGTCGATCGTCCGGTTGAGGAACGGCTTCTGCGGGTCGTTCTTCAGCCGCGTCCACGCCTTGCCGGCCTTGTCGAAGTCGTGGCTCGACAGGGTGTTGGGGTCGAACTGCGGGTGACTCACCATGGCCAGGATCGCGCCGGTCTTCGGGTCGAGCGCCACCACCGCCCCACGGCTGGCCCCGAGACCTTGGTCGGCGGCCCGCTGCGCCTTCGGGTCGATCGTCAGCTCGATGGTGGCCCCGGACGTCTGCCGGCCGGTGATGAGGTCGGTGATCCGCTGTACGAAGAGCGTGTCCGCCTGCCCGGACAGCAGGCCGTCGGCTGCGTGCTCGAGCCCGAAGGGGTTGCCGACGCCGAAGGAGTAGAACCCCGTCACCTGCGAGTAGAGCTGGGCCTGTGGGTAGCGTCGAAGCCACTTGTACTGGTCATCCACCTGGACGGACTCGGCGATCGGCTTGCCGGCGACCATGATCGAGCCGCGTTCGCGAGCGTAGTTGTCGAGCAGGGTGCGCTTGTTGGCGGCCATCGCGCCGAGCCGCTGCGCCTGGAAGAACTGGATCGAGGTCGTCGCCACGAGCAGCGTGACGAACAACAGCGCGATCAGCGTCGACAGCCGGCGGATGGGTGCGTTCACGGCATCCTCACCACCTGCGTCTCGTCTCCCGAGCTCGGGCTCCGGGGTGGGGGAAGCTCAACCTCCGGCATCGGTCGCCGGGCCTGGTCGGAGATCCGCAGCAGGATCGTCATGATGACCCAGTTCGCGAGCAACGACGACCCACCGAGGGACAGGAACGGCGTGGTGAGGCCGGTCAACGGGACGACTCTGGTCACGCCGCCGATCACGATGAACACCTGGAAGGCGACGGAGAACGAGAGCCCGGCCGCGAGGAGCTTGCCGAAGCCGTCGCGCACACCGAGGGCGGTGCGGATGCCGCGTTCGACGAAGAGCAGGTAGAGCATGATGATCGCGATCGCGCCGAAGAGCCCGAGCTCCTCCCCGAGGCTCGGGAAGATGAAGTCGCTCTCGGCGAACGGGGTCAGGTAGGGCCGGCCCGCGCCGAGCCCGGTGCCGGTCAGGCCCCCGGCGCCGAGGCCCCAGATGCCCTTCGCGAGCTGGTCCGACTTGGCCAGGCTCGCGGCGGAGAACGGGTCGAGCCAGAGCGCGACCCGGATCTGGAAGTGGGTGAAGGCCGACATCGCGAAGACCACCGCCGCGGCGAAGAGGACCAGGCCGATCGCGATCCACGAGACCCGCTCGGTCGCGATGTAGAGCATCGCGACGAACAGGCCGAAGAAGAGCAGGGCCGTGCCGAGGTCGTTCTGGAAGACGAGGATGAGCAGGGCCAGCACCCAGGCGACGAGGATCGGGCCGAGGTCGCGGCCGCGCGGGAAGGTGAAGCCGAGCACCTTCTTGCCGGCCAGGGAGAGCACGTCGCGGGCCTCGACGAGGTAGCCGGCGAAGAAGACGGCGAGCGCGATCTTGGCGAACTCACCGGGCTGGAAGGACATGCCGCCGACGCTGATCCAGATACGGGACCCGTTGATGGTGCGGCCGATGCCCGGCAGGAGCGGCAGCAGGAGCAGGATGAAACCGACGAGCAGGGACCAGTAGGTGTAGCGGCGCAGCAGCCGGTGGTCGCGTACCACGATGATGACGGTGACGGCGAGGATGACGGCGATCGCGGTCCAGATGATCTGCCGGTAGGCGTCGCCGTCGGCACCGAGCCGCCCGGCCGCAAGATCGAGCCGATGGATCATGACGAGCCCGAGCCCGTTCAGGCACGTCGTGATGGGCAGCAGGACCGGGTCGGCGTAGGCAGCCCGCCAACGCACCACGATGTGGACGGCGACCGCGAGCACGACCAGCCCGCCGGCCACCGGCACGATGTTGGCCGGTACCGTGCCGTTGCGGTTGAGGTCGACCGACACCCACGCCACCAGCACGATCGCGATGGCGAGCAGCAGCAGCAGCAGCTCGAGACCGCGCCGGGTGGGCGGCGCGCCGGGCTCGACGGTCGTCGTCACCGGCTCACCTCCGACGAC
>NZ_JAKDLO010000145.1 GCF_030452765.1 Intrasporangium sp.
GGGGGGGCGCCGGGGCCCCCGGGCGTGCCGGGGGGGGGGCGCGGCGGCGGGGGGCTCATCCTGCTGGTCATCATGCTGATCTTCGGCGGCAAGGCGCTGCTCGGCGGCGGCGGGGTGGGCGACACCTCCGCGACGAGCGGGATGCCCTCCCTGCAGCTCGAGCGCAGCGAGGTCGCGGCCGGTGGCGACGTGTCCAACTCGAGCTTCTCCCAGTGCAAGACCGGTGCCGACGCCAACAAGGACGACGTGTGTCTCGTCATCGCGACGGTCAACAGCGTGCAGGACTACTGGTCCAAGCAGCTGCCGAAGTACAACCTGAACTACCAGCCGGCGACCACGGTGATCTTCTCCGGCTCGACCCGGTCGGGGTGCGGCACCGCGAACGCGGCGGTCGGCCCGTTCTACTGCCCGCTCGACAACAAGGTCTACATCGACGCGGCCTTCTTCTCGGAGCTGCAGAACCGGTTCGGTGCCGACGGTGGGGCGCTCGCCAAGGAGTACGTCATCGCCCACGAGTACGGCCACCACATCCAGAACCTGCTCGGGATCCTGGGCAGTGCGCAGCAGGACCCGCAGGGCGCCAACTCCGGCGCGGTCCGCATCGAGCTCATGGCCGACTGCCTCGCGGGCACCTGGGTCAACCACGCGACGACCACGACGGACAAGCACGGCGTGACCTTCATGAAGCCGATCACCGACCGCGACATCGAGTCGGCCCTGTCGGCGGCGGCCGCGGTCGGAGACGACCGAATCCAGAAGACGGCCCGCGGCCGGGTCAACCCGGAGCAGTGGACGCACGGCTCGGCGCAGGCGCGGCAGAACTGGTTCATGCAGGGCTACCGGACCGGCGACCTGAACCAGTGCAACACCTTCGGCGTGGCCACCGTCGAGTGAGCGCTCGGCGTCACGAGCGCCTCTCGGGCTCCGTCAGCTCGATCCGGTAGGCGCGCGCACGTCGCAGCGCGGCCTGCAGGACGGCTCGCGTCGGGTCGGGCAGGTCGTAGAGCTCCCGGCGCGGCAGGTCGGTCAGCGAGCCGAGGGCGGGTGCCGACAGAACGTCGCGCACGAGCCCGCGGTCGCCGCCCACGACCAGGCCAGCAGGTATGCCGCCCACGCCCTCCAGCGCGTCCGGCCCCTCCCCCAGGACGATCCGTCGCACGTGGCGGACGACCGCGGCGACGACCTCGTCCGTCTGCTTGGCTCGGCGGCGTGCGTACCGCTGCTGGGACCAGCCGCCCGCCTTCGTGCGACCCTGCACATGGCGCGACCCGACCTTCGCGACGGCCAGCCGGTCTGCGATGGCCAGCCCAGCGGCATACCCGCCTCGCCTGACCAGGACGATCCCGAGCGGACTGTACGCGAACGGCGTTGCGACCAGAGTGGATCCGTCCTGCGCGACGGCACGCACGACAACGCCACCCAGGGTCTGCTCCCGGGTGGCGTCGCCGGGCCCGTGGCGCTCGGCGAAGCCCGCCAGCCATCGGTCGAGCCGCTCGGGGGCGACCTCGAGGACCCGCGTCACGACTCCGTCCGCCGTCCGCCGCGCGGCGACCGGGCGGGTCCTCGGACGCTCACAATCGGACCAGGGCTGGATTGTTGGAGGCCGGACCGGCACCCGAGCACCCACAATCGGGCCGCGGCGGGATTGTTGGAGGTCGCCGTCCGGGCGCGGGACGCGTCAGATGTTGAAGCCGAGGGCCCGCAGCTGCTCACGGCCGTCCGCGGTGATCTTGTCGGGGCCCCACGGCGGCATCCAGACCCAGTTGATCCGGGCGGTCGTGGCGAGGCCCTCGAGCGCCTGGTGGGTCTGGTCCTCGATGACGTCGGTCAGTGGGCACGCCGCGGAGGTCAGGGTCATGTCCAGGACGGCGTGTCCCTGGCCGTCGACGGTGATGCCGTAGACGAGGCCCAGGTCGACGACATTGATGCCGAGCTCGGGGTCGATGACGTCGCGCATCGCCTCCTCGATGTCGGCCACGTTCGGTAGCGCGGTGGTCTCGCTCATGGGGTCACTCCTTGGGTGGTGTGGTCGGTCAGGACGGGTGTCTGGACGCCGGCGCGGATGAGCGCGTCGGTGAACGCGGCCCAGCCGAGCAGGGCGCACTTGACGCGGGACGGATACTTGGCGACGCCGGCGAACGCGATGCCGTCGCCGATCCGGTCCTCGTCGCCGGCGACCTTGCCGCGGGAGGTGAGCATCTCGCGCATCCCGGCGTAGGTGTCGAGCGCCTCGTCGACGGTGTGGCCGATCACCTCCTCGGCCAGGACCGAGGTCGAGGCGATCGAGATCGAGCAGCCCTGGGCGTCGTAGGACATGTCCCGGACGACGGCGCTCGCCCCGGTTCCGGCGATGCTGACCCGCAGGGTCACCTCGTCGCCGCACGTCGGGTTGACGTGGTGCACCTCGGCGTCGAACGGGTCGCGCAGCCCGGCATGGTGCGGCTGCCTCGAGTGGTCGAGGATCAGCTCCTGGTAGAGGTCCATCAGCTCGCCTCCGCGATGCCGAAGATCTCCGGCACTCGGTCGAGTGCCGTGAGGAAGGTGTCGACCTCGTCGGCCGTGTTGTATGCCGCGAGGCTGGCCCGAGTCGTCGCCGTGACTCCGAGCGCCCGGTGCAGGGGCCAGGCGCAGTGGTGCCCGACCCGGACCGCGACGCCGGCATCGTCGAGGATCTGCCCGACGTCGTGGGCGTGCACCCCGTCGACGACCAGCGAGACCGCCCCACCGCGGGGGGTGCCGGCCGCCGGGCCGAGCACCCGCGTCCAGGGCCGGGCGGCCAGCCCGGTCAGGAGTCGTTCGGCGAGGTCCGCCTCGTGGGCGTGGATCCGGTCGATGCCGACCTGCTCGACCCAGCGCACCGCGGCGGCCAGGCCGACGGCCTGGGCGGCGTTGGGCACACCGGCCTCGAACTTCTGTGGCGCGGGCGCCCAGGTCGCGCGTTCCATCGTGACCAGCTCGATCATCGAGCCGCCGGTGAGGAAGGGTGGCATGACCTCGAGCAGCTCGGCGCGCCCCCAGAGGACGCCGACGCCCAGCGGCCCGTACATCTTGTGGCCGCTGAACGCGATGAAGTCGGCGCCAAGGGTGGCGACGTCGACGGGCAGGTGCGGCACGGACTGGCAGGCGTCGACCACGACGAGCGCCCCGACGGCATGGGCGCGTGCGGCCAGCTCACCGACCGGGTTGATCGTGCCGAGGACGTTGGAGACCTGGGTGACGGCCAGGACCTTGGTCCGCTCGGTCAGCAGCGTGTCGAGGCCACCGAGGTCGAGGCTGCCGTCGGCCGCAAGCGGGATCCACCGGAGCGTCGCACCGGTGCGTCGCACGAGCTCCTGCCACGGCACGAGGTTGGCGTGGTGCTCCATCTGCGTCACGAGGACCTCGTCGCCCGGGCCGAGCACGAAGCGCGGGTCCTTCGGCTCGTCGGTCGGCGCGGCGTTCGAGAACGCGTAGGCGACCAGGTTGAGCGACTCGGTCGCGTTCTTCGTGAAGACGACCTCGTCCTCGGGTGCCCGGATGAAATGGGCGACGGTCGCCCGGGCCGCCTCGAACGCGTCGGTCGCCTCCTCGGCGAGCAGGTGCGCCCCTCGGTGGACGGCCGCGTTGTGCTGCTCGTAGAACTCGCGCTCGGCGTCGAGGACGACGCGCGGCTTGTGCGAGGTCGCCCCCGAGTCGAGGTAGACGAGCCGGCGCCCGTCGCGGACCGCGCGCCCCAGGATCGGGAAGTCACCGCGGATCGCGGCGACCTCCCGGTCCGTGAACGGCATTGCGGCAGCAGACATCTCGACTCTTCCTCCTCAGCACTCAGGCGCTTGCGGCAGTGAGGAAGCGGTCGTAGCCCTCGTCCTCGAGTCGGTCGGCGAGCTCCTTGCCACCCTCCTCGACGATCCGGCCGTCGACGAAGACGTGCACGAAGTCGGGCTTGATGTAACGCAGGATTCGCGTGTAGTGGGTGATCAGCAGGACGCCGACGTTCGTCTCGTCCTTGGCCTGGTTGACACCGTCGGCGACGATCCGCAGGGCGTCGATGTCGAGGCCGGAGTCGGTCTCGTCCAGGATGGCCACCTTGGGCTTGAGCAGCTGCAGCTGGAGGATCTCGTGGCGCTTCTTCTCGCCACCGGAGAAGCCCTCGTTGACGTTGCGATCCGCGAACTCGGGGTCGATCCGCAGGTTGGCCATGGCCTGCTTGACGTCCTTGACCCACGTGCGCAGCTTCGGCGCCTGACCGTCGATCGCAGTCTTGGCCGTCCGCAGGAAGTTGCTCACGGTCACTCCGGGGACCTCGACGGGGTACTGCATCGCGAGGAAGAGGCCGGCGCGGGCCCGCTGGTCCACCTTCATCGCCAGCACGTCCTCGCCGTCGAGGGTGACGGTGCCGCCGGTGACCGTGTACTTCGGGTGCCCGGCGATGCTGTAGGCGAGCGTCGACTTGCCCGACCCGTTCGGGCCCATGATCGCGTGCGTCTCCCCCGACGACACGGTCAGGTCGACCCCGCGCAGGATCTCCTTCGGGCCGTCCTCGGTGTGGACCGAGACGGTGAGTCCCTTGATCTCGAGCGTGCTCATGCGGGTCAGTTCTCCTTGCTGGTGTGCTCGGGGGTGGTGCTGTCGGAAGTGGCGGCGGCGGCGTATGCCGTTGTCGCCAGCTCGTGCTCGATGGCGGCGGTGGCCTCGGCGCGCAGGTCGGCCATCGGGATCTGCTTGATCACGTCGGCGAAGAAGCCGCGCACGACAAGCCGCTTGGCCTCGTCCTCGGGGATGCCCCGGGACTGCAGGTAGAACAGCTGCAGGTCGTCGAAGCGGCCGGTCGCCGAGGCGTGCCCGGCGCCGACGATCTCGCCCGTCTCGATCTCGAGGTTGGGCACCGAGTCGGCGCGGGCGCCGTCGGTGAGGATGAGGTTCCGGTTCAGCTCGTAGGTGTCGGTGCCCTCGGCCTCGGCCCGGATGAGCGCGTCGCCGATCCACACTGTGTGGGCGCTCGCGCCCTGCAGGGCGCCCTTGTAGGTGACGTGACTCTTGCAGTGGGGTGTGTTGTGGTCGACGAACGAACGGTGCTCGAGGTGCTGCCCGGCGTCGGCGAAGTAGACACCGAGCAGCGTCGCGTCGCCGCCGGGGCCGGCGTAGCGGACATTCGCGTTGAGCCGGACGATCTTGCCGCCGAGGGTGAGCGAGATGTGCCGATAGGTCGCGTCGCGGCCGACGAGCGCGTCGTGCTGGGCCAGGTGGATCGCGTCGTCCTCCCAGCGCTGCGAGGCCACCACCGTGATGTCGGAGGCGTCACCGGTCAGGACCGAGACGAGCTGGGCGTACTGCGCGGAGCCTCGGTGCGCGAACAGCACGGTCGCCCTGCAGTGGTGCCCGGCCCGCACGACGATGTGCTCGTGGATGGGTTGGGTGGCGTCGTCACCGATCAGCCGGATCCGCACCGGCTCGGTCAGCTCGGCCTCGGCCGGGATGTCGACCAGCGTCACCTTCTCGACGTCGGCCGCTACGACGGCCGCACGGTCCTGTGGCGGCAGCGCACCGAGCTCGCGGGCTTCGCTGCTCGGGATCGTCGAGACCGTGACCCCCTCGGGCAGGAAGGTGTCCCACTCGAGCCGACCGGTGGCACCGGGCTCGAGCAGGCCGCGCAGCTTCTTCACCGGGGTGAAGCGCCACTCCTCCTCGCGCCCGCGCGGGACCGGGAAGTCGGCGACGTCGAAGGACGCCGTGCGCTCCGCCCGGGACTTGTCCGGGACGAAGGCCGCGGCCGAGTCGGTGTGCGCCTTGCCTGCCGCGGTGACGGCGTCGACGGGGCGGGATGTGTCAGCCACCAGGCTCATCAGCCGACGGCTCCTTCCATCTGGAGTTCGATGAGGCGGTTGAGCTCGAGGGCGTACTCCATGGGCAGCTCGCGCGCGATCGGCTCGATGAAGCCGCGCACGATCATCGCCATGGCCTCGTCCTCGGCCATACCTCGGGACATGAGGTAGAACAGTTGGTCGTCACTGACCTTCGAGACGGTCGCCTCGTGCCCCATCGACACGTCGTCCTCGCGGATGTCCACGTAGGGATAGGTGTCGGAGCGGCTGATCGTGTCGACGAGCAGGGCATCGCAACGGACCGTGGAGGCCGAGTGCGAGGCGCCCTCGAGCACCTGGACCAAGCCACGGTAGGACGACCGGCCGCCGCCGCGGGCCACCGACTTGCTGATGATCGAGCTGCTCGTGTACGGAGCGGAGTGGACCATCTTCGAGCCGGTGTCCTGGTGCTGGCCAGCGCCGGCGAAGGCGACCGAGAGCGTCTCGCCCTTGGCGTGCTCGCCCATCAGGAAGACGGCCGGGTACTTCATCGTCACCTTCGAGCCGATGTTGCCGTCGACCCACTCCATCGTGGCACCGGCCTCGCACGTGGCTCGCTTGGTGACGAGGTTGTAGACGTTGTTGGACCAGTTCTGGATCGTCGTGTAGCGCACCCGGGCGTTCTTCTTGACGATGATCTCGACGACGGCCGAGTGCAGCGAGTCCGAGGAGTAGACCGGCGCGGTGCAGCCCTCGACGTAGTGGACGTAGGAGCCCTCGTCGGCGATGATCAGGGTCCGCTCGAACTGGCCCATGTTCTCGGTGTTGATCCGGAAGTAGGCCTGCAGGGGGATCTCGACGTGCACGCCCGGCGGGACGTAGACGAACGACCCGCCGGACCAGACGGCCGTGTTGAGCGAGGCGAACTTGTTGTCGCCCGCGGGGATGATCGTTGCGAAGTGCTCGCGGAAGATGTCCTCGTGCTCGCGCAGGCCGGTGTCGGTGTCGGTGAAGATGACGCCCTGGGACTCGAGGTCAGAACGGATCTGGTGGTAGACGACCTCGGACTCGTACTGGGCCGTGACGCCGCCGACGAGGGCCTGCTTCTCGGCCTCGGGGATGCCTAGCCGGTCGTAGGTGTTGCGGATGTCCTCGGGCAGGTCCTCCCAGGAGGTGGCCTGCTTCTCGGTGGACTTGACGTAGTACTTGATGTTCTGGAAATCGAGACCGGTGAGGTCCGAGCCCCAGGCCGGCATCGGCTTGCGCTCGAAGAGGGTGAGCGCCTTCAGGCGCAGCTTCGTCATCCACTCGGGTTCGCCCTTGCGGGCCGAGATGTCCCTCACCACCTCCTCGTTGAGCCCGCGGCGGGCCGAGACGCCAGCGATGTCGTTGTCGGCCCAGCCGTACTCGTAGCGCCCGAGGTCCTTCAGACCCGGGTTGCGCTCTTCGATGTTGGTGCTCATGAAGAGGACCCTTCCGTTATGTGATCGGTCTCCTGGTCAACTCCCGACCCCGCCCGGGGCTTCCGGGACAGCTCGGCTGTCGGGATGAACGTCGTGCAGACGTGATGCCCGCCGGCCAGCGTCGCGAGGCGCTGGACGTGCACGCCGAGCAGCCTCGAGAAGGCGTCGGTCTCGGCCTCGCAGAACGCCGGGAACTGCGCGGCGACCTGCTGGACGGGGCAGTGGCCCTGACAGAGCTGGACGCCGGTCAACCCACCCACGCCGACCGGCCTGGCCGTCGCGGCGAAGCCGTCCTCGGTCAGCGCCTCGACGAGGGCCGCGGCACGCGCGGACGGGTCGTCGCCCGCATCAGCGAGGCGAGCGGCATACCGCTGCTCGAAGGCAGCGACGTGCTCGCGAGCGAACTCGGACACGGCCGCGGAGCCGACGTGCTCGGTCAGGAAGTGCAGCACGTCGACCGCGAGCGAGTCGTAGTCGGTCTCGAGAGCACGGTGACCTGTCGCGGTGACGACGTAGGCCCGGGCCGGGCGGCCGCGCCCACGCCGGGCGGCGGTGGGCTCGTGCTCTGCGATGACGCCGTGCTCGACAAGGGCGTCGAGGTGACGACGGACCGCAGCGGGGGTCAGGTCGAGTGCGCGGCCGAGCTCGGCCGCCGTGATCGGCCCGTCGGTGGACACGAGGTGCAGCACGCGTGAGCGGGTGCGCGACTCGAGCGGCGCGACGGCCTCACCGTCTGCCGTCTCATGTGGCGCCTGATCCGCGAAAAACACAACACCATTGTGACGTAATTGGATGCTCGTCTCCAGTCAGGGTCCCCTTACCGGCCCTCGCCGTCGGTGTCGAGGGGCCGCTCCTCGTCTCTCGCCACGCCCGGGTCGGTGATCGGCGCGAGGACCGAGGGCATCCGATAACGCGGTGGGGCGACACTGTCGGGGCCGAACCAGCGGCGGCGCAGCGATGCCGTGGCCCAGCCGAACGGGCAGGTCAGGACATAGCCGTAGGCCAGCACGAGGCCGGTCACCGCGGGGGCGAGGACGAGGCCGACGACGACGACCACGGCGATGGCTCCCGTGACGGCGAGGTGATCGGTGGTCAGCAGCGCCCGGAACGACCGGAACCGGAAGGACGTCACCATGAGCGCGGCCGGCACGAAGCTCGCCAGCACCGGGAGGACCGGCGCCCAGCCCTGCAGCGGCCCGTCGATCGCGAACACGGTCGCGATGACGACGCCGGCGGCACCCGGGCTCGGCAGGCCGATGAAGTAGCGCTTGTCGGCGAGAGGGTCGATCGTGACGTTGAAACGGGCCAGGCGATAGGCGGCGCAGGCGAGCCAGAACATCGCCCCGAACCAGGCGAGGTGGGCGTACTGCGGAAGCGCCCAGGTGTAGACGAGCACCGCCGGCGCGATGCCGAACGAGATGAGGTCGGCGAGCGAGTCGAACTGCAGCCCGAACGGGGTCATGGCACCGACCATCCGAGCAACGGCCCCGTCGGAGATGTCGAGCAGGATCGAGACCGCGATCAAGATACTCGCAATGGCGAACCGGCCTTGGAAGGACAGCAGCACGGAGGAGAATCCACAGAGCATGTTGCCGAGCGTGAACAGGCTCGGGAGCATGATCCGGGCCCGCGTCATGGGGTCGAGCCGACCCGGCGAGACGACCTTGGCGCCGGTGACGGAGACCAGCCGCCACCGGGAGGGCCGGGTGCCGCGGCTTGCGCGACGCGAGCCCTCGGATGGCGTCATCGGGGGGTCTCGGACCCGGTGGCGAACCGGCCCAGGGCGGTCTCTCCCCCGACCGCCCGCGTGCGCGGCGCGACGGCGAGGACGACGTCGCCGGGCAGGAAGACGTCCATCCGGGAGCCGAACTTCATCAGGCCGATCCTGGCCCCGGTCGCCACCTCGTCGCCGGGCGCGACCCGGGTGACGATGCGGCGCGCGAGCTGGCCGACGATCTGCCGCACGACGACCCGTCGCGGCCCGGTCGGGGTCGCCCGCTCGACGACGATCTCGGTCCGCTCGTTCTGCATCCCGCTCGCGGCGCGGTATGCGGCCAGGAAGCGACCCGGGCGGTGGGTGACCGACACGACCCGGCCCCCGTACGGAAGACGGTTGATGTGGACGTCGAGCAGCGACAGGAAGATGCTGACCTGCTGCCACTCCCCCGGCGGGCTCACCTCGGGCTCGGCCGGCCCGGCGTGCACGATGACGCCGTCGGCGGGAGCCAGGACCACATCGGGGTCACCGACCGGGGCGAGGTCGGGAGCCCGGTCGGGGTCGCGGAAGAAGAGCGTCACCCCGGCAGTCAGCAGGCCGAGACCCGCAGCCGTGCGGGGTCGGCGGACGAGAGCGGCAATGAGGGTCGGCGCGGCCACCATCGCGGTGAAGGGTCGAGCTGCGGGATCGATCTTCACGGGACCTGCTCTCCGACGGTCGTCGCGGCCCCGGGCCGGGGGTCCTGCATCCCCTGAGCCTAGACTGATCAGTCATGACTGCAGCGGTGGTCCTGGACGACGTGCGCCGCACGTTCGGCCCCGTCCATGCGCTGGACGGGCTGACGTGGTCGGCTCCGACCGGACGGATCACAGCCGTGCTCGGCCCCAACGGTGCCGGCAAGACGACCGCCATGGAGTGTGCCGTCGGCCTGCAGCGTCCCGACTCGGGAACTGTCCGCGTCCTCTGCGCCGACCCGGCCGGCGCCGACGCGCACCACCGGGCCAGGGTCGGCGTCATGCTCCAGAGCGGCGGCCTGCCCAACGGCACCAGACCCATGCGTCTGCTCCACCACCTCGCCGAGTTCTACGCCGACCCGGCGGACGTCGGGCAGATCGCGGCCCGGCTCGGTGTCACCGACTTCGCCGGCACGACCGTGCGGCGCCTGTCCGGCGGCCAGAAGCAGCGGCTCGCGCTGGCCGCAGCCCTGCTCGGCCGGCCCGACGTGCTCTTCCTCGATGAGCCGGCCGCCGGACTCGACCCGCACGGACGGCTCGACGTATGGGAGATCATCGCCGAGCAGCGCTCTGCCGGTCGCTCCGTGGTCGTCACGACGCACTCGTTCGACGAGGCCGAGCACCTGGCCGACCACCTTGTCATCATGAACGCCGGCCGGACCGTCGCCGAGGGTGCGCTCGACGAGGTCGTCGACGGCACCTCGCTCGAGGAGGTCTACTTCGACCTGACGAGGAAGGGCCGCGCATGAGTCCCTCGACCGCCGCGGCGCCCCGGGCCAGGGTCCTTGCGCAGTCGCGCTTCGAGGTGGGCACGCTGCTGCGCAACGGCGAACAGCTGCTCGTCTCGCTCGTGCTGCCGGCCATCGTCCTGGTGGCCCTGAGCGTCTCGAGCGTCCCGTCGCTCGGGACCGGACGGCGCATCGACCTCGCTGTCCCGGGCGTGCTCGCCCTCTGCGTCATCTCTGCATCGTTCACCGCGCAGGGGATCGCGACCGCCTTCGACCGGCGCTACTCCGTGCTGCGCTACCTCGGGGTGACGCCGCTGGGTCGGGGCGGCCTGATCGCCGGGAAGGTCATCGCCACCCTCGCCATCGAGGCCATCCAGGTCGTGGTGCTCGGGGGGCTCGGTCTCGCCCTCGGGTGGCGCCCCGCCGTCGGGGGCATCGGGTATGCCGCTCTCTTCCTCGTCCTCGGGACGTGGGCCTTCGTGTCACTGGCCCTGCTCATGGCAGGCACCCTGCGAGCCGAGGCCGTGCTCGCCCTGGCGAACCTCGTCTGGATCCTCTTCCTCGCGCTCGGCGGGGTCATCGTGCCGCGCAGCCTGCTGCCCGACTGGGCCGAGGCGGCAACGGGCTGGTTGCCGAGCGCCGGGCTGGCCGACGGCCTGCGGGCCGCGCTGGTGCAGGGGTCGTTCGAGTGGGCAGGCGCCCTGGTCCTGCTCGTCTGGGGCCTGGTCTGCACCGCGCTGGCGAGCCGGTTCTTCAGGTGGAGCGACTGAGCCAAGGCGTGAGCATCGACCGAGCGCCAGCGAGGGAGGAGCGGAGCGCCGATTCGGCTCAGTCGCAAGGGCACAGACTGAGCC
>NZ_JAKDLO010000146.1 GCF_030452765.1 Intrasporangium sp.
ATGCGCCGGTCACCGCGTGGTGGCGGGCGCCTTCGCCGTATGCCGCCGGGCTCCCTCCCAGCCCCACCCTCGGTCGAGCGGCCGGACGACCGCGTCACCGTAGTGCTGGGTCGAGGACGGCTCGGTGCCGCCCGCCGCTGACGGAGCCCAGCGGCATACGGCATAGCTGTTTCGGTGTCGAGACTCCGGGGCCGGCTCCGACGTCCTGAGCGTCCGAACCACCTCGAAGGAGTCACCATGTCTACCTCGATCGATCGAACGCGCCGCCTGCTCACCTGCGGCATCCTCGCGGGTCCACTCTTCCTCCTCGTGGTCCTGAGCCAGGCCCCCGCGCGGGACGGGTTCGACCCGGCCACGCATCCGCTCAGCCTGCTCAGCCTCGGCCCGAACGGCTGGGTCCAGACCACGAACTTCCTCGTCGCAGGCCTGCTCACCCTCGCCGGCGCCGTCGGGCTCCGCCGCGGGTTGCGCGGACAGCCGGCCGGCACCTGGGGGCCGCTGCTCATCGGCTGTCAGGGCATCGCGCTCGTCTGCGCCGGCGTCTTCGCCACCGACCCCGCGGACGGCTTCCCGCCCGGCATCGCGCCGCCCGCCACGACCACCGGGCACGCCGTCCTGCATGCCGTCGCTCCCACGATCGGCGGGATCGCGCTCGACCTCGCCTGCCTCGTGTTCGCGCGCGCGTTCCACCGGCGGGGGCAATCCGGCTGGGCCGCTTACTGCCTCGCCACTCTCGCCGCAGACGTCGCGGCTGCCGGCGCGGCGGGGACCACCGGCGACTTCCGTTGGCTGCTGACCGGAGCGGCGGTGACGTGGCTCTGGGTCTCCGCGGTCCTGGCCCACGTCGTCCGGGACGCGTCCGGTCTGTTGCCGGCGCCGACGATGCGTCACGCTGTTGGTGTCGATGGCCAGCCGCCGGCTCCGACGTCCGAGGTGAGACGCCCGACCGGGGCGTCCGCACGAAGGAGAGAACGATGAAGTACATCATGCTCAGCTACGGGACCCAGGCCGACTGGGACGCGGGCGCGGAGTACGCCCAGGCCCACCCGGACGAGCAGTTCGGCCCGGCCGACGGCTTCGCACATCAGCTCATCGCAACCGGTGAATTCGTCTATGCCGCAGGCCTGTCCGACCCGACGCACACCCAATGGGTGACGCCCTCCGAGGGCGGCAGCGTCGTCACGGACGGGCCGTACGCCGAGGCCAAGGAGCACCTCATGAGTTTCGGGATCGTCGACGTCGGCGGCAACGAGCGGGCGCTCGAGATCGCCGGGCAGATGTCCGGCGTGTTCGGCCGCGTCGAGGTCCGACCACTCGAAGGCGGCGGGGTCGACGACGTCTGAGGCTGAGATCCGGCCCCTCGGGGACCTGCTGCGCGAGCACGCGCCGCGGGTCCTCGGTGCGCTCGTGCGCCGCTACGGCCACTTCGACCTCGCCGAGGACGCGGTCCAGGAGGCGCTGCTCGCCGCGTCCCAGCAATGGCCCCGCGATGGGCAACCGTCCGATCCGAAGGCCTGGCTGATCCGCGTGGCCTCACGCCGACTCACCGACCTGCTTCGCGCGGAGCGGGCCCGACGACGGCGCGAGGAGACCGTGGCGGCTCGGGCGGTCGGGCGTGGCTGGCTCGCGCCGCCGGCCGACGCACCGCTCGACCAGGACGACAGCCTCGCCGTGATCTTCCTCTGCTGCCACCCCGCCCTGACCGAGGCGTCCCGGGTCGCGCTGACGTTGCGCGCGGTCGGTGGGCTCACGACGGCGGAGATCGCACGGGCGTTCATGGTCCCGGAATCGACCATGGCGCAACGGATCTCGCGCGCGAAGCGGACCGTCGCCGAGTCCGGGCTCCCCCTGCGGATGTATGCCGCTGAGCTGGCCGCGCGCCTCGACGGCGTGCTCGCGGTGCTCTACCTCATCTTCAACGAGGGCTACACGGCCTCGAGCGGGTCGGCCCTGGACCGGCCGGATCTGGCGCGAGAGGCGATCCGGCTGGCCCGGCTCGTCCATCGCGAGCTGCCCGAGCACGGTGAGGTGGCCGGCCTGCTCGCCCTGATGCTGCTCACCGACGCGCGCCGACCGGCCCGGACGAACCCGGACGGGACGCCGATCCCGCTCCCCGAGCAGGACCGCAGCCGGTGGTCGCAAGACGACATCGCTGCCGGGGCGGCGCTGCTCGAGGCGGCGCTGCGCCGGCCACCGGGCGGGACGTACCGGTTGCAGGCCGCGATCGCGGCCCTGCACGACGAGGCGGCCCGTGCCGAGGACACGGACTGGCGGCAGATCCTCGCCCTCTACACGCTGCTCGGGCGCGTCATCGACAACCCGGTCGTGGCGCTCAACCGCACCGTCGCGGTTGCGATGGTGCACGGGCCTCGGGCCGGGCTGGCCGCCCTCGAGGACCTGACCGGGTACCCCCGCCTCGCCCGCGGCCATCGGCTCGCCTCAGTCCGGGCGCACCTGCTCGAGCAGGACGACCGGCTGGGCGAGGCGGCCGCGGAATACCGGGCGGCGGCGGCCGCGACGACGAACCCCATCGAGCGCCGCTACCTCCTCAGGCGCGCCGACCGCTGTGAGGAACACCCCCGCCCGGGGCCAACGGACCTCGCCAGTCCGCCTCCTCGAAGACCGCCTCGTCGGCGTAGCTGAACCAGAAGGCATCGGGCGCGTTCTGGAGCATCTCGAGCCGGATGTCCCGATGGCTCTCCCAGTCCTGCGCCAGGACGCGGTGCAGGTGGATCGGCCGGCCGGGGCCGCTCGGGTCGACTCCCAACGCCGCTCCCGGTCAGACCTGGCCGGAGGCCAGCTGGCGGGACCGGGCGGCTGCGGCCTCGATCGCGGTGACGAAAGCGGCCCGGACCTTGTGGTCGTCGAGCCGGCGCAGCGCGGCGACCGTCGTGCCTCCAGGGGAGGAGACCTCCTCGCGCAGGACGGTGGGGTGGGTGCCGGTCTCGCGGAGCATCGTCGCCGCGCCGTAGAGGGTCTGCACGACCAGCTCGGTCGCCGTGGCCCGGGGCAGGCCCAGCACGACACCCGCCTCGATCATCGCCTCCACCACGTAGAAGATGTAGGCCGGCCCGCTGCCGGAGATGGCCGTCACGGCGTCGAGGTGTCTCTCCTCGAGCCGCAGGACCCTGCCACAGGAGGAGAGCAGCCGCTCGGCCTCGGCAAGGTGCTCCTCGGTGCAGTGCCGGCCCGCCGCGATGGCCGACATGCCCTGGTCGACCCGGGCCGCGGTGTTCGGCATGACCCGCACGACCGAGGAGCCCTCGGGCAGGATGGACTCGAGCCGCTCGGTGGTGATGCCGGCCGCGATGGACACGACGGTGTTGCCGGTCACGACATGATCGCGGATCTGCTCGACGAGCCCCATCATGTCCTGCGGCTTGACGACGAGCACGAGCGTGTCGGCGAGCTGGGCCGCCTCGACGTTGCCGAGGACCCGCACCCGGTACTTCTCGGCGAGCGCCTCCGCGCGCTGCGCGTTGCGTTCGGTGATCACGATGTCAGCGGGGTCCTGTCCGGCCCGGAGCAGTCCGGACAGGAGCGTCTCGCCCATCACCCCGGCACCGAAGATGGCCGTCGTGCCCACGCTCAGCCCTTCGTCGCGACGCCGCGAAGGAAGAAGGCGACGTTGGCCGGTTTCTCGGCCATCCGGCGCATGAGGTAGCCGTACCACTCCTCGCCGTAGGGGATGTAGACGCGCATGCGGTCACCGCGGTCGGCGATCCGCTTCTGCTCCTCCGGGCGGATCCCGTACAGCATCTGGTACTCGTAGGAGCCTGGTGCCCGGCCGCACTGGGCGGCGAGCGCCCCGGCGATCTCGACGAGGCGCGGGTCGTGGCTGGCGACCATCGGGTAGCCGCCGCCCTGCATGAGGACCTTGAGGCAGCGGACGTAGGACTTGTCGACGTCGGCACCGGCCTGGAACGCCACCGACTCCGGCTCCTTATAGGCCCCCTTGCACAGCCGCACCCGGGAGCCGGCGACCGCCAGGTCTCGGCAGTCGGCCTCGGTCCGGTACAGGTAGGCCTGCAGCACCGCACCGACGAAGGGGAAGTCCGCCCGTAGCTCACGCAGCGCATCGAGGGTCCGGTCGGTCGTCGTGTGGTCCTCCATGTCGAGGGTCACCGTCGTGCCCGCCTCCTGCGCGAGCGTGCAGATCTCGCGGGCGTGCTCCAAGGCGATCTTGTTGCCGTCGCCGGGCAGCGCCTGCCCGAGCGCGCTCAGCTTGAGCGAGACCTCGGCCCGGCCCCCCTCGGTCAGGCCCTGCTCGCGCAGAGCGGTGAGGATCGAGACGTAGGCGTCCTTCGTGTGTGCCGCCTGCCCGGCGTCGAGCGTGTCCTCGCCGAGGTAGTCGACCGTCGTACGCCGCCCGGTGGCCTCGAGCGCAGCGGCCGCGCTGACGGCGTCATCGGTGGAGGCGCCCGGGACGAACCGGTGGACGACCGAACGTGACACGGGCGCCTTCTCGATGACGTCACGGACGAGGTCGGATTTCGAGAGCTGCAGGAGCGAGTTGCGGAGCAGGTCGCTGGCGTCCACGGTGTCCTCCGTCGTTGGGGGTGATGCGACCGCACATGGTCGCACGGGGCCAAATCTACCGCCGCCGCACGGCTGCCCGGCCACCTGCGGCAGACTCTCTGCATGGCGACGGAGCGCTTCCACCTCCTGACCTTCGACGCGTACGGCGACGCGATCGGGCAGGCGGCGACCGTCCTGCGCGCCAACGCCACGGCCACCCCCCTGGATGGCCCCGTGCCGACCTGTCCGGGCTGGACGCTGCGCGACCTGGTGAGCCACGCCGGCATGGTCCATCGCTGGGCGTCGGACCAGCTGCGCGCCGGACCCGGGGCAGACCCCGCTGCCCACCAGGACGAAGGCCGGGCGAGCGCCGATCTGCTCACCTGGTTCGACACCGGCGCCACGGCGCTGCTCCAGTCGCTCGTCGACGCCCCGGACGACCTCGACGCGCTCGTGTTCCTCGCGGACGCCCCCCCGGCCAAGATCTTCTGGGCGCGGCGGCAGGCCCACGAGACGACCATCCATGCGGTCGACGCGCTCGCCGCCCGGCTGGGCAGGGCCCCGACCTCCGAGGAGACGTGGATCCGCGGCGGTCTCGCCCTCGACGGGATCGACGAGATCCTCGCCGGCTTCGTCGCCCGGGGCGGACGGCGGGCGGTCCACACGCCGGAGCCGACGACGCTGCTCGTCCACCCTGACGGGTCGGGGGTGGCCTGGCACGTGAGCTTCTCCCCCGATGCACCGGCGGTCACGCGCCGGATGGACACGTCTGCCACGCATGCCGCGTCGGTCGGGTCGGTCGAGGCCGACCATGTGCTCACCGGGCCGGCCGTCGCGGCCTACCTGACCCTGTGGAACCGGTCCGACGACACCTGGCGGGAGCAGGCATGGTGGCGCGAGGTCCTGACCGTGACGTGGGCCTGACGAGGGAGGGTTCGGTATGTCGCTGAGCGGGTTCGGGCGCGGCGTGCAGTCCGCGGTCTACCGAGCGGGGGCGCTCGGGCACCGGCCGCGCGTGCCGACGGACGGGGGCCGGCTCGAGGCCGCCGCCGAACGGTCGATGTCACGCCGCGCCTTCGCGTATGTCGCGGGCTCGGCCGGGTCCGAGACGGCGGCGCGGGAGAACCGGACCGCGTTCGACCGGTGGGAGATCCTGCCGCACCACCTCGTCGACGCGAGCGACCGCGACGCGGGCGTGGACCTGTTCGGCCGGCGCCACCCGGCTCCGTTCCTGCTCGCCCCGATCGGCGCGCTGTCGGCGGTGCACCCGGACGGCGACCTCGCGGTGGCCCGTGGGGCCCGCGACCAGGGCGTCACGATGATGCTGAGCAGCCAGGCCTCGGTGCCCATGGAGGAGGTCTGCGGCGAGCTCGCCGGGACCGGTCACTGGTTCCAGCTCTACTGGAGCAGTCACGACGACCTCGTGGCGAGCCTCGTCTCCCGGGCCGAGGCGTGCGGCAGCGAGGCTGTCGTCGTCACCCTCGACACGGTGTACCTGGGCTGGCGTCCGCGCGACCTCGACCTGGGGCACCTGCCGTTCGCGCGCGGCGAGGGCATCGCCCAGTACACGTCCGACCCGGTCTTCCAGCGGCTCGTGGCGGACCGGGTGCGCCCCGGCGCTGCCGGCACTGCACCACCGTTCGGGTCGACCGGGCAGCAGGTCTCGGGGCGAGCGAGCACCAGCTCTCCCTCGAGGGGGCACGACATCCCCGTCGGCGGCGCCGAGCGGGACGCCCCGCGGCCGACACCGCGCGCTCTCGGCACGCTGCTGTCGATCAGCCGGAACCACCCCGGACCGACCCGGGAGAACCTGCGGGCACCGGAGCCACGGGCCGCGGTCGAGACCTTCCTCGACGTCTTCTCTCGGCCCAACCTGTCCTGGGCCGATCTGCCCCGGCTGCGCGAGCTGACCAACCTGCCGGTCGTCCTCAAGGGGATCCTGCGCGCCGACGACGCCCGCCGAGCCCTCGACGAGGGGGTCGACGCGATCTACGTGTCCAACCACGGCGGGCGCCAGGTCGACCGGTCGGTCGCCGCGCTCGATGCGCTCGTCGACGTCGTCGGTGTCGTCCGCGACCGGGCCGCGCAGGTGCCGGTGCTGTTCGACAGTGGGGTGCGCACCGGCGCTGACGCCTTCCTCGCGCTGGCCCTCGGGGCGAGCGCGGTGGGCATCGGCCGGCCCCATGTGTACGGCCTCGCCCTGGCCGGCGAGGAGGGTGTCTCGGAGGTGCTGCGCAACCTGCGGGCCGAGCTCGACCTGACGATGGCGCTGACCGGCTGCCGGACGCTGGCCGACATCACGGCAGACCTGGTGCGTCCGCGCGGGTCGCACTGACGAATCTCTGTTCTGCAAGGCTGGGTTCTCGAGGCGTCACGCCACGGATGGGCCGCGGTTCCCGCCGGGGCTGGGTTCTCGAGGCTCGGCGAGCCTCACCCGCGGGCGAAGGCCTCGTGCAGCCCCTTGACCTCGGCCTCGAGCTCGGGCACCGGCCCCTCGACGACCGCGCCGGGCACGACCTGCCGGATCGGCAGGGCGGCCACGGGCCCGGCCGGGCAACCCCACGCGGTCCGCCACGCACCGAGCTGGGCCGAGCTGACGGCATACACGATCCGGCCGAGGCCGACCCAGCCGTGCGCCGCCGAGCACATCGGGCAGTGCTCCCCCGACGTGTACACCGTCGCTGCCGCACGCTCCTCGGCGCGCAGGCGCGCCCCGGCCCACCGGGCGATCGCCAGCTCCGGGTGCTGGGTCTCGTCGAGCTCGACGACGTGGTTGTGGTCCTCGAAGAGCTCGCGCCCCGCCCCCGAGACGAGCACCGACCCGAACGGCTCGTCCCCTCGCTGCAGCGCCAAGCGGGCGAGCTCGACCGCCCGGCGCAGGTGCCTGAGGTCCGTCTCGGTGATGGTCATGCGACCCTCCCGGTCACCAGGGCGAACGTCACGAACGCACCACCGTCGGCCTCGAGCATCTGCTGGGTCGCAGATGTCATCCGACCGTGCAGCTCCATCACGGCCCGCTCCCACAGCAGCCAGTTCGCGCACCCGTCCGCCTGCGTGCGTGCCGTCACCTTCTGGAAGGCTCGCCCGAACTCCCACTGGCTGCGCAGCCACCCGGCAGTGTGCCACGCCGCCGTCTCGGGGCCCACGACCCGGTCGATGTGCTCGGGGATCTCACCGAGCTCACGCACCTCGCTCGTGAGCGCGGGTGTCGCGATGCCGAGCTGGCCACCGGGCCGCAGGAACCCGGCGACGTACGGCGGGTAGTGGTCTCCCGTCCCGAAGTACTCCCAGGCGTCGATGCTGACGATGACGTCGAAGCTCTGCCGCCCGAAGGGCAGGCTGTGGGCATCGACCCGCATCGGCAGGACCAGATCGTCGACGCCGGCCTTGCGGAACACCTCGCCCGACTCGGTGGGATCCACCCACAGGTCGGCCGCGACGACCCGCACGCCGTACTCCCGGGCGAGGAAGACCGAGGTCGCGCCCAGCCCCGAGCCGAGGTCGAGCACCCGCATCCCGGGCCGCAGGTCGAGGTCCGCGGCCAGGTCCTCGAGCAGCCACAGCGGGTGCGGTCCCATGTCGAGGTCGACGAGCCACCTGGCCTCGTAGGCGGCCGACCGCGGGAACTCTGGCTTGCTCAGGTGGTCGAGAGCCGGCATGCCCCGATCCTCGCCCACTTCCGCTCGTCGGTCGAGTCCGGTGCCGGCCCGGTCCACACCCAGCGCCTATGCCGCTGCGCTGGCTTCGGAGGAAGGCGCTGGGGGCGCGGACCCAGTTCGGGGGTCACGGGGGCGCAGGGCCGCCAAGGCCCGTGAGCTCCCGTGGGTCAGCATACGTTCATGTTCGCGACGCGAGTCGACGAGCTCGCGTTGCGCTGTTGGCGTAACGACGAACCTGAGGCGTGCCCGGCGCGTTCCATGGGAACAGGATGGGTGGAGGTCACGTTCGATGGAAGTGGGCCGTGTCAGCGCGGCACGGATAGCATCGAGTGTGTCTCGATCAGGCAGGAGCGAAACATGTTTGAACGGTTCACCGACCGGGCCCGAAGGGTGGTCGTGTTGGCGCAGGAAGAAGCCCGCCTGCTCAACCACAACTACATCGGGACCGAGCACATCCTCCTGGGTCTGATCCACGAAGGCGAAGGCGTCGCCGCGAAGGCCCTCGAGTCGCTCGACATCTCGCTCGAAGCGGTCCGAGCCCAGGTCCAGGAGATCATCGGTCAGGGCCAGCAGGCCCCGACCGGACACATTCCCTTCACGCCCCGCGCGAAGAAGGTGCTCGAGTACTCGCTGCGCGAGGCGCTGCAGCTCGGCCACAGCTACATCGGCACCGAGCACATCCTGCTCGGCCTCATCCGCGAGGGTGAAGGCGTTGCCGCCCAGGTGCTCGTCAAGCTCGGCGCCGAGCTGAACAAGGTGCGCCAGCAGGTCATCCAGCTGCTCTCGGGCTACCAAGGCGGCCAGACGGGCGAGAAGGCCGGTGCCGGAGTCGGCGCGGCCCAGGGCGAGGGCACCCCGGCGGGGTCGCTCGTGCTCGACCAGTTCGGCCGAAATCTGACGCAGGCGGCCCGTGAGGGCAAGCTCGACCCGGTCATCGGACGCGAGAAAGAGATCGAGCGCGTCATGCAGGTGCTGAGCCGACGCACCAAGAACAACCCGGTGCTGATCGGTGAGCCAGGCGTCGGCAAGACCGCGGTCGTCGAGGGGCTGGCCCAGGACATCGTCAAGGGCGAGGTGCCCGAGACCCTGAAGGACAAGCAGCTGTACACCCTCGACCTCGGCTCGCTCGTCGCCGGAAGCCGCTACCGCGGTGACTTCGAGGAGCGGCTGAAGAAGGTCCTCAAGGAGATCCGCACCCGCGGCGACATCATCATCTTCATCGACGAGATCCACACCCTCGTCGGTGCCGGCGCCGCGGAGGGCGCTATCGACGCCGCGTCGATCCTCAAGCCGATGCTCGCGCGTGGTGAGCTGCAGACGATCGGGGCGACGACGCTCGACGAGTACCGCAAGCACATCGAGAAGGACTCTGCGCTCGAGCGGCGGTTCCAGCCGATCCAGGTCCAGGAGCCGACGCTGCCGCACGCGATCGAGATCCTCAAGGGTCTGCGTGATCGTTACGAGGCGCACCACCGCGTCACGATCACCGACGGGGCGCTGGTCGCGGCGGCCAACATGGCCGACCGCTATGTCAACGACCGCTACCTGCCGGACAAGGCGATCGACCTGATCGACGAGGCCGGCGCGCGTCTGCGCATCCGCCGGATGACCGCGCCGCCGGACCTGCGCGAGTTCGACGAGAGGATCGCCCAGCTCGTGCGCGACAAGGAGTCGGCGATCGACGGGCAGGACTTCGAGCGCGCGGCCCGGATCCGCGACGAGGAGAAGAAGCTGCGCGCCGAGAAGGCGGCCCGGGAGGCCCAGTGGAAGACCGGCGACATGGACGTCGTCGCCGAGGTCGACGAGGAGCTCATCGCCGAGGTGCTCGCCGCGTCCACGGGGATCCCGGTCTTCAAGCTGACCGAGGAGGAGTCCTCGCGGTTGCTCCACATGGAGGACGAGCTGCACAAGCGGATCGTCGGCATGGACGAGGCCGTCGGCGCGCTCTCGCAGGCGATCCGGCGCACCCGTGCCGGTCTGAAGGACCCGCACCGCCCGGGTGGGTCGTTCATCTTCGCCGGCCCCACCGGCGTCGGCAAGACCGAGCTGGCCAAGACCCTCGCCGAGTTCCTGTTCGGCTCGGAGGACGCGCTGATCCAGCTCGACATGTCCGAGTACTCCGAGAAGCACACCGTCTCGCGGCTGTTCGGCAGCCCGCCTGGCTACGTCGGCTACGAGGAGGGCGGCCAGCTGACCGAGAAGGTCCGTCGCAAGCCGTTCTCGGTCGTGCTGTTCGACGAGGTCGAGAAGGCTCACCCGGAGATCTTCAACTCGCTGCTGCAGGTGCTCGAGGACGGTCGCCTGACCGACTCGCAGGGCCGGATGATCGACTTCAAGAACACCGTCATCATCATGACGACCAACCTCGGCACCCGCGACATCTCCAAGGCGTCGATGGGCTTCTCCGCCGGCCCGGACTCCCGGTCGGGCTACGAGCGGATGAAGGCGAAGGTCACCGACGAGCTGAAGCAGCACTTCCGGCCGGAGTTCCTCAACCGGGTCGACGACATCATCGTGTTCCCGCACCTGACCAGGGACGAGATCACCCAGATCGTCGACCTCGAGATCGCCAAGCTCGACAAGCGGCTCCGCGACAAGGACATGGGCATCGAGCTCACCCCGGCGGCCAAGGACCTGCTCGCCAAGAAGGGCTACGACCCCGTGCTCGGGGCGAGGCCGTTGCGCCGCACGATCCAGCGCGAGATCGAGGATGCCCTGTCGGAGAAGATCCTCTACGCCGAGTTCACCTCAGGCCAGCACGTGCTCGTCGACACGGAGGGCGAGGGCAAGGACGAGAAGTTCGCCTTCTCCCCCCGGGCCAAGCCCGTGCACCGTCCGGCCGACGACCTGGGCGACATCGGCGATGCCGCGCTCGACGAGGCCTTGTCCGGCTTGACCGACCCGGTGCCGGACCCGACGCGTGACGTGACCGGCAATGCCGGCACGCGCGTGCCTCGCACCGGTCGCGACGCAGTCTGACCACCGGGATCGACAGTGCAGCAATCCCGATCGACAGCGCAGTAACCCCGATCGACAGTGCAGTAACCCTGATCGACAGTGCAGTAGTTGTGATCGACAGTGCAGTAAC
>NZ_JAKDLO010000028.1 GCF_030452765.1 Intrasporangium sp.
CCACCGTGTCCTCCGGGCAGGTCCGCAGCGCCGCCATGCAGGTGACCCCCTCCGTCGGTGAGTCAGGTCTGGCCTGGTAACAGTTGGCCAACGTGCGGTACTCGTACACCGGCCGCTTCTTGCCCGCGGCAACGACCGCGCCACCCTTGTCACCAGGGAACTTCGGCAGGCCCAAGACCTCCTTGCGGGTGAGGCCCACATCAACGGCCTGCTCGGAGGTCTTGCATGTTGTCAGGAACCGACATTGGCTCGGATTTGCCTCCGCGCGCCCGGAAGGAAGTGCGATGAGCACTGCGACGAAGAGGAGGGTCACCGAGGTTCGACGCGGCCTCACTTGGCCTCCTGTAGCCGAGTAACTCGCCAATGACCCTCATGCTCCAGCGAGACCACGTAACTTCCGGAACCCTTCGGCGCCGTCTCGACGATCCCACCCTTGGCATCCAGGACCCTCACAGGGTTCTGCTTCGCCTGAACCAGCACCCGACGATTGCTCGACACAAAGTCCATCACGGACGCGCTCTTCACGGTGATCAGGTCGGAGTCATACCTCTGTTGTTTGGCCCTGACATCCTTGACGCCTTCCAACATCGCGTTGCAGACGATGCACTCTTGCGTCGTCAGGCCCTCAACCAGCCCCGGGTCCCCTTCACGAAAAGCTGCGTTCAGCTGGTCAAAGTAGAACCTCACAAACGCTTCCGCGCCCTTCGGTGTCTCCGCTTGTGCCTCCTTGGGGATCTTGGCGACCACTGGGTCCTCGGTCTTGGTCGGCGTCGCGCTGCTCGCACTCGTCGTCGGGGCGCTGCTCGTGCTCGTGGTCGGCGCAGACGTGGCAACGCTCGTCGGCGACCCTGGCGGGTCCACCGGATCAGTGTCTGCGCCCGAGCAAGCCGCCAGCGTCAGAGCGGCAGCCAGCACAGCGGCATACGGCATCAACCTTCGAGTCGCAACCATCGGCTCCCCCGTTGTATCGCATCGCAGCAGGACCAAACATTCTCACGAACCCTGCCATATCGGCACATCGGTGCGCTGCGGCTGTCCACAACCAGAAACCCTCAGCAGGTCGGGGGGCGCCGCCCGAACGAAGGAGTACCCTGCCTGTCATGTCAGGCGCTGCACCGCCGCAGGCGCCGGCCCTGCTCGCCGGGCTGGTCGATGACGCCGCGGTCTTCCCGCCCGGGCTGGCGCCGCTCGACGTCGCCGTCGACGAGCACCTGGCCCGCCGCGCCCACCCGTATGCGGCCTGCGTCGGCCCGCTGCTCGTGCCGGCCACCTCGGCGGGCGAGCTGGCCCGGATCGCCGCCAAGGACGAGCGAGCCAGCGCGGAGCCGCTGCCGGTCGGGCTCGTCGTACGCCCGGACAGCCCGATGGAGCCGCTCTTCGACGCGGTCGACCTGCTCGGCGACGAGCCCCGGGTCCGCCTGACCGGCGGTGAGCTCGGCTGGAACCCGAGCTGGCGACAGGCCCTCGGCCTCGGGCTTCCCCTCGTCGTGGAGGTCCGCCTCGGAGGTGAGCAACGGCAGGGACTCGAGGAGATCGGTGCCGCCGTCGACGAGGGCGCCGCAGTCATCGCGAAGTTCCGCACCGGACCCACCCCCGCCTGGGCGTGGCCCGACGAAGCGACGCTGGCCGCGTTCCTGTCCGAAGCGATCGAGCGTGGCCTGGCGTTCAAGCTGACCGGAGGCCTGCACCACGCGATTCGCGGCGAGTACAAGGGCAAGCCCATGCACGGGCTCGTCAACGTCCTGCTCGCCACGCACGAGGCACTCGATGGCGCCAAGGCCACGCAGCTTGCCGGCGTGCTGAGGCAGACCCGGTCCGAGCTGCTCGTCGAGCACCTTGCGACCCTCGACGCCGAGCAGGTCGTCCGGCTGCGTTCGAGCTTCACGTCCTATGGCTGTTGTGGAGTGCTCGAGCCGATCAACGAGCTCGCCGCCCTCGGGCTCATCCACTGACGCGCCGATCAGCGCGGTTGACGGGGCTGCTTACCGACGACGACCTGGGTACTGGCGATCTTGTCGTGCAGGGTCTGACGTCTCTCGTCCCAGAGCGGCCACAGCCCGTCGAGGAGCAGGACGATGGAGTAGAACGCGCTGACGCCCGGGATCACCGAGAGGAGGGCCAGCAGCCGCCGCCTGATCGCCGTGACGATGTCGAGCGGACCGGGCCGGTCCGTGCGACGGACGCTGATCCTCAGTGCCATCTTGCCGATCGTCTGTGCCGTCGTCACCCAGCAGGCGATCGCGTAGACGCTCGCGATCAGGTAGGACAGCAGTGCGACGAGGAACACGGTGCCGGCACTGTTGACGATGATCGTGTTGATCGCCTCACGATCGTTGCTGTCCATCGCCTTCATGATGTCCTCGAGCATCTGCGCATAGCTCGGCACCAAGAGGTTGATCAGGATTCCGGAGATGACCACGATGACGATGCCGTCGATGATCCACGCCGCGAGACGGCGCCCCCAGGAGGCCAACGGCACGCCGTCGCTCGTCGTCGGTCCAGCGTGCATCCACGCGGCGCCCGGCGCCTGCTGGTACTGCGGCGTCTGCTGGAGCCCGGGCTGGCTCTGCTGGCCGTAGGGATACTGACCGCCCTGACCGTATCCGGATGCGCCGTGTCCCGGACGGTCCTGCCATCCGCTGCCCGACGGCACCGGCGTCGTCGGCTGCTGCGGCAGGCCGATCGTCGACTGCGAGGCGGTCGGCGACTTCTTCGGCGCGGTGTGCGTGGTCCAGGTCACCCCGTCCCAGTAGCGCAGGAGGTCGGGGTCGGTCGGGTCGTCGTACCACCCGGACGGCTGTTGGCTCATGCCTCCAACTCTGCCATGTCAGACGCCGCCGCCCGCACATGTTCGCGGGCCGCCACGTGGGGGCCGTGCGCGCCGTGTTGTCCGTATGCCGCCCGATGCTGGACGCTGGGCCCATGCCTCACGCGCCCCGCTCGGTGGACGAGCTCGACTGCCGGATCCTCCTGCTCATCCTGCGCGAGCCCGGCATCGGCGTGCTCGGTGCCTCCCGGCGGCTCGGTGTAGCCCGGGGGACGGTGCAGGCGCGGCTCGACCGGCTGCAGGCCGCCGGGGTTCTGCCGTCCATGGCTCCCCCGGTCGACCCGGCGTCGCTGGGCTTCCCGGTCACCGCGTTCTGCACCCTCGAGATCCGGCAGGGGCAGGGCCACGAGCCGGTCATCGAGCACTTGTCGGCGATCCCGGAGGTCCTCGAGGCGAACACGATCACCGGGTCGGGTGACCTGCTGATCCGGATCGTCGGCCGGGACAACGCCGACCTGCAGCGCGTCCTCGACCGGGTCATCGACGACACCCATGTGACCCGCGCCTCGACGGCGATCGCCCTCGAGACCCGGATCGGCCACCGGACGGTCCCGCTCGTCGAGCGCCTCCTCGAGGAGACCTCCGCGCACTCCACCGCCACCAGGCGCCCCGAAGACCAGCGACCCCAGTGATGACCGGCCGGCGCGTCGGGCCCATCTCCTCCAGCGGCGGTCAGCGCCGGCCGACGAGCCAGGCACGGATCGTCTCGATCCGCGCCACAACCTGGTCGGAGGTCGCGGCGGCGAGGTCCGGTCCCCCGCAGACCCGCCGCAGGTCCAGGTGCACGTTGGCGTGCGGGTAGCCCTTCTGCCTGGCATAGGCCGAGACGAGCTTGTTGAGCTCCTTCCGCTTGGCGGCCAGGGCCCGGTGCGCGGCGACCGGGGCGGGGTCGGCCTCCCGGGGCGCCCGGCGGGCCTGCTTGCGCTGCCGCTCGCGCAGCAGCGACTCGACCTGGTCCGGCTCGAGCAGACCGGGCAGGCCGAGGTACTCCTGCTCGTCCTCGGAGCCGACGTCGGCGTGCAGGCCCCACTGCTGCTTGTCGAACAGGACGTGGTCGAACTGGGCCTTGGACTCGAGTGCCTCGAAGGCGCCCTCGTCGAGCCCGACCGCCGGGGCCTGCCGGTCGGCCTCGTCGAGCAGCGACTGCTCCTGGGCCCACATCGCCGCCGCCTCCTGCGGGTCCGGCGGGCGGCCCAGGACGTGGTCGCGCTCGTCCTCGAGCCGGGCGGCGTGGTCGAGGACGACCGGCACGGACGGCAGGAAGACCGAGGCGGTCTCCCCGCGGCGCCGGGCCCGGACGAACCGGCCGACCGCCTGGGCGAAGTAGAGCGGCGTAGAGGTCGACGTCGCATACACCCCGACCGCAAGACGCGGCACGTCGACGCCTTCGGAGACCATCCGGACCGCGACCATCCAACGGGCCGTGCCGGCCGCGAACGCCTCGATCCGTGCCGAGGCGTCGGCGTCGTCGGACAGCACCACGCTGGGAGGCTCGCAGGTCAGCGCACGCAGCCGAGCGGCATACGCGCGTGCCTGGGCCTGGTTGGAGGCGATCACGAGCCCGCCCGCGTCAGGCACCCCGCGCCGCACCTCGGTCAGCCGCGTGTCGGCTGCGGCGAGGACGGCCGCGATCCACTCACCCTTCGGGTCGAGGGCAGTGCGCCAGGCCTGCGCGACGGCGTCCTTGGTCATCGGCTCACCCAGGCTCGCGGAGACCTCGTCGCCCATCCTCGTGCGCCAGCGCATCGTGCCGCCGTACGCGAGGAAGAGCACCGGGCGCACGACACCGTCACGGAGTGCCTCGGCATAGCCGTACGTGTAGTCGCTCGAGCTGACCAGCCCGGCCGTGGACCCGAGCGCCGTGTCAAGCTCGTAGCGCACGAACGGGATCGGCGAGCTGTCCGATCTGAACGGCGTCCCGGTCAGCGCCAGCCGACGTGTGGCGGGCTCGAAGGCCTCCCGGATGCCGTCGCCCCAGCTCTTGCTGTCACCCCCGTGGTGGATCTCGTCGAGGATGACGAGGGTCGGCCGGGTCGTCGTCAGCTCGCGGTGCAGGCCCGGTTTCGAGGCGACCTGGGCGTACGTGACGGCGACGCCGTGGTAGTCCTCGCTGTGCCGGCCGACGGAGTTGCTGAACCGCGGGTCGAGGCTGATGCCGACCCGGGCCGCGGCATCGGCCCACTGCGTCTTGAGGTGCTCGGTGGGCGCGACGACCGTGACGCGTTGGACGATCCGCCGCGAGAGCAGGTCGGTCGCGACGCGCAGCGCATAGGTGGTCTTGCCGGCGCCGGGGGTCGCGACAGCGAGGAAGTCGCGCTGGTCGGCAGCGAGATACCGGTCTAGGGCTGCCTGCTGCCAGGCCCGCAGCTTGCTCGCGGTGCCCCATGCGGCCCGCTCAGGAAAGGCGGGTGGCAGGTGGAATGCGGCGCCTGAGCTCATCGGGCAGTCAGGACTCGCCGTGCCCTCTGGCGTTGACGTCTGAGCCCCTCCGGGCCTCGCTCGTTCCGCGCTCGTGTCCTCAAGACTCGCCGTCCCCGCCGTCCTGCGGGGCCCTCAGCCCGTCGTAGATCTCCTTGCACACGGGGCACACCGGGAACTTCTGCGGGTCTCGGTTGGGGACCCAGATCTTGCCGCAGAGCGCCACGACCGGCTCGCCGGAGAGCGCGCTCTCGAGGATCTTCTCCTTGCGCACGTAGTGGGAGAAGCGTTCGTGGTCGCCGGGCTCGTAGAGCTCCTCGTGGACCTCCTCACGCTCGATCGTCGTGGTGGCGGCACGATGCGGCAGCGGTTCGGCCTCGGAGGGGTCAGGTGGCATGCCCAGCGGCGTCTCGCTCATCCCTCGAGTCTAGACATCTCGACGCCGGCCGTTCCGTCCCGCTCGACTGGCGGCCTGGGCCCGCTCGACGGGCGTGAGGCGGTGCGCCGCGAGGCGCCGGCCGGCCGGGTAGGCGAGCATCGCCTCCGGCAGCTCCCCCGGCCGCGCGCTGAGCAGGACGGCCTCGACCCCGCCGACCGACTCCGCAGCGCCCGATCCCCCAGCGCCCGATCCCGCAGCGCCCGATCCCCCAGCGTCAGGCTCCAGGCCGAGGCGCCGCAGCGTCTGGCGCGCCACCGCCACCGGCGAGTCGAAGATCCTCACGTCCCCGAGAGCCTCGGCGATCCGGTCGGCGACGAGCCCATAGTGCGTGCACCCGAGCACGAGCGCCTTCACCGGCGGCGTCGCCGCCGCCGCCTCCCGGATGCAGGCGTCCACCCCGTCGAGCTCGCCGCGCTCGATGGCCTCGGCGAGACCGTTCGCGGTCACGGCATGGGTCTCGATGTCCGCCGCGAAGGCGTCGACCAGGCCGCGCAGGTAGTCGCTCCCGGTCGTGGCGCGGGTTGCCCACACCGCGACCGGACCACCGGTCATGGCTGCCGGCCGGATCGCCGGGACGGTGCCGATGACGGGGAGCTGCGGCTCCAGCGCGGCGCGCAACGCCTCCAGACCGTGCACGGATGCCGTGTTGCAGGCCACGACGAGCGCATCCGGCTGGTATGGCAGACAGGCCCGGGCGGAGCCCAGGATGAGGTGGCGCACGTGCTCGGGGGTCCGGGGTCCGTACGGCATGTGGTCCGGGTCCATCGACAGGATCAGGCCGAGGTCCGGCCGCAACGCCAGGAGTGCGTCGGCGTAGGCGACGAGACCGACCCCCGAGTCGACGAGGGCCACCCGAGCGGCAGGTCGCCCGCTCCGGGGCGCGGGGTGAGCGCCATCCATCAGTTCATCGCGGGGTCGTCGGGGAAGCTCGCGACGAAGGCGAGGCTGTCGCGCTGGCGGCGCAGGACGGCGCGCCACAGGCTGTCGGGGTCGGACGTGAAGGCGTCGTGGACCTCGGAGTCGACGACGTACCAGTCGCCCCGCCGGATCTCCATCTCGAGCTGGCCGTCGGACCAGCCGGCGTAGCCGGCGAAGATCCGCATGCCGGCCAGCTCGGCCTCGACGACGGGAGCAGGCACGTCGAGGTCGACCAGCCCGATGGACCCGAAGAGGCGCTGCACCCCCAGCGGCTCGGCCTGGTCACCCGGGACGGTGACCAGACCGAGCGCCGACGAGGTCGAGACCGGCCCGCCCTGGAAGAGGACGGGCGGAGCCGTGACGACTCGTTGCCAGCCGGGCAGGACCGAGTCGACGGGCGCGGTCAGCGGCTTGTTGAGGACGACACCCTGCGCGCCGTCGTCGCTGTGGTGGAGCATGAGGATGACCGACCTTCGGAACACGTCGCCCTCGACGGACGGCGTGGCCACGAGCAGGCGACCGGTGCGGAAGCTCGGACTCACGGTCCAAGCCTTCCACACGAGCTGCCGGTAGCCCGTCAGGCAGTGGCGTCCTCGCCCCAGCGGTCGACGAGCTTGCGCTCGCGCGCCGGCCGCCGGTCGCCACGCCTGTCACCGTGACGGTCAGCGCGGCCCTCACCGTGGTACGGACGGCCGGGCCGGTGCTGCCGTGGGCCGCGGGCACCCTGCGGGCGACGCTTCTTCGGACCCTCCAGCAGCCGCGTGTAGTCCGCCTCGTCGATCGGTATGCCGTTCGGCTCGCTCGCGCCGGTCGCCGCGATGAGCGCGTCGCCGGGTCGCGCCTTGACGAGAGCGGTGTCGACTCCCGCGTCGGCGAGCTGGCGCTCGACCGTACGGCGCTGGTGCGGCAGCACGAGGGTGACAACGGTGCCACGCTCGCCCGCGCGGGCAGTACGTCCGGACCGGTGCAGGTAGTCCTTGTGGTCGGCGGGCGGGTCGGTCTGCAGCACGAGCGAGATGTCGTCGACATGGATGCCCCGGGCCGCGACGTCGGTGGCGACGAGAACCGGGAGCGTGCCGCGCCGGAAGGCGCCGAGGACGCGGTTGCGGGCGCCCTGGGTCAGGCCCCCGTGCAGGGCGGCAGCCATGACACCCTGCTCGCGCAGCTGGCGGGCGACCCGGTCGGCGCCGAGCTTGGTGCGGCAGAAGACCAGGGTGCGGCCGGCCCGGTTCGCGAGCTCGGCAGTGACGGGCTTCTTGTGGACGGGGTCGATCAGGAGGGCCAGGTGCTCCATCGTCTCCACCGAGGCCGTCACGTCGTCGGTGGAGTGCACGACGGGGTCGGTCAGGTACCGCTCGACGAGACCGTCGATGCCATGGTCGAGGGTCGCCGAGAAGAGCAGTCGCTGCCCTCCCGCCGGGATGCGGTCGAGGATCGTCGTGATCTCGGCCAGGAAACCCATCTCGGCCATGTGGTCCGCTTCGTCGACGATTGCGATCGCGAGCTCGTCCAGCTCGACGGCGCCACGCTCGAGCAGGTCGTTCAGCCGGCCCGGGGTGGCGATGAGCAGGTCGATGCCCTTGTTGAGGGCGTTGATCTGGGTCGTGTAGCTGAGCCCGCCCGCGACGAGCTTGTGGCGCAGTCCGACGACGTGCACCAGCGGCTCGAGGGCGTCGGACACCTGCATGGCCAGCTCGCGGGTCGGGACCAGGACGAGCGCACGGGGGCGCCGGGCGCTCCGGTCGGTACCGGCCTGCAGGAGCCGCACGATGGTGGGCAGGCCGAACGCGAGCGTCTTGCCGGAGCCCGTCCGGCCACGGCCGAGCACGTCACGACCGGCGAGCGCGTCCGGTATGGCGGCCTGCTGGATCGGGAACGGCTGCGTGATGCCGTCGCGGGCGAGGCGCTCGACGAGACGCGGGGGCAGGCCGAGGGCGGCGAAGCCGTTGTCCTCGGCCACCTCGACCGGGCCGTCGCTGACGGGGGTGCGGGTCGCCTTGGTCCAGGTGTCCGCCTCGAGGCGCTCCGCCTCGGCGTCGTGGTGCTCCTCCACCCGGTCGAACCGCCCTCGCGGTTGCGCGGAGCGTGGCCGGTCGTTGCGGCGCTCCCACGACCGGCGGTGCTCCGGGCCCTCCCGGCGCTCCGGGCGGCCCTGGCGCGCCTGGTCATCGCGCGGCTCGAACGAACGACGCTCGTCACGTCGGTCGAACGAACGACGGTCGTGACGGGGCCGGTCATCCCGGCGGTCGAACGAACGGCGGTCATCCCGGCGGTCGAACGAACGGCGGTCATCCCGGCGGTCGTCACGGGGCCGGTCATCCCGGCGGTCGAACGAACGGCGGTCATCCCGGCGGTCGTCACGCGGCCGGTCATCCCGGCGGTCGAACGAACGGCGGTCATCCCGGCGGTCGTGACGGGGCCGGTCATCCCGGCGCTCCCACGAGTCGCGACGCTCGTCTGGTCGGTCGAACGAACGACGGTCGTCGCGCTCGACTCGCGCGTGGTGGGCGGGTCGGCTGGTGCCCGGACCTGCGGAGGCACCGCGGCGCGGCTGCCTGGTGCGCGAGTCTGGCGTCTGGGCCGCGGACCGCGCGGCCTTCTTCTGGGCAGGGGTCCAGCGGGCCTTCTTGGCCGTGCCGGAGGCAGGCTTCTTGGGCATGCGTATTCAGCTCACTTCAACTCGAGCAGACACGTCTCGAGCCGTGAGTACACGACCGTGCAAGACGAGCCTCAGGCACCAGTGCGGTGCCATGTGGACCGGCGGCTCCTGTGCCGTCCGGTGGTGACGTCCGCCAAGGCGGCGCACAAGGCGCTGCCGGGTGTAGAGCGGACCGAGGGCCAATCCTACCAGTGCTGCGCACGCCTCCTGACCACGAGCAGCGCCACGACGGCCACGCCGACCCCGATGAGGTCGGCGGCCGTGTCCCACGGGTCACCCGAGCGGCCCGGCAGCAGAAGGGCCTGGACGAGTTCGCTCACGACCGCGTGCGCCCCGAAGATCATGGCGGTCAGCCAGATGCGGCGCCAGACCCACCCTACGGCGAAGGCCGGCAGGGCGAAGACGAGCACGTGCACGACCTTGTCGCTCCAGCTCACCGGGCCCTGCACGGTCACGACGGGCCAGTAGAGGACGCACAGATGCAGCACCACGAGCCCAGCCGCGACGGCGACAGACAGGTATACGCGAAGTCTCAGCATGGCGCGGTCAGTCTAGGTACGGTGCCCGAGAGCACCCACGTCGAGAGAGTGAATCATGGGCAAGCAGAGCGTCACCGTCATCGGCTCCGGCACGGCCTCGGTCTCACCCGACGTCGTCCGGCTCGACCTGCGGGTCGGGCACGAGGCGCCGGAGGTCGCGAGTGCTCTGTCCGGAGCCGCGGCACAGGTTGCGACCGTCGGGTCGCTGCTGCGCGAGCACGGGGTCGCGGACGGCGACATCCGCACGATCGACACAAATGTGCACCAGCGCTTCGACAACACCGGCGGCGCGGTCGGGTTCACCGCCGAGCAGCGCCTCGGTGTCGTCGTGCGCGACCTCGACCTGGTCGGCACGATCCTCGAGGCTGCGGCGTCGGGCGTCGGCAACGCGCTGCTCGTCGACGGCGTGCGGCTCGACGTGGCCGACCGGTCGGGGGGCCTGCGCCGAGCACGGGACGCCGCGTTCGCCGACGCGAAGGACAAGGCAGAGCAGTATGCCGCCCTCTCCGGCAGCGACCTCGGCGAGGTTCTCGAGGTGGCCGAGTCGGGGGCGGTGCCGGTCCCGATGCCACGGATGGCCCTCGCCGCGCGGGACACCGCGGCGATGCCGATGGAGGGCGGTGACCTCGAGCTGCACGCAACGGTGACGATCCGCTGGAGGCTGGGCTGAGCGGCATCCGGAATAGCCCCGTCGGGCGATCCGTTGCCAGAGGCATGGCAACGACTGACCTGACCGCACAGACCTTCGAGAAGACCGTTCTCGACAACGAGATCGTGCTCGTCGACTTCTGGGCCTCCTGGTGCGGCCCGTGTCGGCAGTTCGCCCCGGTCTACGACGCCGCCTCCACGGAGGACGCGAACGACGGGATCGTCTTCGGCAAGGTGGACACCGAGGCCGAGCAGGCGCTGGCCGGTGCCGCGAACGTCACCTCGATCCCGACGCTGATGGCCTTCAAGGACGGCGTGCTCGTCTTCAGCCAGCCCGGTGCGCTGCCCCAGTCCGCGCTCCAGGACGTCATCGTCCAGGTCAAGGGCCTGGACATGGCCCCGATCAAGGAGCAGCTCGCCGCCGAGACTGCCGCCGGCGGCAGCGGCACGTCGAAGGCCTGACGTCTGTGCGCCTGATCCTCAACATCATCTGGATCGTCTTCGGGGGCTTCTGGCTCTTCCTGCTCTACCTGCTCGCGGGAGTCATCGCCTGCATCACGATCATCGGGATCCCGTTCGGGATCGCCGCGTTCCGGATCGGGCTCTACGCGCTGTGGCCCTTCGGCCGGACGGTCGTTCCCGCGCCCCGAGCGGGCGCCGGCTCGCTGATCGGCAACGTGCTGTGGGTCATCATCTTCGGCTGGTGGTTGGCCCTCGGCCACATCGTGACCGCGATCGCCGAGGCGATCACGATCATCGGCATCCCGCTGGCCCTGGCCAACCTCAAGCTGATCCCCGTCTCGCTCTTCCCCCTGGGCAAGCAGATCGTGCCGACCACGGGCCGGAGCGCAGCCGGTTTCGGTCCGTGACTGTCGGGCCCTGAGCGAGCATGCCCGGCCACTGCGGACGGCGGCATACACACGGACGGCGGCATACACGACAGGAAGGCGCACCCGGACAGGGCCCGGGTGCGCCTGTCGCGCTCGCTGCACAGCGTGACGTGGCCACCACAGAATGGTGGAGGTGGCGGGAATTGAACCCGCGTCCGATGACGAGAGACCAGGACTTCTCCGGGCGCAGTGCGCTAGGGAGTTTCTCGGCCCCAGGGCTCGCGCGCACACGTTCCCTGACAGGCCCAGTTGAGTAAGAGTCCCACGTCGTCCCCCAACATGACGACGCAGCAAGTTTCCTAGCTGACGCCAGGCACTGAGTCGGAAACTACCTCAGGCTGACGGACTTCGGGGCTCGCTCAGGCGGCGAGGGCGAAGTCGGTGCGCTTTGAGTTGGCACCTATTGGTTTGCAAGGAGCGTTGACGAGATGACCTTGCATCCTCGGCCCGCTTACCCTGGCGAGTCGACCACCGTCGAAACCGATCACCCCCATGCGGGTGACCACGTCACGCTGTGCACTTGTCAAGCTGCGAGATCACAGTATGACTCAGGAACGTCGCAGGGGTCCACGAGATTCCCGTATGGCGCGCGCCGGGGCGCCGCTGGCCGCCCCCTGGGTGGCGTGCAGCGTCCGACGTCGTCTCAGATCGAGGTGGCCGCGCGACCGACCGGCTTGCTCGTCCTAGGCTGGCGAGCGGTCGCCAGACCGGCGAGCCGGCGCATCCCCGACCCCGGAGGTCACATGTTCCGCAAGATCCTGGTCGCCAACCGTGGTGAGATCGCCGTCCGGGCCTTCCGCGCCGCGACCGAGCTCGGTGCGCGGACGGTCGCGGTGTTCCCGTACGAGGACCGGATGTCCGAGCATCGGCTCAAGGCCGACGAGGCGTACCAGATCGGGCAGGAGGGGCACCCGGTCCGCGCCTACCTCGACTACGAGGGCATCGTCGCCAAGGCCGTCGAGGCGGGGGCCGACGCCATCTACCCGGGCTACGGCTTCCTGTCCGAGAATCCTGACCTGGCCGCGGCCTGCGAGGCAGCCGGCATCACCTTCATCGGCCCGCCCGCCTCGGTCCTGCACCTGGCCGGCAACAAGGCCCGGGCCATCGCCGCGGCTCGAGAGGCGGGGCTGCCCACGCTTGGCGGCTCGGCACCGTCCGCGGACCGGGCCGAGCTCGAGGCAGCGGCCGGCGAGGTCGGGTTCCCGCTCTTCGTCAAGGCCGTCTCGGGCGGCGGTGGTCGCGGAATGCGACGGGTGGACGACCCGGCGGCGCTGGCTGCGGCGCTCGAGGCCGCGCAGCGCGAGGCGGCCTCGGCCTTCGGCGACCCGACGCTCTACCTCGAGGAGGCCGTCGTCGACCCTCGCCACATCGAGGTCCAGGTCCTCGCCGACGGCACGGGTGAGGTGCTGCACCTCTACGAGCGGGACTGCTCGCTGCAGCGACGTCACCAGAAGGTCATCGAGATCGCCCCCGCCCCGTCGCTCGACCCGACGTTGCGCGAGCAGATCTGCGCCGATGCGGTGCGCTTCGCCACCTCGATCGGCTACGTCAACGCCGGCACGGTCGAGTTCCTGCTCGGACGCGACGGGCGCCATGTCTTCATCGAGATGAACCCGCGCATCCAGGTCGAGCACACGGTGACCGAGGAGGTCACCGACATCGACCTGGTCGTCATGCAGATGCAGATCGCCTCCGGCGAGACGTTCGCGTCGGTCGGTCTGCGGCAGGAGGACATCCGGACCCGTGGCTACGCCCTGCAGTGCCGCATCACGACCGAGGACCCGGCCAACGGCTTCCGCCCCGACGCCGGCCTCATCACGACGTACCGTTCGGCCGGGGGGTCCGGGGTGCGGCTCGACGGCGGCACGGTGTTCGTCGGGGCCGAGGTGTCGCCACACTTCGACTCGATGCTCGTCAAGCTGACCTGCCGGGCCAGGACCTTCCCCCTGGCGGTCCGTCGGGCGCGTCGGGCGCTGGCCGAGTTCCGGGTGCGCGGCGTCTCGACGAACATCCCGTTCCTCGAGGCGGTCCTCGACGACCCGGTCTTCCAGGCGGGGCAGGCGACGACATCCTTCATCGACGAGCGACCCGGGCTGCTTCGCGCCCGGGTCCCGGCGGACCGGGCGACCAAGCTGCTGACCTACCTGGCCGATATCACCGTGAACCAGCCGCACGGCCGGGCCGGCACGACCGTGCGGCCCAGCACCAAGCTGCCCGAGCTGTCCGACGCTGCGGTGCCGAGCGGCTCTCGCGACCGGCTGCTCGAGCTCGGCCCGGCCGGCTTCGCGGGCGCGCTGCGGGCCGCGACCGAGGTCGCCGTGACGGACACGACCTTCCGCGACGCCCACCAGTCCCTGCTCGCGACCCGGATGCGCACTCGCGACCTGCTCCAGGTCGCCGGCCACGTCGCGCACCTGACGCCTCAGCTGCTGTCGATGGAGGCCTGGGGCGGCGCCACCTACGACGTCGCGCTGCGCTTCCTGCACGAGGACCCGTGGGAGCGGCTCACCGCCCTGCGCGGCGCGATGCCGAACATCCCGCTCCAGATGCTGCTGCGCGGCCGCAACACGGTGGGCTACACCCCGTACCCGACCAGGGTCACCACGACCTTCGTCCGGGAGGCGGCCGGGGCCGGCATCGACATCTTCCGGGTCTTCGATGCCCTCAACGACGTCGAGCAGATGCGCCCGGCGATCGAGGCCGTCCTCGAGACGGGCACCGCCGTGGCCGAGGTGGCGCTCTGCTACACCGGCAACCTCACGAGCCCCGGCGAGCGGCTCTACACGCTCGACTACTACCTCGAGCTCGCCGAGCACATCGTCGAGGCGGGCGCCCATGTCCTGGCGATCAAGGACATGGCAGGGCTGCTGCGTGCCCCGGCCGCCAGCCGGCTCGTCACCGCGCTCCGCGAGCGCTTCGACCTGCCGGTCCACCTGCACACCCATGACACGGCAGGCGGTCAGATCGGCACGTTGCTCGCTGCCATCGATGCCGGGGTCGACGCGGTCGACGCGGCGACCGCGACGATGGCCGGCACCACCAGCCAGCCGTCCTTGTCAGCCCTGGTCGCGGCGACCGACGACACCGACCGACCCACCGGCCTCGACCTGACGAACGTGTCCGCCCTCGAGCCGTACTGGGAGGCGGTGCGCCGCCTCTACCGGCCGTTCGAGTCGGCCCTCTCGTCGCCCACCGGACGGGTCTACGTCCACGAGATCCCCGGCGGCCAGCTGTCCAACCTGCGCCAGCAGGCGATCGCGCTCGGCCTCGGCGACCGGTTCGAGGCGATCGAGGACATGTATGCCGCCGCGAACCGGATCCTCGGCAACCTCGTCAAGGTGACCCCGAGCAGCAAGGCGGTCGGCGACCTCGCCCTCGCGCTCGTCGGCACCGGCGCGGACCCGGCCGACTTCGAGGCGAACCCGCAGCGTTACGACATCCCCGACTCGGTCATCGGATTCCTGCAGGGCGAGCTCGGCGACCCCCCGGGCGGGTGGCCGGAGCCGTTCCGCAGCAAGGCGCTCGCGGGCCGGGTGGCCAAGCCTCGCCTGGCGGCGCTGACCCCGGAGCAGGAAGCCGAGCTGGAGGCAGCCCCGCGCCGCACGCTCAACCGGCTGCTCTTCCCCGGCCCGGCCCGGGACTACGAGGCGGCGCGGGAAGCCTACGGCGACCTGTCGGTCCTCGACACCACCGAGTTCCTCCACGGCCTCGAGCCGGGTGACGAGTACGACGTCGAGATCGAGCCCGGCAAGCGACTCATCGTCGGCGTGCAGTCCATCGGCGAGACCGACCCGCGCGGCCTGCGCACGGTCATGTGCACAGTGAGCGGACAGCTTCGGCCGGTCCAGGTGCGCGACCGCTCCGCCGACGTCACCATCGCCACGGTGGAGAAGGCCGACCCAGCCAACGCCGGCCACGTCGCGGCGCCGTTCGCCGGCGCCGTGACCGTCACGGTGGCAGAGGGTGACCGCCTCGAGCCGGGCACCGTCGTCGCGACGATCGAGGCGATGAAGATGGAGGCGAACATCACCACCCCGACCGGGGGCACCGTGAGCCGGGTCACGCTCAGCGAGAGCCGGCAGGTCGAGGGCGGCGACCTCATCGCGGTGATCGGCTGAGGTCGAGGCACGCCCCTTGACGACGAGCTCATCCGGTCAGCGCAACCTCGGCAGGTGCTGGTCGCGAGCCAGCACTGCTCCGACCTGCGGGTGAAGTCACGCTTCCGGCGGTATGGGGCCAGCAGGTCGGCGGTCTCGGCGCGAGCCATGTCCTTCGCCCTACCCCACGAGGCGTCCGGCTCACCACGACCCCGACGAGGAGCCGCCGCCGCCGGACCCGCTGAAGCCGCCACCACCGGAGAAGCCCGACGACCCGGACGATCCCGGGGTCGAGGTGAACGTACCCGTGGACGTCGTCGAGAAGCTGTCGACGCCACTCGCGATACTGGTGAAGTCGGGGAAGGCCACGCCGCTCCACAGGTACCACGTCGGCATCACCAGGGGCTGGTTCACGGCCTCGGCGGCGCGGGCCACCTCGGCGAACGTCCGGGCCCACCGGTCCGCCACCCCGAAGACGACGGCGTACGGCAGGTACCTGCTGAAGACGTTGGCTGCCTCCTCGAAGGCGATCTGGTCCGCCTCCGCTGTCAGGAGGTACTCCTTGAAGCCGAGCGACTGGGCGAGCACCGCCGAGCCCTCCGCCGACTTGGCGGCCATCCTGCCCCCGAACAGGAAGACGATCGCGCCAGAGACGATCAGGCCCATGCCGAGGACCACGCCGCCGCTGAAGCCACCGCCGAGCAGGGTCGACAACGCGGACCAGCCGTAGAACAGCATGATCCCGCCGACGACCGCGAGAACAAGGCCGAAGCCCTGCCAGACGGCGCGCTGGGTCTGTGGCGACTGGCGGAACCAGCCTCGCTGGACGACCTCGCGGTACATCAGGCCCTGGATGCGCTTGAGCGTCTGCGCGAAGGTGTTCTTCAGGTCCGAGAGCCGGACCTCGGTCACGCCGCCCTTGAACAGCCCGCTCAGCAGCTCGCTCTCGTAGGGCAGCAGCCGGTCGCCCGCGGGTGGGTCCAGCCGGTGGAGCGTCCAGTCCGTTCGAGTGAACATGCCGCCGGCCTCGACCTCCTCGATCTGCAGGTAGCCGCGGACGGCCAGGTCGATGACGGTCGCCGAGACGTCGATCGGGTTGGCCGTCTCGTCGATGACGGTGCCGACCATGCCCGGCTGCACGCCCTTGGGCGGCTGGAACTGCACCGCGACCGTCTGCCTGCGGCTCCGCTCGGTCACCGGCGCGTCGGTCTCGGTGACCGTCCCCGGAGCCGGCGGCATACCGAGCACTCCGCCGACGCTGTCGCCGACCGATTCCGGGGTGAGGCCGGGGGTCAGGCCGGCGTACTGCTCGTCCCGTCCGCGGGTCCACCACAGCGTGCCCATGGCGGCGGCCGCGATGATGGGGGCCCCGATCCCGGCGGCGTAGGCGGCCGCGTTGACCGCCGGAGCCGCGTCGCTGGCCGCGCCGGCGTCGACCCCGCCGTCGCGGATGTCGGGTCGGGGCTCCTCGAACGCCGTGGCGGGGTACTGGGCGATGACTGTCATCGCCTCGCCGGGGGTCAGGTTGTCGGCGCTGAACGTGGTGGGCTCGCCCATCTTCGCCTGGCACTTCGTGTCCGATCCGGGCTCCCCCCGGAAGCACAGCACATCGGTAGAGGCGGCTGGGGCGTCGACCGTGACGCTGACGTGGTCGCGTTGGGTGAGCTCGTTGCCGCCGAAGACGTTGTAGTGGAACTCGACCGTGTCGTTCTGCTCGATCGGGTTGAGCACGTTGTGGAGGGTGTACTTGACGAGGTAGGTCTGGGTGCCGCTCGTCCACTGGTCGGCGCTGCCGATGCGGATCTCGTCGGCCGCGCCGTTCTCGCTGACCCGGAACTGGGCGGGCGCCCCGGACGGGCTCGACACCGAGACGTCGCTCATCTCGAAGTAGCGGTACTTGTCCGGCTCGTCGTCCACGCCCATCCGGACCACGATGTTGCGGAAGATCCCGTGCCGCTGCTCACCGCTCGGGAACTGCCACCGGATCGTCTCAGCCACCTGGACGCTGCCGTCCGGCTGCAGGTCGTAGACAACGTCGAAGGACTCCATCGCCTCGTCGCCGGCCGCCTGGGCCACCCCCGCCGGGCCGAACACGAGAGCTGCCGCGAGGAGGACGAGGGCGAGCATCGAGGATGCCGGTCCCAGCCGCCGGCGTGCGGTCGAACCTGTCATCGTGACGCTCCTCGTCCGGCCGGTCATGGCTGTCACCTGCCGCTGCGGCGCGCGGCGCTGAGCGCCCGCTCGGCATCGCGGCGGTCCTGCCGCTCGCGGAGCGCATGCCGCTTGTCGTACTGCTTCTTGCCGGTCGCGAGCGCGATCTCGACCTTGACCCGTCCGTCCCTGAAGTAGAGCGACAGCGGCACGATCGTCCGACCGGACTCGCGCGTCTTGCTCGCGATCTTGGTCAGCTCCTGGCGGTGCAGGAGCAACTTGCGGCGGCGCCGCGGCGCGTGGTTGGTCCAGGTGCCGCCCAGGTACTCGGGGATGTGGACGTTCTCGAGGTAGAGCTCGTCCCCGGAGAACATGGCGAAGCCGTCCACGATGGAGGCCCGACCCATCCGGAGCGCCTTGACCTCGGTGCCGGTCAGGGCCAGACCCGCCTCGTAGGTGTCCTCGATGTGGTAGTCGTGGCGCGCCTTGCGGTTGCTCGCGATGAGCGAACGACCCTTCTCCTTGGCCACCGCGATGTCCCTCCTGTCACGTCCCGCCGGCGCGAACCTTCCGCGCGCATCAAACGCTACCTTTGGGAAGGGTCCGAGGGCGAAGGGGTTCCGTACCGATCTCGCGGGTGTCCCGGGTCAGAGCCACGTGTTGGGGTTGACCGGTGTGCCGTCCTCGTAGACGCCGAAGTGCAGGTGGCAGCCGGTCGAGTAGCCGGTCGTGCCGGAGTAGCCGACGAGCTGGCCGCGGTTCACCTGTCCGCCCCACTTGACGATGCTGGACAGGTGGTTGTAGGTCGTGACCAGGTCGACTCCGCGGTGCATGCCGTGGTCGATGACGACCTGGTTGCCCCACCCGCTCGGGCGCCAGCCCGCCCGGATGACCTCACCCGGCGCTGCGGCATACACGGGGGTACCGCACGGGACGCCCCAGTCGAGACCGTCGTGCAGCATCCACTTCTGCAGGATCGGGTGCCAGCGCATCCCGAAGCCCGAGGTCGTCGGGCCGTTGGCGGGCCGGCTCAGGTAGTTCGAGGGGGTCGAGGTGGAGGCGACGGGAGGCGGTACCCGCGGGGTGTAGCTCCGACCCTTCCTGCGGGCTTCGGCCGCCTTGCGCTGCTCTGCCCGGATCTTGGCCTGACGTTGCGCCTCGAGCCTGGCCTTGCGCTTCTGCTCGGCGATACGCGCCTGCCGGGCTCGTTCGACGAGGATCGCGTTCAACCGGGCCGACTCGGCACGAGCGGCCGCGAGGTCGGCCTGCTCGTCTGCCTTCCGGGCCTGCAGGTCGTTGGCGAAGACCGACTGCTGCGACTTGAGCTTGTCCAGGCTGGTCTTGGCGGTCGCGGCGTTGGCGCGCGCCGTCTCGGCGTTCTGCCGCGCGATGATCGCCTGCTCCTTGGCCTGGGTCGCGGCCGCGGCAGCAGCCTCGGCGTTCTTCAGGGCGATCTCGGCCTGGCGCTTCAGCTCGGCGATCTCGCCACGGACCGCGGTGAGGTAGGCCCGGGTCGAGACGTTGTCGGCACGTATCGTCGCGAGCCGGTCGACGGTGTCGCTCGCCACGTTGCTGGCGGTGTCGGCCATGATGACCCGGTCGGCGAAGTCCTGGGCGGACCCGTCCCCGAAGACGAGGCCGAGCTGCGACTCGGTGCCGCCACTCTGGAAGACGTCGGCCGCATACGCATCGAGGGCATCCTGAGAGGAGTGCAGCTGCGACTGCGTCTTGCTCAGCTGCTCCTTGGCCCGCACCTCACTGGCCTTGGCGACCGCGAGCTTCTGCGCGACCTGCTCGTTGTGGGCCCGGGCTTCGGCCTCGGCCGCCAGGGCTCGACGCTCGGTGTCCTCGGCCTGGGCCTGGGCCGCCTCGGCGCGGCTGACGGTCGCCTGCGCGTTGGCCAGGCGTTGACGGGCGCCCGGGAGGGCGGCCTTCGTCTTCTCGAGATTGACGTAGGCGGTGGCGAGGTTGGCGTTGGTCCCCTCGAGCTGCTGCCCGAGCGCGGCGATGCGCTTGTCTGCCTGCCGCTTCTGGTCCTTGACGTCATCGGCGCGGGCGACCGAGGGACCCAGCGACATCGAGCAGGCCAGGGCCACGCCGACCGCCGTGAGCCGGGTACCGGTACGCGAACCACACAGCTTTGGCCACATAGGTCTCATTGGTACCACACCTGACCCATCGACAACACCCTTCACCCTCCCCGAATGGTGTGTTCGAGGTCGAACACACCGGTATGCCGCCCGGTTCGGTCAGGTGCGTCCCTTCGAGAGCAAGCCGGGTCAGACCCGCAGGTAGCGGCGCAAGGTCACCCACGACGTGACCGTTGCCAGGCCGGCGACGCCGAGGATGATGAACGGCGCGACGACCCACACGTCGGTCACTCCGATGAACGCGATCTCGGTCATCGTCTGGGCAAGGAAGCCGGTCACGCCGTACTGGACGGTCGCCCAGAGCATCGCGACCGCCAGGCCGGCACCGACGACGCCGGCGATGATCGTCTCCATGACGAACGGGAACCGGATCGTGAAGTTCGAGGCGCCGACGAGCCGCATGATCCCCGTCTCCCTGCGCCTGCTGAACGCCGTCTGGCGGATCGTCGTGGAGATGAGCATGACGGCGGCGAGGACCATCAGCGAGGAGAGCGCGATGGCCGACCACGAGACGGTGTTCATGAAGGTGAAGAACTTCTCCAGGAGCTTCTTCTGGTCCTGCACGTCGGCGACCCCGGGCATCCCCTTGACGGTGCTCGCCACGACGTCGAACTTGCTGGGGTCGCCCAGGTTGACCCGGTAGGAGTCGGCGAAGTACGACTCCCCGGCCCGGGCCAGCGACGAGTTCTTGTACGTCTGCCGGAACCGGGCGTAGGCCTCGTCACGCGACTCGTAGAAGATCTCGGAGACCGTCGGTCGGAGCGCTTCGAGCTCGTCCTTGACTGCTGCGCGTTGGGCGTCGGTGGTCGGCTCGCCACCACAGTTGGTGTAGCGGGTCTTCTCGGCACAGAGCAGGACGGTGACCTGGACCTTGTCGTACCAGTAGTCCTTCATCGTGTCGACCTGGCGCTGTCCCATGAGCCCGAGACCGAGCAGGTACATCGAGATCATCGTGACGATCACGACCGAGACGGCCATGGACAGGTTGCGCCGAAGGCCGTTGCCGATCTCGCCGAGCAGGAACTGCAGCTTCATGGTCCCCCGATCAGTGGGTGCTCACGGGTGTGCGGCGGCCCCGGCGGAACCAGCGGCCACGGGCGCGAGGAGCATCCGCGTCGCGGCCGACCGGCGCCGGCTCGTCCGAGTCGGTCGGCTCACCGACGTGCGGCGCGCTGACGGCCTCGCGGTCCGGCTCGGTGGCGCCGGGCTCGGTGGCGCCGGGCTCGGTGGCGCCGGTCGCAGAACCGGCCGACTCGACCTGCACGGGCTCCCCGACCCGGATCCTCGGGATGCTCCCGGTGGTGTACTCCCCCGCCTGCTGGTCGCGGACCAGGACGCCGTCGTGCAGCTCGATGACCCGACGCCGCATCGCGTCGACGGTCGCCGTGTCGTGGGTTGCCATGACGACGGTCGTGCCGGTCCGGTTGATCCGCTCGAGCAGATGGACGATGTCGAGACTCGTCCCCGGATCGAGGTTGCCCGTCGGCTCGTCGGCCAGCAGGATCGGTGGCCGGTTGACGAACGCGCGGGCGATCGCGACCCGCTGCTGCTCGCCTCCGGAGAGCTGGTGCGGCAGCCGCTTCTCCTTGCCGGCGAGCCCGACGAGCTCGAGGGTCTCGGGGACGGTCTGGCGGATCCGAGGCCTCGATGCGCCGAGGATCTGCAGCGCGTAGGCGACGTTCTGCGACACGGTCTTGTTCGGCAGGAGCCTGAAGTCCTGGAAGACGAAGCCGATCTGTCGACGCAGCGCCGGCACCTTGCGTTCGGGCAGCAGCCCGAGGTCACGGCCGGCGACGAGGACGCGGCCCTCGGTGGCGTCCTGTTCCTTCATGACCAGCTGCAGGAGGGTCGACTTGCCCGAGCCGGACTCGCCGACGATGAAGACGAACTCTCCTCGGGGGATCTCCAGCGAGACCTCGTCGAGTGCGGGCCGTTGCGTCCTCGGATAGGTCTTCGTGACGTTCTCGAAGAGGATCATGCGAACGGACCTAACGTGAGCGGGAGGACGGGTCGGGCATGCACCCGGGCTCAGCGGCATACCTTGGCGTGTCACTCGGGCCACCCACGAGGCTACGGCCGGAACGCGACAAACCTGCGCTACTGCATTGACCGGCGTGGCGCGCCCGGTCGATCCTCAGGCGGTGCCTTCTGCCGCAGCCTTGCGTTGCTCGACCGTCCAGCGGATGCCTGCCTCGACGAAGTCGTCGATGTCGCCGTCGAACACGGCCGACGGGTTGCCGGTCTCGTGGTTGGTTCGCAGGTCCTTGACCATCTGGTACGGGTTGAGCACGTACGAGCGCATCTGGTCGCCCCAGCTGGCCTTGACGTCGCCCGCCATCTCCTTCTTGACGGCGGCTTCCTCGGCCTTGCGCATGAGCAGGAGCCGCGACTGCAGGACACGCAGGGCTGCCGCGCGGTTCTGGATCTGCGACTTCTCGTTCTGCATCGACACGACGATGCCGGTCGGCAGGTGGGTCATCCGCACCGCCGAGTCGGTCGTGTTGACGCTCTGGCCACCAGGCCCGCTCGAGCGGAAGACATCGACCTTGATCTCGTTCTCGGGGATCTCGATCGAGTCGTCGCTCTCGATGAGCGGGATGACCTCGACCGCCGCGAAGCTCGTCTGGCGCCGACCCTGGTTGTCGAACGGGCTGATCCGCACGAGACGGTGGGTGCCGCCCTCGACGGCGAGGTGACCGTACGCGTACGGCACGTTGACCTCGAAGGTCGCCGACTTCAGGCCGGCCTCCTCGGCGTAGGACGTGTCCATGACCGTGGTCGGGTAGCCGTGCCGCTCGGCCCAGCGCAGGTACATCCGCAGCAGCATCTCGGCGAAGTCGGCGGCGTCGACGCCACCCGCGCCGGAGCGGATCGTCACGACCGCCGCGCGCTCGTCGTACTCGCCGGACAGGAGCGTGCGGACCTCGAGCTCGCTGACATCCTTCCTGAGCGAGTCGAGCTCGCGCTCGGCCTCCTCGAGCGTGCCGGGATCATGCTCCTCCTGCCCGAGCTCGACGAGGACCTCGAGATCCTCGACCCGGCGGTCCATCCCGGTGACGCGGTCGCGTTCCGAGCTGGCGCGTGAGAGCGTGCTCGTGACCTGCTGTGCATGCTCGGGGTCGTCCCAGAGGTCGGGGGCGGCGGCCTGCTTCTCGAGGTCGGCGATCCGCGCGCTCAGCGCATCCAGATCGGTGACTCCGCGCACGGAGTCCATCGTCGTGCGCAGGTCCTTGAGTTCTTGCGTGAAGTCCACGGCCACGACATGACAGCCTACGTCAGCGCCGGTGGAGGGCCCCTCCGGGCAATGGGTCGCGGATGCCGCCCACCGGGCTCGCGTGCGTCCCTGCCCACGGCGTGCGCCCGGGTCACAACCGGTCGAGTGCCAGGAACCGGTCGATCATCAGGTTCACCTGCTCGGGGACCTCGAGCTGGTGGAAGTGGCCTGCCCCGACCGTCTGCCCGGTCGTCACCGTCGGGCACAGGCTGCGCACGGCGTCCAGGTCCTCGGGGCTCGTCGCGACGATGACGAGCACGGGGACCTCGACCCGTCGCAGCGCAGCCGCGGCGTCATACTCCCCCATCCCGCGCATGGCGGCTGCCGCGACGCGAACGTCGGTCAGCGGCATACCGGCCAGGATCTCGTCGCGGCGAGCGGTGTCGGTCGGGAGCATGATGCGCTCGGCGAACCGGCGTCGCCAGGCTCCGTCCGTGTCCTTCGCCACCGCGGGCACGGAGCGCAGGAAGTAGTCCTTCCCTCGCTGGTCGAGGATCGCAGCCGGTTCGAGCAGGACTGCGGCGCAGGCGAGCCCGCGGGCAGCGCACTCGAGGGCGACGAGGCCGCCCATGCTGTGCCCGATGACGACGGGTCGCTCGAGACCGCTTGCCGCGGTGACCGCGGCGACGTCGTCGGCGAAGTCCTCGATCGAGTAGCCTGCGTCGGCGGCCTGCTCGCTCGCGCCGTGCCCGCGCAGGTCGAGTGCGACGACGGCGTGCAACCGGGACAGATGAGCCTGCTGCGGCTCGAGGTAGGTGCGGTCGCAGCACCAGCCGTGCACGAGGACGACGCCCGGCCCGGACCCGGTCACCTCGTACCCGATCGACCCGGCCGGGCCTGCGGCCCGCAGCGACGGCATGTCAGATGCCGAACGTGTGCCTCAGCGGGTAGTGCGCGTCGTGGTCGGCGTCGAGCTTGCTGCCGAGCACCTGGTGCAGCTGGACGACGTTGGTCTCGAAGCCGTGCGAGCTGCCGCTGAGGTAGAGCCCCCAGATCTTCGCGGTGGCCTCGCCCACCTCGGCGACGGCCTCGTCCCAGTGGGCCGACAGGTTGCGGGCCCAGGCCCGGCAGGTCCTCGCGTAGTGCGGCCGGAAGCTCTCGTGGTGCTGCACCTCGAAGCCGGTGTCCTCCATGACCGTGACGATCGTGCCGGATCCGGCAAGCTCACCGTCGGGGAAGATGTAGCGGTCGATGAACGAGCCGCGCAGCCCGACGGCCTTGATCGCGCCGTTGTGCCGGTTGTCCGGGCGGGTGATGCAGTGGTTGAGCAGTCGACCGCCGGGCTTCAGTTTGTCGTGCAGCTCCCGGAAGTAGGCGGGGTAGTTGGCCACCCCGATGTGCTCGGTCAGCCCGATGGAGCTGATCGCGTCGAAGCCGGTCTCGACCACGTCGCGGTAGTCCATGAAGCGGACCTCGGCCGAGTGGGACAGGCCGGCGTCGGAGATCGCCTTCTGTGCCCACAGAGCCTGCTGCTGCGAAAGGGTGACACCGAGGGCCTCGACGCCGTAGTGCTCGGCGGCGTGCCTGACCATGCCGCCCCAGCCGCAGCCGACGTCGAGCAGCCGCATCCCCGGCTGCAGGCCGAGCTTCTGGCAGACGAGGTCGTGCTTGTGCTCCTGGGCCTGCTCGAGCGTCGCGTCCTGCGTCGGGTAGACCGCGCACGTGTAGGCCATCGACGGGCCGAGTACCAGCTCGTAGAAGCGGTTGGACACGTCGTAGTGGTGCGAGATCGCCTCGGCGTCCCGCTTGCGCCCGTGCACCAGACCGGTGCTGAGGCGATGCAGCCGGCTTGGGGTCTCCTGGGGCGGGAGCGGGGGACGACGGAAGGCCGGCCGCCCGAGGCTGCGGACGATCTCCGGTACCTCGGCCGCGCGAACGCTCGGGGCCGGGATCTTGTCCATCGTCCGGGTCAGCACCTCGTACGGGTCGCCCGGGTCGATCGGGTCGATCTCGAGGTCACCCATGACGTAGGCGCGGACGAGCCCGAGCTCCCCGGGGGCGGTCACCAGGTAGCGCAGCCCCCGCTCGTTGCGGATGCGCAGGGTGACCGCTGCGTCGCGGTCACCGCCGAGCGACCCGTCATACGCCTCGAGCCGGAAGAGCAGGCCCGTCGGGAAGAGGTGGTCGACCACCTCGCCAATCGTCATCGTCATCTGCGTCGCACCGCCTTGGAGTAGAGATCCGGGAGTCGACCCTCCGGATCGTGTACCCGTTTGGCGGCCCGATAGGCGTCGCCACCGTACAGATCCCAGAAGGTCCGCTCGTCATAGTAGGCGTCGGAGTAGAGCGACTTGTGACCACCGAGCCGGGAAACTTCGGCCTCGATGGCCCGGTTGACGTCGCCGTCCTGGCCGCTCGGGAGGATGGGGGCGGTGGACCAGAAGCCGACGTTGACGTAGACCTCCCCAGGCTCGAGCGGGTAGAGCGGCCACCGCCGGGCACCACCACCGGTGTCACGAAGAACCAAGGGGCACAGCCAGATCGGGTCGATCGGGACGGTGCCCAAGAACCAGCGCAGGAAGTCTGCGGTGCGGTCGATGGGGATCTCGACGTCCTGGACGACGCGCTCCTGGGCAGGCTCCCCACGTCGCTGCTGGAGCCGGGCCCACCAGTGGTGACGGTTCTCGAAGCGGATGATCTTCCAGTAGACGTCGCTGCGTTTGAGCGCGTCCGGCCACAGCCTGCGCACGAGCGGCCGCTGGACCCCGAAGGCACGAGAGCACCAGAACCAGTCGGTGTCCCAGCGCCACAGGTAGTCACGGATGGTGAGGTAGTCCTCGGACCGCAGCTGGATGGAGCGGTAGTACACCTGCTGCCCGCTGTAGTCGCTCGTGTACGGCGCGGAGTCCGCCCAGGTGCCGAGCGTCAGGTAGACCTCCTGCCCGGAGAACACCACCCCATCCAGGAAGTCGACCGGCTCGCCCTCGTACTCGCGCGAGGTCACGATCGCGTGGATCGCCTCCGGTATGCCGCTCAGCTCCGTCAGCCGGACATGGCGCAGTCGCACGTAGGCATGGACGCGCTCGAGCTGGATGACCAGCCGCGTCGCGTAGCCGAGGCTGCCGTAGGAGTTGGGAAAGGCCGCGAAGAGGTCGCCGTTCGGTCCATCCGGACAGGCGGTGACGAGGTCGCCCGCGCCGGTGAGCACGTCCATCTCGAGCACCGACTCGTGAGGCAGCCCGTTGCGGAACGACGACGCCTCGATGCCGAGCCCGGTGACGGCGCCACCGATCGTGATCGTCCGCAGCTGCGGGACGACGAGAGGCATGCAGCCGACCGCGAGGGTCGCCTCGACGAGGGCCTCGTAGGTCGTCATCCCCTCGACCTCGGCGGTCAACACGACGGGGTCGACGGACAGGACATGGGTGAGGTGTGCGACGTCGAGCCCCGGCGTGGCGAGCTCTGCCCGCGGACGGAAGAGGTTGGACGTGCGCTTCGCGAGGCGCACCGGATGCCCGGCGGGGACGGCGTCATAGGAGCGGCGCAGCGCCTCGACCCGTCGCACGTGAGCGGCCTGAACCTCTGTCGAGACGGTCACCATCGCTCCTTCGCATCCGGCCCCGGCGGCCCGGGACTTCGTCTGGCAGGTTAACCCGCGCACCTCTCCCGGATCGAGCAAGCCCCCAGTTCACCTCTCCCGAATCGAGAGTGCACTCCTCCCCGTCGAGAGTGCACTTCTCCCCATCGAGAGTGCACTCCTCCCCATCGAGAGTGCACTCCTCCCCATCGAGAGTGCACTCCTCCCCATCGAAAGTGCACTCCTCCCCATCGAAAGTGCACTCCTCCCCATCGAAAGTGCACTTCTCCCCATCGAGAGTGCACTTCTCCCCATCGAGAGTGCATCGCACTCACTGCAGCGGCGCTCGGGCCCGCGACTCGACCGTGATCGTGACGCTGCCGCCGAGGCTGTCGAGGACGCCGCCCGTCATCGGCAGCCGTGCCTGTCCCCGGAGCCGCACCACGGCAGTGCTCCCATCCGGGGTGCCCGTGCCGTCGACGAGACCCCATCCCGTCAGGCCGGCAGGCAGGGGGGTGCGCTCGAGGTGGTCTGCTGCGGCGGCTCGCACCGACGCGTCTGACAGCGCGACCGTGCTCTGCACTCCGCCGCCGTAGGCGCTGCCCTCCTCGAGGGCGTCGGCGGCGTCGAGGGCGAGCGCATCCGCTGTGTCGAGGATCCGGGTCCTGGCAAGCTGGGCTGCGGTCACGTCGATCGCCCCCACGATGAGCAGTGCGACGATGGCGAACAGCCCGAGGATGAGGATGCCGATCTGTCCGTCGTCGCGAGAGACATCAGACCTGTGCGGCCAACCCAGCGGGTGCCGGACACGCCGTAGCGAAGTGCCACGCATGCCGTTCATCGGGCCACGTACGTGTCGACAGCCGACACGTGGGTCGAGGAGACGGTCACGGAGGTAGGCACGTGAGCCGCGAGAAAGTCGGGCACGAGGGGCAGCTGAACCTCGATCGAGGCGGTGGACGTGACCTCCCCCCCGGGGTGCAGGCAGGGTGTGCCGTCACACCGGAGGTCGACCTTCGTGCCTTCGTCGAAGGCGAAGTCGGTGAACGCCAGTGCTGCTGCCGCCTGCGCGCGCACCTGGGCGTCGCTGTCGTTCGTGGCCGTGACGAAGGCGCGGCCGGCCTCCCGGCCCGCCAGCGACGCGCTGAACGCACCCGCCTGGATCCGCGCGGCGGTGAGGACGAGATAGATGAGGGGCAGCAGCAGGCCGAGGCCGAGGACGATGAACTCGACGATCGCCCGACCGTCGTCACGCCGCGACCACAGTCGGTGCCAGGCCCTTGGCAGGGTGGGGATCATGGGACCACTCCGACCTGGTGTTCGCTGAACGCGCGCCCGCGCACCTCGAGCGCTTCGGATGGTCCGATCGGACCGATGACCGGCAACGGAGCCCGGACCACGACCTGCACCACACGTACACCGTTGGAAATGTGTTCCGCTGCCGTGATATTGCGGGAGAACCGCGCGCTGAGACCGGTGCTGATGAGCTGGCTGGTACGCTCCGCACCGGCCTGCGGGCTGGAGTCGGCCCTGGCCCCATAACGGGCGCCCTCGGAGGCCGCAGCGATCAGGCTGTTGCGAACGTAGAGAGCCAGGCCGACCTGGAAGACACCTGTCGCGACGAAGAGCAGGAGTGCGGCAACCATGACGAACTCGGCGACCGCGGACCCTTCGTCGCGCGGTCTCCTCATGTTCGAGCCCGAGTACATCGACCCCGTGGACCGGCCACGACCTAGCGGCCCGGAGCGCTGACGCTGCCGAGCGCGTCGCTGAACATCTGGACCAGCCGATCGCCGGCGACGCCCCATAGAACGGTCACGATCCCAGCGGTCATGAGAGTGATCAGGACCCAGCCGGGCACGTCGCCCCGGTCCCGACGACCACCCACCCGGCCCACGAGGGCGGCAAGAACCTCGCGTCGGTGCCGGTCCATCGCGTTGAGGACTGTGTGCATGTCGTGCTCCTTCTATGTATCTATCTGTTTGGGTCTGGGGATGTGCTGGTTGGCTGTCCCGGGCCTGCGGGGACCGCGGCGCAGCCTGCGGCAAGGGTCAGAGAGAGAAGTTCAAGTAGCTGGCGCCCGGGTAGAGGGCGAAGAGGACCGTTACGGGCAAGATGAGGAAAACGACCGGGACCATCATCGTGATCTCCTTGCGAGCGCCCTCCTCCATGAGCGCACGTCGGCCTTGTTCGCGGACGTCCTGCGCCTGGGCCCGGAGCACCTCGGCCAGTGGTGTGCCGCGCTCGACCGCGACGACAATGCCATCGACGAAGCGGCTCAGGCTGAGCAGCCCCGTCCGACGGGCGAGGCCCTCGAGTGCGGTGGGCAGGTTGGCCCCCGCCCGCGCGTCGGCGAGACAGCGCCGCAGCTCGTCGGAGAGCTCCCCATGAGAAAGCCGGCAGACGCGCTCCAGCGCTCCGGTCGCACCCTCCCCCGCGCTAACGGCCAGAGCGAGCAGCTCTGCCACGGTGGGGAACTCGGCCAGCATGCGCTGCTCGCGCCGGTGCGCGGACCGGGACAGGTGCAGGTCGCGCCCCGCGATGCCCGCCAGCGCTCCGACGACGACGAGCAGCACGAGCATGACGAGGGACAGCTGGCCCTTCGACACGGCCTGCAGTCCGGTCAGCAGGATCGCGGCGATGGCGCCACCGAAGCCTGCCAGCACCTGCTCGGCCCGGAAGCGTTCGAGGTCGGACTGTTGCCCAGCACGCTGTTGCCGCCGCACGACGCTCGCGGACCCACCGAGGACGGCGTCGACCCGCATCCCGAGACGGCTGAGGTACGGCGCCGCCAACGCCCCGAGGCCGAAGAACCCCGGCGTCCGAGGCGGGGCGGCGAGCAGCTTCGAGGGGCGAACCGCGTCGCGCAGGTAGGGCGCGAGCCGCTCCTCGAGGCCTGGTCGGCGCATCATGGGCAGGCCCGCGACCACGAGCGCGACGCCGGCCAGCGCGAGCAGACCCACCACGGCACCGGCCCAGGACCACCCGCTGCCGGGCAGCAGGGCGAGGACATCGACCGAGCTGCTCATCTCAGCACCCGCTCTTCCTCCGGGAGACGCCCGATCCACACCATGATCCGGTACGCCACGACGCAGACGCCTGCGCCGATGATGAGGATGACCCACCCGGCCGGGCTGGAGTAGCTGGCCAGCGACTGGCCGCGCATGGCCAGCATCCCCAGGACGATCCACGGTGCGGCGACGGCGAGTCGGGCGGCCCCTACGGTCCAGCTCTGGCGGGTCTCGAGCTCGGACCGGGTGCGAGCGTCCTCGCGCAGGAATGACGACAGGGTGCGCAGGAGCGTGCCGAGCTCGCTGCCGCCGACCTCACGGGCGATCCGCAGCGACTCGACCAGGCGATCGGCCACCGGGTCGCGAAGCCGATCCTTGAGCCGGTCGAGGCAGTCGTGGAAGCGACCTGTCGTGCGGTAGTCCTCGGCGAAGGCTGCGAAGGCGGGACGGAGCTCCTCGGGGCCACGGACTGCCAGCTGTGCCAACGCTTCCGGCAACGCGAGCCCTGCCCGGATCCCGGAGGTGATGTTGTCGACCGCGTCCGGCCACAGGTCGCGCAGCTTGCTGCGGCGCGCGCGGGCGCGGGCCCGGACCAGCGTGATGGGCCCGAGCCCGGCCGCGACGGCGAAGCACAGCGCGATCGGGACGACGCCGACCAGGAGCACGACACCCAGGAAGACCAGGACGAACATGACGATCGATCCGACGATCAGGTTGCCCGGGGTCACCGAGGGGTACCCGGCCTGGGTCAGATGGTCGCGCAGGTCGACCACGAAGCCACCGTCCCGAGTGTGGGGCAGTCGCTCCTGCTGGGGCCAGAAGGACCAGTAGATGCAGAAGACCCCCAGCCCGAACACGAGGCCGACGACCAGTGGTGACATCAGCGCTCACCCTGCGAAAGGAGGGAGGCGAGGTCGTAGCCGGCCCGCTCGAACGCGTCACGGTGCGGCGGGAACCCGTCTGCCCGCACGAGCCGGCGCCCTCGGGTCACGAAGAGGTCGGCGATCTCGATGACGTCAGCCTCGGCCCGTCCGGGAACGGCGACGATCTCGCGCACGCGGCGGGTGCCGTCACGCTCGAGCGCCACGTGCACGACGAGGTCGACGGACGCGGCGACGGTCGGCACGACGAAGCGGCTGGACACGTTGTCGCCGGCCAGGAGCGGCAGGGTGCACATCTTGGTGACCGCCTCGCGTGCGCTGTTCGCGTGGACCGTGCACATTCCGGGAACGCCACTGTTGAGGGCGATCAGCAGGTCGAGGCTCTCCTCCTGCCGCACCTCGCCGACGATGATCCGCGAGGGCCGCATCCGCAGCGCCTCCTTGACGAGGCGACGCAGGGGCACCTCCCCGGTTCCCTCGAGGCTCGGCTGGCGGCACTGCATGGCGGCGACGTCGCGAAGCGGGATACGCAGCTCGAAGACCTCCTCGCACGTCACGACCCGGTCGCGGGGTGGGATCGCGGCCGACAGACAGTTGAGCAGGGTCGTCTTGCCGGCTTGCGTCCCTCCCGCGACCAGCACGTTCAGCCCGCTCGCGACCGCCGCGTCGAGGAACGTCGCCGCCTGCCGAGTCAGGGTGCCCAGACGCACGAGGTCGTCGAGATGGTCGGCCTTGACGACGAACTTGCGCACGTTGACCTGCCAGTGCTCCCGGCTGATGTCCGGGATGACCACGTGCAGCCGGGACCCGTCCGGAAGAGTGGCGTCGACGAACGGGGATGAGAGGTCCACCCGGCGCCCACTGCTCTTGAGCATGCGTTCGACGAGGTCACGCACCTCGTCGGAACTGAGGATGGTCGGGGTCAGCTCCGCCGTCCCGCCGCGGGCGATGAATACTTTGGATGGCTCGTTTATCCACAGTTCCTCGACGGTCGGGTCGTCGAAGTACTGCTGCA
>NZ_JAKDLO010000329.1 GCF_030452765.1 Intrasporangium sp.
CGGAAGTTGTCAAGGTGTGTGAGACATCAAGCGGTTGAAGAAGTGTGGGAAGTGGCGCTCGTTTCGATGGTCGGCTTGGGCTGGTTGATCCAGGCCTTTACAGGCACGGTTGGGATGGTCGGCCGGCCGCGGCGGAACCGGTCGGGGTGGGCGTGGTAGGCCTGATCGAGGGTGGATTGGCGGGCGGCGGCAATAGCGCGCCAGGTGCCGTCGTGGACGCTGGCGGCCGTATGCAGGCCGATGCCGGAATGGCGGTGGTGGTGGTTGTAGTAGTCGACGAAGGTGGCCATGAAGGCGCGCGCGTCGGCTAGCGAGCCGAACCGGTCCGGGAACGCGGGGCAGTACTTCACGGTCTTGAACAGCGCCTCGGAAAATGGGTTGTCGTTGGAGGTGTGCGGCCGAGACAGCGACCGGGTGATGTGGCAGTCGGCGAGCAGCCCGGCGACGGTCTTGGAGGTCATCGAGGTGCCGTTGTCTGAGTGCACCCAGCGCGGCGCGGCGCCGCCGTTGGCGATGATCGCGCTGGCCAGAAAGTCGCGGGCCAGCAGACCGGACTCGCCGGTGTGGACCTCGCAGTGGATGATCTTGCGGGAGTAGATATCCATGATCACGTACGCGTCGTAGTAGCAGCCCTTGACCGGACCCGCCAGCTTGGTTATGTCCCACGAAAAGACCTGGTCCGGGCCGGTCGCGACCAGCTCCGGGATGACCCGCGGCGGGTGCTTGGCCTGCGCGCGCCGCTCACGGACCTGACTGTGGCAGTGCAGGATCCGGTACATCGTGGAGACCGAGCACAGGTATCTGCCCTCGTCCAGCAGGACCGCCCAGACCTGCTCGGGCGCCTTGTCGGCGAACCGGTCCTCATCCAGCACGGCCAGCACCAGCTCGCGTTCCGTGCCGGTCAACGCCGACGGGTGCTCCCGCGGCGCTGGTGCCGGCTTCGGCCCGTAGACCGGGTGCTCCCACCGGTGCAGCGAGGCCCGCGAGACCCCCAGCAGCCGGCACGCCGCGCTCGTCGAGATGAGCTCACGCAGCTGGTGTAGGGCGGGCATGATCACGTCCGCGGCCGCGGCTTGGCGCCCGCGCTCTCGGAGAGCGTCTCCAAGAGCGCGGATACTTTTCCCGCAACGTCCAACACCGCCTTCGTGGTCTCCAGCTCGGCGCGCAGCCGCTCGTTCTCTACGCTCAGAGCCCGTTCCCGCGAGGCCGGACTCCGACCGCCACCGCCGGCCCCGGCGGTCGGCGTGCCCGCCAGTCGGCCCTCCTGCTGGGCCCGGCGCCACTTGCCGATGTGCGAGTCGAACAGGCCCTCCCGGCGCAGCAGCGCCCCGCGTGCACCGCGATCGCTTGCCGCGTCGTACTCGGCCACCATCTGCGCCTTGTACGCCGCCGTGAACACCCGCCGGGTCGTGCGGGTCACGCCCGCGTCAACGTCTGCGCTACTCATCGTCATCAGGATCAAATCTCATCTCTCGCCCCGTCTTACTTGGCACACAACCGAGCTGGTCGGTTGTCTCACTTCACCTTGACAGACAGGG